>NZ_VMSB01000001.1:3371733-3695644 GCF_009858245.1 Ornithinibacter aureus
TGCCAGTCGCGCACGGCCTGGAGCATGACGAGGGTGACGGGCAGCGTCGCGGCGGGGGAGATCTTGCCGGTCGAGGTCTTGATGAAGTCGCCGCCGGCGAGCATCGACAGCCACGAGGCGCGACGCACGTTGTCATAGGTCACGAGCTCGCCGGTCTCCATGATCACCTTGAGCCGGGCGCTGCCGCAGGCCTGCTTGACCTCGGCGATCTCGCGGAAGACGGTGAGGTAGTCGCCGCTGAGGAACGCGCCGCGGTCGATGACCATGTCGATCTCGTCGGCGCCGGCCTCGACGGCGTCACGGGTGTCGGCCAGCTTGACCGGCATGCTCGCCCGCCCGCTCGGGAACGCCGTGGCGACGGCTGCGACGTTGATGGGCGCACCACCGAGGGCGTCCTTGGCGACGGCCACCATGTCGCCGTACACGCACAGGGCCGCAGGCCGTGGGGTGCTCATGTCGGTGGGGTCGGGCACCAGGGCCTTGGCCGCGAGGCCGCGGACCTTGCCCGGGGTGTCGGCGCCCTCGAGGGTCGTGAGGTCGATCATCGAGATGGCGGTGTCGATGGCCCACGCCTTGCTCGTCGTCTTGATCGAACGGGTGCCGAGCGCGGCGGCCCTGGCCTCGCAGCCGACCTGGTCAACCCCGGGCAGGCCGTGCAGCCAGCTGGTGAGGGCCTGGTTGGTCAGCCGGGACACCCCGAGCAGGTCGCGGGCGCGGGCGGTGGGGTCGACGTCGGTGGCGGTGCTCACCTGCGGAGTCTACGGCGGGTCTCAGCCCGAGTGGGCCCGTCGAGAGGAGGCAACACGCAGGAGACGGCGCCTTACGGCCTGCGTGTTGCCTCCTCTCGATCTGGGGACGAGGGTCAGAGGCGGGTCGCGGCCTCCAGGTCGGCCCGGATGCCGGCCAGCCGGCTCCCAGCGCGGGTCCGGGCGGTCTTGACCTCCTCCTCGGCGCCGACCGGCTCGATGACCTCGAGGTAGACCTTGAGCTTGGGCTCGGTGCCCGAGGGGCGCACGATGATCCGTGACTCGTCGGCCAGGTAGTAGCGCAGTCCCTCGGTCGGGGGTAGGCCACCGTCACCCTGGGCGAGGTCGTCGGCCCGGGCGACGTCGACCCCGGCCACCGAGGTCAGCGGGGTGGCGCGCAGTCGCGCCATGATCTCGCCGATGAGCGAGAGGTCCTCGACGCGCACCGAGAAGGCGTCGGTGGCGTGCACCCCGTGGGCTCGGGCGAGGTCGTCGAGCAGGTCGTCGACGCTGCGGCCCCGGGCCTTCAGTCCCGCGGCCAGCTCGGCGAAGAGCAGCGCGGCGCTGACGCCGTCCTTGTCGCGCACCTGTGCCGGGTCGACGCAGTAGCCCAGTGCCTCCTCGTAGCCGTAGCGCAGCCCGGGCACCCGGGAGATCCACTTGAAGCCGGTGAGCGTCTCCTCGTGACGCACCCCGGCCGCCCGGCACATCGCGGAGAGCAGTCGCGAGGAGACGATCGAGTTGGCGAACACGCACTCCGCCGAGTCGGGCAGCACCCCGGCAGTGGCGCCCTTGGCGAGCAGGTGCGCGCCGAGCAGGGCGCCGACCTCGTCACCGCGCAGCATCCGCCAGCCCCCGGGCCCCGGCACCGCGGCCGCGCAGCGGTCGGCGTCCGGGTCGTTGGCGATGACGACGTCGGGCCCGGTCTGCTCCGCGAGCTCGATGGCGACGTCGATCGCGCCCGGCTCCTCGGGGTTGGGGAAGGACACCGTCGGGAAGGCCGGGTCGGGTTGGGCCTGGCTCTCCACGATGTTCGGCGCCGCGAACCCGGCCCGCTCGAACGCGGCCAGCACGGTCTCCGTGCCGACCCCGTGCAGCGCGGTGTGCACGACCGACAGCTGCGCTGCGGCGCCGTGCTCGACCACGGCGGCGGCGTCGCGCAGGTAGTCCTGCCACACGTCGTCGCCAAGGGTCTCCCAGCCGTCGTCGGCCCGGGCCACATCCGACACCGACGAGACCTGCGCGATCTGCTCGGCGATGAGGGCGTCGACCGGCGAGACGATCTGTGACCCGTCGCCGAGGTAGACCTTGTAGCCGTTGTCCTGCGGGGGGTTGTGCGAGGCGGTGACCATCACACCGGCATCCGCACCGAGCCAGCGGATCGCGTAGGCGAGCACCGGGGTGGGCATGGTGCGGTTGAGGATCGCGGCCCGCCCACCGGCGGCGACGACGACGGCCGCGGTGTCGCGGGCGAAGACGTCGGAGTTCGTGCGGGCGTCGAAGCCCACGACGACGAACGGCTCGGGGTTCAGCGTTCTCAGGTAGGCCGTGAGCCCGGCGGCCGCCCGGATCACCACGGCCCGGTTCATCCTGTTGTTGCCCCCACCGAGCTTCGCGCGCAGCCCGGCCGTGCCGAACTCGAGCATCCCGGCCATGGCGTCGGCCAGCTCCGCGGCCGCGCCCTCGTCGCCGCCCCCAGCCGCGTCGGCGAGGCCGGCGAGCTCGTCGCGCGTCACGGCGTCCGGGTCATCGGCCGCCCAGGCGCGGGCGGCGGCGAGCAGGTCGGTCAGGTGAGCGCTCACGGCATCCTCAGATCTTGGCGACGACGGCGGCGAGGAGTCGACCACAGCGCTGCGCGGCCTCGCGGCCGGCCTCGAGGACCTCTTCGTGGTTGAGCGGCGTCTTCGAGATGCCGGCAGCCGGGTTGGTCACGAGCGAGATGCCGAGCACCTCGAGCCCGCTCTGGCGGGCGGCGATCGCCTCGAGCGAGGTCGACATGCCGACGAGGTCACCGCCGAGGATGCCGGCCATGCGCACCTCCGCGGGGGTCTCGTAGTGCGGCCCCCGGAACTGTACGTAGACGCCTTCCTTGAGGTCGGGGTCGATCTCCTTGGCGAGGGCGCGCAGCCGGGGGGAGTACACGTCGGTGAGGTCGACGAAGTTCGCGCCCTCGATGGGGGAGGTCGCGGTGAGGTTGATGTGGTCGCTGATGAGCACGGGGGTGCCCGGCGCCCACTCCTCGCGCAGCCCTCCGCACCCGTTGGTGATGACGACGGTGCGGCAGCCGGCGGCGGCGGCGGTGCGGATGCCGTGCACGACCGCGCGCACGCCGTGACCCTCGTAGTAGTGGGTGCGGGTGCCGTAGACCAGCGCGCGGCGACCCGTGTCGCCGATGGCGACCGAGCGCATGACGCCCGAGTGGCCGGCGACGGCCGCCTTGGCGAACCCGGGGACGTCGGCGTTGTCGATCGTCGTGAGGGTCTCGCCGATGAGGTCACCGGTCTGGCCCCAGCCGGAGCCCAGGACCAGGGCGACGTCGTGCGATGCCACCCCGGTGCGCTCGCGGATGACCGCGGCGGCGGCGTCGGCGACGGCGAACGGGTCGGTCGCGGGGTCGGACAGGGCGTGGGCGGCGGCGTTGTCGGTCACGCTGCGCAGCGTACCGACCCGAGCCCATCTGCACCTACGTCAAAACTTTGTCGAAGAAGGTGCATCCACGCCCGGGGTCCCCGCGGAAGAAGGGGTGTCAGACCAACCCAGAGCTTCACCCCCCGAAAGGACTCCTCCGATGCGACGCATCCTTCCCGTGGCCGCCGTCCTGGCCCTCGCCCTGACCACCGCCGCCTGTGGGAGCGACGAGGCCGAGCCCGCAGCCTCCAGCGCTTCCGCGGCCGCCACCACCGAGGCGCCCTCCCCGTCGCCGAGCGAGACCATGGCGGCGTCCGACATCGTCGACACCGCGGTCGCGGCCGGCGACTTCACGACCCTGGCTGCCGCCCTGACGGCTGCCGAGCTCGTCGACACCCTCAAGGGCACCGGCCCGTTCACGGTGTTCGCCCCGACCGACGCCGCCTTCGAGAAGCTGCCGGCCGGCACGGTCGACACCCTCCTGAAGGACCCCAAGGGTGACCTGACCCAGATCCTCACCTACCACGTCGTGCCCGGCAAGGTCATGGCCGCTGACGTCGTCAAGCTCGACGGCCAGAAGGTCGCGACCGTCCAGGGCGGCGAGCTGACCGTCAACGTCGACGGCGACAAGGTCTCGCTGACCGACGTGGCCGGCAACACCGTCAACGTGACGGCGACCGACGTCGAGGCAAGCAACGGCGTCATCCACGTCATCGACACCGTCCTGATGCCCCAGTGACCCCCTGAGGCCCAGTGACCCCTGAGTTCACCGCAGTACCTGCCTGAGCGGATGCCGGGCACAGCGAGAGCCGCTGTGTCCGGCATCCCCATGTTTCTGCATGCAGTGTCACGATCGTGGCTCGGGCTTCCGGGTGATGATTCGGCCGCGCCCACCGAGGAATGTCGCGCCGGACACCGCGACCACCGGTGCTGAGTGATCCGCTGTTGCATCAGCGTGCATGCCCCTCTACTGTGTCGAGCATCTTGAGGGCAAGCGGCGAGCAATGATCAGAACCTGTGGATGGGCCTCGGCGAGGTGTCGTGAAGAGGGCGTACCTCCCGAGCAAGATCTGAAGCCCATGCAAGTCTGATCAGGGTCGGCGTTGGCGCGCCGGCTCGGGAAGGTACGCCCATGCTCAAGGTAGTCCACGAGGAGAACGAGTCGCACGAGAAGGGCACCGGGTGTGGCGGGTCGTTGCTCGACCAGGTCGTGCGTGATGGTGCCCGGCAGCTGCTCGCGGTGGCGTTGCAGGCCGAGGTTGCCGCGTACATCGAGGCCCACGCGCACGAGCGTGATGAGGCCGGTCGGCGGTTGGTGGTCCGTAACGGGTTCCACGAGCCGCGGGAGGTGACCACCGCTGCTGGGGCGGTGCCGGTGCGGGCGCCGCGGGTCAACGACAGGCGGGTCGATGAGGTCAGCGGGCAGCGGGTCCGGTTCTCCTCGGCGATCCTGCCGGCGTGGGCGCGCAAGTCCCCGCAGGTGGCGGAGGTGTTGCCGCTGTTGTACCTACACGGGCTGTCGAGCTTGGATTTCGCGCCGGCGTTGACGCAGTTCCTGGGCACCGGCCACGGGCTGTCGCCGACGACGATCACGAGGTTGACCAAGGCCTGGCAGGACGAGGCCAGGGCGTTCAACCAACGCTCCTTGGCTGAGGTCGACTACGTGTACGTGTGGGTCGACGGGATCCACCTCAAGGTCCGCCTCGAGCAGGACAAGGTGTGTCTGCTGGTGATGATCGGGGTGCGCGCTGACGGCACCAAGGAGCTCATCGCCCTGGACGACGGGCACCGCGAGTCCACCGAGTCGTGGGCGGACCTGCTGCGCTCGTGCCAGCGGCGCGGGATGAGGGCACCGGTGCTCGCGGTCGGCGATGGGGCGTTGGGGTTCTGGGCCGCGGTGCGGCAGGTGTTCCCGGGCACCCGTGAGCAGCGCTGCTGGTTCCACAAGATCGCCAACGTCCTCAACTGCCTCCCGAAGTCGGCGCAGCCGGGCGCGAAGGCCGCCCTCGCGGAGATCTGGAACGCCGAAGACCGTGAACATGCCGCCGCGGCGGCGAGGGCGTTCGCGGCGCAGTACGGGGTCAAGTGGCCCAAGGCGGCCGCGAAGATCATCGATGACCTCGACGTGCTGCTGGCGTTCTTCGACTTCCCCGCCGAGCACTGGGTCCACCTGCGCACGACGAACCCGATCGAGTCGACGTTCGCGACCGTGCGGCTGCGTCAGCGGGTCACCAAGGGCCCTGGCTCGCGCGCTGCTGGGGTCGCGATGGCGTTCAAGCTGATCCAGGCCGCGCAGGCCCGGTGGCGGGCGGTCAACGCGCCCCATCTCGTCGCGCTCGTGCGAGCCGGAGCCACCTTCGAGCGAGGGATCCTCGTCGAACGACCCGAAGACACGAGCCTCGAATCAGGAGGTGATCAGCAAGTCGCGTGACACGCCGATCCACAGGTCTTGACTATTGCTCGCAAGCGGCCGCAAACCGCGGTTCAGGCGCTCCCAATGACTCTGGGGAGGAAGTCATGACTCGTCGTACCTTGGCGCCCGTTGCCGCGCTCGCGTGCCTCATCGGCGTGTGGCCCGCGATGGCGCACGCAGCAATCTACGAGGCTCGCATGTACGCGATGGCGTGCGCGCCAGACAAGACAGTCAAGTTGATCAGTGATTCCCCCGGCGCGACATCGGGCAACTGGGTTGACTCCGCGAACGTCACACATTGGTGGAGCCCGCGGCCTGCTGGCGTGCAGTCGATCTATACGAACAAGCGCTCTGTGAAGAGCGCCACGGTGACGGGCAACTCGACGATCCGGTCCTTCACGTACAAGTGCGTGTAACGAGCCCACGGCCCCGATGACACGGCGCGACGAGCCGTTGCCCACCTACGCCTGATGTGAGGCACGGGCGCTGGACGGAGCCGCTCGCCGCAGCCCGTTCTCCGCAGTGGTTGGATGGGTTCCGTGAACGCACGGTCGAGCAAGGTCGTCATCCTCGGTGGAGGTCCCGGCGGGTACGAAGCCGCCCTGGTCGCGGCCCAGCTCGGGGCCGACGTCACGATCGTCGAGCGCGACGGCATCGGCGGGGCCGCCGTGCTCACCGACTGCGTGCCGAGCAAGGCGCTCATCTCCACCGCCGACTACATGAGCGACTTCGAGACCGCCCACGGGCTGGGCGTCAACCTCGAGGACTCCGAGGGCGACGAGGTGTCGGATGCCGTCGCCGACCTCTTCGAGGTCAACCGGCGGGTGCGTGCGCTGGCCGCCGCCCAGAGCGCCGACATCTCGACCCGGCTGGCCGAGGTCGGGGTGCGCCACGTCGCCGGCACGGCATCCCTCACCTCGCCCACGTCGGTGCGGGTCGAGGGCGCCGACGGTGCCGAGGGTGCCGAGGACCTCGCTGCCGACGTCGTGCTCGTCGCGACGGGCGCCACCCCGCGCGTCATGGACACCGCCCGCCCCGACGGCGAGCGCATCCTCACCTGGCAGCAGATCTACGACCTGGAGACGCTGCCCGAGCGGCTCGTGGTCGTCGGGTCCGGTGTCACGGGTGCCGAGCTGGCACAGGCCTACCTCGGCCTCGGGTCGCAGGTCGTGCTCGTGTCCTCGCGGGAGCGGGTGCTGCCCGGCGAGGACCCGGATGCCGCCACGGTCATCGAGGACGTGTTCCGTCGCCGGGGCATGGAGGTGCTGTCGCGCTCGCGGATGGCCGCGGTGGAGCGCACGGATGCCAGCGTGCGGGTGACCCTGGAGGACGGTCGCGTGGTCGAGGGGTCGCACGCGCTGCTCGCAGTGGGGTCGACCCCCCTGACGCGGGGGATCGGGCTCGAGGAGGTCGGGGTCGAGCTGTCCCCGTCGGGGCACGTCGTCGTCGACAAGGTGTCGCGGACCTCGGTGCGCGGTGTCTACGCGGCCGGTGACTGCACGGGGGTGCTGCCGCTGGCGTCGGTCGCCGCGGCCCAGGGGCGCACGGCGATGGCGCACGCCCTCGGTGACGCCGTGGCGCCGCTGCCGTTGCACTACGTCAGCGCCAACATCTTCACCGACCCCGAGATCGCGACCGTCGGGGTGTCGCACGCCGACGTCGAGAGCGGCCGGGTGCGCGCCGACGTCATCACGCTGCCGCTCGCGCGCAACCCGCGCGCGAAGATGCTCGGCATCACCGACGGGTTCGTCAAGCTCTTCGCCCACCGGGGTTCGGGGCTGGTGTTGGGTGGTGTCGTTGTGGCACCGCGTGCCTCCGAGCTGATCTTCCCGGTGACCCTGGCCGTGCAGCACCGGCTCAACGTCGACCAGGTGGCCTCGACCTTCACGGTGTACCCGTCGCTGTCGGGGTCGATCGCCGAGGCGGCCCGCCGCCTGCACGTCACCTACTGACTGACCCCCTCCCTGCGCGCAGTCAGGTGCACCCGTCCCACTCAAGGCTGTGCTCGGCACTGAGTCGGAATCCTCCTGACGCCGCGGGCGTCTGGGGAACCTCGGCGGGTGATCATGGGTTGACCCCACAGACCCTGTGACCCCGATCCACCCAGGAGGACACCCATGGCACGTCGTGCGATCAAGCTGGCGGCGCTCATCACCGTGGCCCAACAGGCCCGCGAGTACGCCCAGAAGAACCCCGCTCAGGTCAATGCGGCGCTGGGCCGTTTGGAGGACACCGTGCGCAGCAGGCTTCACCCGAAGTACTCGGCACACGTCGGCAAGGGCAGCCAAGCGCTGCGGTCCGGGCTCGGCATCGCCTCGGCCCCGCCACGGGCTGGACGGGTGCAGGAGACCCCGCCGCAGTCCTGACCCCAGTGCACCTGCTTCACACCAGAGGGTTCACCTTTGCGCCACATCCGTTGTGGTGTCGAGGTGAACCTTCTGGCATCGGGCGAGAAAGTTCTCGCGGCCGGATGTGGGGTGGGCGCCGGGTCAGGCGTTCTTGATCTCGCAGAGCACGGCACCGTTGGACACCGTGGCGCCGACCTCTGCCGACAGGCCGGTGACGACACCAGCCCGGTGAGCGGTGATCGGCTGCTCCATCTTCATCGCCTCGAGCACCACGACGAGGTCACCTGCCGCGACCGTGGCGCCCTCCTCGACCGCGATCTTGACGATGGTGCCCTGCATCGGAGCGGTGAGGGAGTCGCCGGATGCCGCGGCACCCGCCTTCGCGCCCGTGGACCGCTTCGGCGCCTTCTTGCGGGCACCGTGCCCGCCGTGGCCGGCGCCGCCACCGAGGGACAGGCCAGCGGGCAGGGAGACCTCGAGCCGCTTCCCGCCCACCTCGACGACGATGCTCTGGCGGTCCTGCGCCTCGGGGGCGTCAGCGGAGCCGCCGGAGTAGGCCTCGATGGTGTTGTCGAACTCGGTCTCGATCCAGCGGGTGTGGATCGTGAACTTCTCGTCCGGGTCGGCCGGGGCGAAGGCCGGGTCGGCGACGACGGCGCGGTGGAAGGGCGTGACGGTCGGCATGCCCTCGATGACGAGCTCGTCGAGCGCACGGCGGGCCCGGGCCAGGGCCTGCGTGCGGGTGCGGCCGGTGACGATGAGCTTGGCGATCATCGAGTCGAACGCGCCTGCCACGGTGTCGCCCTCGAGCAGGCCGGAGTCCCAGCGGACCCCGGGGCCCTGCGGGACGCGCATCGTCGTGACGGTGCCCGGCGCCGGGAGGAAGCCGCGACCGGCATCCTCGCCGTTGATGCGGAACTCGATGGAGTGTGCGTGCGGCTCGGGGTCTGGGTAGGTCAGGGCCTCACCGTCGGCGATGCGGAACTGCTCGCGCACCAGGTCGATGCCGGTGACCTCCTCGGAGACCGGGTGCTCGACCTGCAGGCGGGTGTTGACCTCGAGGAAGGAGATGTCGCCCTGCGGCCCGACGAGGAACTCGCAGGTGCCGGCGCCGACGTACCCGGCGCGGCGCAGGATCTCCTTGGAGGCGCGAACGAGCTCGGTGTGCTGCTCGTCGGTGACGAACGGGGCCGGGGCCTCTTCGACGAGCTTCTGGTTGCGCCGCTGGAGCGAGCAGTCGCGGGTGGAGACGACGACGACGTTGCCGTGCTGGTCGGCCAGG
This sequence comes from Ornithinibacter aureus, assembly GCF_009858245.1. Taxonomy (NCBI): domain Bacteria; kingdom Bacillati; phylum Actinomycetota; class Actinomycetes; order Micrococcales; family Intrasporangiaceae; genus Ornithinibacter; species Ornithinibacter aureus. The sequence continues at coordinate 3,381,151 of NZ_VMSB01000001.1, forward strand.
CACTGGGTCTCGACGTGGCGGGGGTGGTCCAGGAAGCGCTCGACGAAGCACTCGCCGCGACCGAAGGCCGTGACGGCCTCACGCACCGCCGACTCGAACAGCTCCGGGATCTCCTCGAGGGTGCGGGCGACCTTCAGCCCGCGGCCGCCGCCGCCGTAGGCCGCCTTGATGGCGACGGGCAGCCCGTGCTGCTTCGCGAACTCGACGACCTCGTCGGGGCCCTCGACGGGGTCGGGCGTGCCGGGAACGAGTGGCGCGTTGGCCGCGAGGGCGATGTGGCGTGCCTTGACCTTGTCGCCGAGGCTGTCGATGGCCTCGGGGCCGGGCCCGATCCACACCAGACCGGCGTCGATGACCTTCTGCGCGAAGCCGGCGTTCTCGGCGAGGAACCCGTAGCCGGGGTGCACGGCATCCGCGCCCGCCTGGTGGGCGACCTCGATCAGCTTGTCCTGGAGCAGGTAGGAGTCGCCGGGCGTCGTGCCCCCGAGGGCGTAGGCCTCGTCGGCCACCTTGACGTGCAGTGCGTCGCGGTCGGGCTCGGCGTACACGGCGACGGACGCGATCCCGTGGTCGGTGCAGGCGCGGGCGATGCGGACGGCGATCTCACCGCGGTTGGCGATGAGGACTTTGCTGATGGCCATGCTTCGGACTCTAGCGTGACCAGCGGCGCGATCGACCGGTGGTGGGGCGCCGCTCGTGCTGCGGTGTGACGTACTCCACGAGCGGTCGTCCCCGACGTCGAAACGGTCGTCCCGGACGTCGAGAGGAGGCAACACGCGCAGCGTCGAGCCCACCCCTGCGTGTTGCCTCCCCTCGACGAGGGCTCGACAGCCTCGCCGGGCGCAGACGCCACGTGCGGGTGAGTGTCCGAGCTCATGGCGCCTCCGCGCCGGGCAGGAGGACGATGAAGGTGCACCACCTTAGGTGATGGACCAACGACGAGGAGCCCGCGATGACCGCGCCGCCCACCATCCCCCCGGACGCACCTGCTGGTTCGCCCGGTCAGCCCGGTCCGCCGGGCCCCACCCCTCACACCCCCGTCGTCGTCACCGCGACCCCCCGTCAGCTGCACTGGCTGGAGGGCCAACTGGCCCACTGGCAGTCCGAAGGGCTCGTCGACCCGGTTGCCGCCTCGGCCATCCGCAACCGCTACGTCGCGAGCCGGCGCTTCACCCTCTCGCACATCGTCCTCACCCTCGGGGCCTGCTTCGTCGGGCTCGGCCTGATCTGGCTCGTCGCGTCGAACCTGGACCAGATGTCGCCGCTCGTGCGCTTCCTGCTCATGGTGGTGATCTGGCTGGGGCTCATCGGTGCCGCCGAGGTGCTCGCCGCGCGCCGCGAGCGCGAGGGCGACACGGCATCCCCCGTCGTGGGCGCGGTGCGCCTGCTCGCCGCGGGTGCCTTCGGGGCCGTGGTGTTCCAGGCGGCGCAGAGCCTGCAGGTTCCGGCGTTCGAGCCGATCCTCGTCGGGGTGTGGGGTCTGGGCGCCGTGCTGTGGGCGTATGCCGTCCGAGGGCTGGCGCCCCTCGTTCTCGGCATCGGTCTGATCGCCTTCTGGTTCCTCTGGCAGGTCATGAGTGGCGGGGAGGGCGCCTTCGCCGTCTCGACCGCCCTCGCGGTCGCTGCCCTGGCCGGGGTCTCGATCGGGGTGGTGCACAACATCCTCGGCTGGCGAGACTTCGCCCTGCCGTGGCGCGAGATCGGGGCGGCGCTGGGCCTGGTGGCGTTGTTCATCGCCGCGTTTCCGTTCGCCTGGGGTGAGGCTGCGGGCAGCATCGCGCTGTGGCTCGGCCTCGCGGTCGCGGGCGGTCTCGCCGTGCTGGCCCTGGCGCGCGGAGGCCGCATCGACCGGTTCGAGGTGGCCCTGTCGGCGCTGGCGCTGGCCCTGACGATCGCGCTGTCGCTGTGGCGCTTCGACCAGGACGTCATGGACACGGCCAACCTGCCGCCCGGGGCGTGGGCACGTGCCGTCTTCGCCGTCGTCGCCTACCTGCTCGTCGCGAGCGGGTATGCCGTGCTCGGCGGGATGCGGGACGCGAGCCGCCTCACGTGGCTGGCGACCGGGGCCCTGGTCATCTTCGTGACCGTTCAGGCATTCGCCGTGTTCGCTCCGATCGTGTCGGGTGCGGCGCTGTTCCTCATCGTCGGCCTCGTCCTGCTCGGCACCGGCATCCTCGCCGACCGGGGCCGGCGACGGCTCGTGAGCGAGACCAAGGAGGCCCTGTCATGACCACCATCGAGACCGGCATCCGACCCGATCCGGCGCAGCAGCCGCTGCCCCCGACGGGGCGCAGCCGAAACGGGCACCTCGCCCGGGTCGTGGGGGTGGTGCTGACCAGTCTGGCGCTGCTCGCCGTCGCTCTCTGGCCGCAGCTGTCGGCGCGGTTCACCGGCGACGAGGTCGTGCTGCGGGTGCAGCCCGTCGACCCGATCGACCCCTTCCGCGGTGCCTACGTCGACCTCGACTACCCCGACCTGCCCCGCCAGCAGTTCGACGAGGGCAACCCGCTCACCGAGGAGGAGCAGCAGGCCCTGGACGCCGCGCGCGGCACCGCCTACGTGCCGCTGCGGCAGCAGGGCGAGGTCTGGGTCGGTGGCGAGATCGTGCGCACGGCGCCGACCGACGGGCTCTACCTGACCTGTGACGACTCCAGCTGGCGGTTGCGCTGTGGCATCGAGAGCTGGTTCCTGCCGCAGGGCGAGGCCAGGGCGCTCGAGGATGCCGTTCGCGACGGTCGCGCGGTGGCCACGGTTCGCGTCGACGGGTCGGGGCACGCCGCCCTGGTCGACGTGGAGACCCGCTGACCTGAACGGCTGGTGTCCCCGGGGCCGGCTCCTCCAGGAGGGCATCATGTCCCCCATGAGCGATGACGCCGTGGACCGGGCCCAGCGAGTGCTGGAAGAAGGCATCTCCACCGACTTCAGCAAGGCGATGTCGTACGGCGCCTACCTGGACCTCGACACGTTGCTCGCCGCACAGCATCCGCGCAGTGAACCCCAGCAGCACGACGAACTGCTCTTCATCATCCAGCACCAGGTCGCCGAGCTCTGGCTCAAGCTGCTGCTGCACGAGATGCACTCGGCCCGCGCCCTCATCGCCGCCGACGAGCTCCCGCCGGCGCTGAAGCGGCTGGCCCGGGTCAAGCACGTGCAGAAGCAGCTCGTGGAGCAGTGGGACGTCCTGGCCACCCTCACCCCGAGTGAGTACGCGCAGATCAGGCCCTTCCTCGCGACGAGTTCGGGGTTCCAGAGCCACCAGTACCGGGCCGTGGAGTTCCTGCTCGGCAACAAGAACGCCGACATGGTGCGCGTCTTCGAGCACAGCCCCCACGAGCACGCCGAGCTGATGCGCCTGCTCGGTGAACCGACGATCTACGACGAGTTCCTGCGCTTCCTCGCCCGGCGCGGGTACGCCGTTCCCGAGGCGGTGCTCGAGCGCGACGTCACCCAGCCCTACCGGCTCGATGAGGACCTCGTCGCGGTGTTCGAGGCGGTGTACGCCTCGCCGTCCGAGCACTGGGGCGTCTACGAGACCTGCGAGGAGCTCGTCGACATCGAGGACCTGTTCCAGCAGTGGCGCTTCCGCCACCTCCAGGTCGTCACCCGCACCATCGGGCACCGGCAGGGCACCGGTGGGTCGAGCGGAGTCGGCTTCCTGCGCAAGGCGCTCGACCTCACGTTCTTCCCCGAGCTGTACGCGGTGCGCGCCCTCGTGGAGTGAGCAGCGGCAATACTCAGCCCATGCCTCGCGTCATCCACACCGCCCAGGCCCTCGTCGACGCCGTGATGGAGGTGCCGTCCCTGCCGGTGCGCGGCGGCAACGTCATGGCGACGTCGTACCGTCGCTACGCAGGGGGAGCGGTGACCATCCTGCTCGCCGCGGCGCGCTCGGGCGTCGAGTGCGTGCACGCGGGGGCCGTCGGCACCGGGCACAACGGTGACCTCGTGCGGGCGGCGCTGGCCGCCGAGGGGGTGACGCTGTCGGCGCCACCGGTGGCCGACCTCGACACGGGCGTGTGCGTCGTGCTCGTCGAGCCCAGTGCCGAACGCACCTTCGTGACCACCCAGGGTGCCGAGCGGCAGATCACGCTCGATTCGCTCGCGGCATCCGCCCCCGAACCCGGAGACCTCGTGTGCGTCAGCGGGTATTCCCTGGTGGGCCGCACCCGTGACCCGCTCGTCGAGTGGTTGGACACCCTGGCCGATGGTGTCGTCGTCGTCCTCGACCCCGGGGCAACCTTCGCCGGCCTGGCCGAGCCGCTGCGTCACCGGGTGCTCGCACGCACCGATGTCTGGACCGGCAACGCCGACGAGGCAGCCGCGCTCACCGGGGTGCGGGGGATGCGCGAGGCCGCCGAGGTCGTCGCCACCCTCCTCGCACCGGATGCCGTGACGATCGTTCGCGACGGCGCTCGCGGGTGCGCGGTGCGCGAGTCCGGCCGCACGACGCACTGCCCGGGGCACCCGCAACGGCCGGTGGACACCAACGGCGCGGGGGACACCCACACCGGGGTGCTGCTCGCGGAGCGGGCCACGGGGGCGTCGTGGGCTGACGCTGCTGCCCGGGCGAATGCGGCAGCGGCCATCAAGGTGACCCGACGCGGCCCGGACACGGCCCCGACCCGGGCCGAGATCGACGCGTTCCTGGCGGGCCAGCCCCGCTGACCTGCGGGGGTCGAGGTGTTACCGCACGTGGATCCGTGCAGGAATCCCTCGAATCAGCAGTACCTCAGCGGACGCTGCCCGGCTCGTCCAATCCCTCGAGGTCCTCGCGGCAGCGTCGCTCGAAGTCCGCCAGCTCGGCCAGCGTCGACTCGAGGTCCCGGCGCCGCTGCTCGAGGTCGGTGCGGCGCTCGCCGATCTGGGCCAGGACGTACTCGAGCTGGCTGCGCCGCCCCCGCGGCGCGTCGTAGAGGTCGATGATCGTGCGGATCTCCTCGAGCGGGAAGCCGAGCCGCCGGCCCCGCAGGATGAGCCCGAGCCGGGTGCGGTCTCGCCGGTGGTACACGCGGGCCGTTCCCCGTCGCTCGGGAGAGATGAGGCCGAGCTCCTCGTAGTGACGCACGGTCCGGTGCGTGACGCCGAACTCCTCCGCCACCTGGGCGATGGACCACGTGCGGTCGCGCTCGGCGGGCCCTGCGTGGCCGGAACGGGCGCGGCGAGCGGCGGGTGAGCGCACGGCATCCGTCGTGGGACTTGTCATGGGAGGCAGTATTGCTTTACGTTGACGTCAACGTCAAGAACGTGTCACCGCCGCGCCACCGAGATCCGGTGTCCGGCCCCTGCGCGAAGGAGCGCCGATGTTCGAGCTGAGCAAGGACCACGAGGACTTCCGGGCGGTCGTGCGCGACTTCGCCACCGAGGCCGTCGAGCCTCATGTCGCCCAGTGGGACCGTGACCACCACTTCCCGGCCGGCCTCGTGCCCCGCATGGGCGAGCTCGGGCTGTTCGGGCTCGTCGTCCCCGAGGCGTATGGCGGCTCGCTCGAGGACGCCGACGGCGGCGCCTTCACCAGCCTGTGCATCGCGATCGAGGAACTCGGCCGCGTCGACCAGTCGATCGGCATCACCCTCTCGGCGGGGGTGGGGCTCGGCATCAACCCGATCCTCACCTACGGCACCGACGCGCAGAAGGAGCGCTTCCTGCCCGACCTCGTCGCAGGCCGCGCGCTCGCGGGCTTCGGGCTCACCGAGCCGGATACCGGGAGCGACGCGGGTGCCACGCGCACCAGGGCGGTGCTCGAGAACGGCCAGTGGGTGGTCGACGGGTCGAAGGCGTTCATCACGAACTCCGGCACCGACATCACCTCGGTCGTCACCGTCACCGCCCGCACCGGGACCGACGCCGACGGTCGCCCCGAGATCTCGGCGATCATGATCCCCTCGGGCACGCCCGGGTTCACCGTCGAGGCGCCCTACGACAAGCTCGGCTGGAACATCTCGGACACCCACGGGCTGTCCTTCGCCGGCTGCCGTGTGCCCGAGGAGAACCTGCTCGGACAGCGCGGCCACGGCTTCCGCCAGTTCCTCAAGACCCTCGACGACGGGCGGATCGCGATCAGCGCGCTGGCCCTGGGCCTCATCACCCGGATGCGCGAGGAGGCCACCGCCTACGCGAAGACCCGCACCGCGTTCGGGCGGCCCATCGGGGTCAACCAGGGCGTCGCGTTCCCCATCGCCGACCTGCTCGTCATGGAGGAGAACTCGCGCCTGCTGACCTACCGGGCCGCGTGGCTGAAGGACGAGCAGGAGGCCGGGCGCCGCTCGGTCGCTGACGTCAAGCAGGCGGCGGCCGTGGCCAAGCTCTACACCTCAGAGGCCGCCGTCACCGCGACCCGGATCGCCACGCAGGTGTTCGGGGGCAACGGCTTCATGGAGGAGTACCCCGTGGCTCGGTTCTACCGCGACGCCAAGATCCTCGAGATCGGCGAGGGCACGTCCGAGGTGCAGCGCATGGTCATCGCCAAGTCACTCGGCCTGCCGTCATGACCGAGCCCGACGGGGGCGACCCGAGGGTCGCGGACGTCCGGGCGCGGCTGGAGGCCGCGCACACGGCATCCGAGCGCCCGACCGAGAAGGCGGCCGCCAAGCTCGCCTCCCAGAACAAGCTCTACGTGCGCGATCGGATCGCGCTGCTCGTCGACGAGGACAGCTTCGTCGAGGACGGGCGCTACGCGAACAGCCGGGCGCCAGGTCTGCCGGCCGACGGTGTCGTCACCGGGCGCGGGACCGTCGACGGGCGTCCCGTCATCGTCATCGCCAACGACCCGACCGTCAAGGCCGGGTCCTGGGGGGCGCGCACCGTCGAGAAGATCGTGCGCGCGACCGAGGCCGCCCTGCGCGAGGAGCTGCCCGTCTTCTGGCTCGTCGACAGCGCGGGCGCGCGGATCACCGACCAGGTCGAGATGTTCCCCGGGCGCCGAGGCGCCGGGCGGATCTTCCACCACCAGGTCGCCCTGTCGGGCAAGGTGCCGCAGATCTGCTGCCTGTTCGGGCCGTCAGCGGCCGGTGGGGCCTACATCCCGAGCTTCTGCGACGTCATCATCATGGTCGAGGGCAACGCCTCCATGTACCTCGGCAGCCCGCGGATGGCCGAGATGGTCGTGGGGGAGAAGGTCTCGCTCGAGGAGATGGGCGGGGCGCGGATGCACTGCACCGTCTCCGGCGTCGGCGACCTGCTCGCCCACGACGACTCCGAGGCCATCGAGCTCGCTCGGCTGTACTTCTCCTACCTGCCCGGCAACTGGCACGGCCCGCTGCCGACCTACCACGCGGAGGAGCCGTCCGCCCCGTTGACCCGGGCGAGCGTGCCCGAGCGCGAGAGCCAGCCGTTCGACATCCACGAGGTCATCGACGGCCTGGTCGACGAACACAGCTTCTTCGAGATCAAGCCGCTCTTCGCCGCCGAGCTCGTGGTCGGCTTCGGGCGCATCGACGGCGAGAGCGTCGGCATCGTCGCGAACAACTCGGCCGTCAAGGGTGGGGTGCTCTTCAGCGACTCGGCCGACAAGGCCACCCGGTTCATCTGGCTGTGTGACGCCTTCTCGATCCCGCTCATCTACCTGGCGGACGTGCCCGGCTTCATGATCGGCTCGGAGGTCGAGCGCGGCGGCATCATCCGGCACGGGGCGAAGATGGTCTCGGCCGTCGCCTCGGCCACGGTGCCGCAGTTCTGCGTCGTCGTGCGCAAGGCCTACGGGGCCGGGTTGTACGCGATGGGCGGCCCGGGCTTCGGCCCGGACGCCACGATCGCGCTGCCCACGGCTCGGATCGCCGTCATGGGCCCCGAGGCCGCGGTGAACGCCGTGTACGCGAACAAGATCGCCGAGGTCGAGGCGGCGGAGGGGGTGGCGGCGCGCGACGCGTTCGTCGCCGCCCGGCGCGCCGAGTACGAGGCCGACGTCGACCTCGAACGGCTCGCAGCCGACCTCGTGCTCGACCAGGTCATCGAGGCCGATGCGCTGCGTGACGAGCTGCGCCGGCGGCTGCAGTACGCGGCGCGACGCGACCGGCACTTCTCCGACAAGCGCCGCGACGTCCCGCCCGTCTGACCGTCTGACCGTCAGGCGGTGCGCAGGTCGTGCCAGGCCACCCCGAGTCCGCGCACGAGCTCGCGCAGCAACGGCAGGGAGACCCCGACCACGGTGCTGGGGTCACCCTCGATCGCGGCGACGAACGGGCCGCCGAGCCCGTCGATCGTGAAGGCACCAGCCACGTGCAGCGGCTCCCCGGTCGCGACGTAGGCGGTGATCTCGTCGTCGTCGAGCTGCGCGAAGTGAACCGTCGTGGATGCCGTGCCGCCCACCATGCCGCCCGTCCCACCGTCGTCGGGGTGACGCAGATCGACCAGCCAGTGTCCGGTGTGCAGCACGCCGGAGCGCCCGCGCATCCGCTGCCAGCGCTCGACCGCCTCGGCGGCGTCAGCCGGCTTGCCGTGCACCTCGCCGTCGAGCTCGAGGACGGAGTCGCAGCCGAGGACCAGCAGGTCGTCCGGGAGTCCCTGGTCTGCCGCGTCGGCCTCCTCGGCCTCGATCGTGCTGACGACGTCCTCGGCCTTGGCCCGGGCGAGCAGCAGGGCCACGTCCGGCGCCTCGAGCGGCCCGTTCACGGCCTCGGCCGAAGCCACGGTGGCATCCTCGTCGACGGTGGACACCCGCACGTGCGGCGTCACGCCCGCGGCGATGAGCGTCGTGCGACGGGCGGGGGACGCGGAGGCGAGCAGGAGCGAGACGGGGGTGGACGGCATCCGGCGCATCTCCTGACTCAGCCGACGATCTCGTCAACGTAGCACCACCGCCAGGCCTCGCCGGGCTCGATGCTGCGCATCACCGGGTGGCCGGTCTCGCGGAAGTGGGCGTCGGCGTGCCGGCCGGGGGTGGAGTCGCAGCAACCGACCTCGCCGCAGGTCGCGCAGGCCCGCAACTGCACCCAGCGCACCCCGTCGGCGAGGCAGCGCGGGCAGCCCTCGGCGACGGTCGGGGCCTTGGGGACCTCGGCGGCCGCCAGGTGCTCACACGCCCCGGCGATGCGGTCCGGTGGGCGCAGCGGGGAGTCTCGCACGGCACCGCTGCGGGTGGCGCTCCACACCAGGGCGGTCTCCTCGGCATCGAGCTGGCCCAGCACCGCGCTCAGCACCGCGTGGTCGACATGGCCCTCGTCGCGGATGCGCATCAGCTCGGCGCGCTCCTCGCGGATCATCACCGTGCGCAACCGGGCATGGGCCTCGCTCGGAGTCTCGTCGTCGCCCGGCCCGAGCGTGCCGAGGCGCTCCCAGCTGCGGTTCACCCGGGCACTGGCCTGGTCACGGATCGCGGCGACGGCGGCCGGATCGGCGCTCGGGTCGGCCTCGATCAGGCGCAGCCCGGCGCCCGTCGTGGCCCCGAGCACGGTGGCCTCGACGAGCGCGTCCTCGCGCGGGTCGGGCCCGCGAACGTCAAGGGCGCGCGCGAGCGAGGGCAGGGTCAGCCCCTGCAGCAGGAGCGTGCCGACCGTGACGACCAGGGCGATCACGATGAGCTCTGCCCGCAGCGGCGTCTCCTCGGGCAGGGTCAGGGCCGCCGCGAGCGTCACGACACCGCGCATCCCGGCCCACGAGCTCACGAGACCACCTCGGATGCCGTCGCTGCGGTCGGGTGCCCTGCGTGCACCGAGGAGGGTGAACGGCACGATCCACACCGGCCGCAGCACCAGGCAGGTCACGAGCACGGCCACGCCGACGAGCAGGGTTCGCCGCAGAGAGCCCTCGCCCTCGGCCACGCCTTCCAGCAGCGACGCGATCTGGAGCCCGATGAGGAGGAAGACGGCGTTCTCCAGCACGAAGGTGACGCTCGACCAGTTGATCCGCTCGGCCAGGCGCGAGGGTGCCGACTGCAGGATGGGGGCCTTGTGAGCCAGGAGCAGGCCGGCCGTGACGACCGACAGCACCCCGGAGGCGCCGACGAGTTCGGCGGGGACGAAGGCGATGTAGGGCGCGACGAACGACAGCGCGGTGTCGGCCGGCACCTCGTGCAGCTGGCGACGCAGCGCGCCGATCGCCAGGAACGCGACGAAGCCGATGGCGACGCCACCGACCGAGGCGATGAGCAGGTCGGTCGCCACTGACGGGACCGTCACCTCGGGGACCTCACCGTGGCTCGATGCCCCGTGGGCGGCCAACCCGGCCGCCGTCAGGGCCGTGCGCAACGTGACGAGGGCGGTTGCGTCGTTGAGCAGCGACTCACCCTCGAGGATCGTCGTCACGCGCCGGGGCAGGCCGATGCTGCGGGCCACGGAGGTGGCCGCCACGGCATCCGGGGGTGCGACGATCGCTCCGAGCGCGATGGCGAGGGCGAAGGGGATCGGTAGCAGCAGCCACGCGACGACGGCGACGCCGAGCGCGGTGAAGAGCACGAGCCCGACGGAGAGTCCGAGGATGGCGGCCCGGTTGGCCCTGATGTCGAGCAGCGACGTCGACAGGGCCGCGGCGTAGAGCAGCGGTGGCAGCAGGCCGTACAGGACGAGGTCGCTGGAGAGCGTCAGCTGCGGCAGGGACGGCACGAACGACAGCGCCGCCCCGACGAGCAGCAGCGCGATCGGCGTCGGCACCCCGACGGGTGCGGCGAGGCGGCTGACGACGATGACGACGAGCACGATGGCCACGATGGCCACGATGGCCGAGGCGAGTTCCACCGCTGGATTGTGCCTTGTCAGCGGGGGGGTGGCGACCAGTCGCCCACGAGGTAGTGCTCGAGCACCGGGCCGAGAGCACCCACGAGCTCGTCGCGCGAGGCGCTCGCGAGCCGCGGCAGGCCGACGACGTGGCGGGTGAACGCCATCCCGGCCACCTGCGACGCGGCGAGGGAGGCGCGCAGGGTGGGGTCGTCGCCTCCGAGGTGTCGGGCCAGCGGGCCGAGGAGGCGCTCCATCAGCAGGTCGCGCACGAGCACGGCGGCAGCCTCCTCCGAGGCGGCGGCCCGCAGCAGCCCGGTCATCGTCTGGCGAGCCTCGGGGGTGTCCATGATGCCGATCGCGAAGCTCGCGAGCCGGAAGCCGACCCCGGTGCGCCCGGGCCGGAGCAGTGCGGGAATCACGACGTCGGGGTCGAACGGGAGCTCGACCACCGACACGAAGAGCTCCTGCTTGGAGCCGAAGTAGTGCGACACCAAACGGGTGTCGACCCCGGCGTCCTTGGCGATGCCGCGCAACGTCGTCCGGGGGTAGCCCTGCTCGGCGAACGCGCGGGCTGCGGCCGCGAGGATGGCCTCGCGGGTGTTGCTCCCCGAGGGCCGGCGCCCCCGGGCCACGGCCCCGCGCCCGTCCCCGGCCGGCTCCGAACCCATCAGTCGAGCACGGCGTCGCGCAGGACGTCGAGCCCCACCGACCCGACGTCGAGGGCGCGCCGGTGGAAGTCCTTCAGGGAGAACGCGTCGCCGGCGCGCTGCTGGGCCTCGTCGCGCAGCTGAAGCCAGAGCCGCTCGCCGACCTTGTAGCTCGGCGCCTGCCCCGGCCAGCCGAGGTAGCGGTTCAGCTCGAAGCGCAACATCTCCTCACCCTCGTTGGAGTGTGTGCGCAGGAAGGTCCAGGCCTTGTCGTATGTCCACGACCCGCCACCTACCTCGGCCGGGGCCTCGAAGCCGCAGTGGACGCCGATGTCGAGGACGACACGGGCGGCACGCAGCGACTGGCCGTCGAGCAGGCCGAGGTAGTTGCCCGGGTCGTCCATGAAGCCGAGCTCGGCCATGAGGCGCTCCGCGTAGAGCGCCCATCCCTCGCCGTGCCCGCTCGTCCAGCACATCATCCGGCGCCACTTGTTGAGCAGCTCTCGCCGGTAGACGGTCTGGCCGACCTGGAGGTGGTGCCCCGGGACGCCCTCGTGGTAGACGGTCGTCAGCTCGCGCCAGGTGCCGAACTCGGTGACGCCCTTGGGCACCGACCACCACATCCGTCCGGGTCGGCTGAAGTCGTCACTCGGCCCCGTGTAGTAGATGCCACCGGTCTGGGTGGGGGCGATCAGGCACTCGATGGTGCGCACCGGCTCCGGGATGTCGAAGTGCGTGTCGGCCATCGCGGTGATGACCTCGTCGGCGCGCTCCTGCATCCACTCGCGCAGCGCATCGGTTCCGTGCAGCTGGTAGCGGGGGTCTCCCTCGAGGTGGGCGATGGCCTCGCGCACGCTGGCACCCGGCAGGATCCGGTCGGAGGTGCGCGCCATGTCGTCGGTGATCCGGGCAAGCTCCTCCTGCCCCCACGCGTAGGTCTCCTCGAGGTCCACGGTGGCCCCCAGGAACGAGCGCGAGGCGAGGCCGTAGCGTTCGCGCCCCGCGGCATCCGAGGTCGGTGCGCGCCCGAGCAGGCGCTCGCGCAACGCGATGCCGATCTGCTCGTAGGCCTGCGCGGCGGCCCGAACGCCGCGGTCGAGGTCGGCCCGCACCGCGTCGTCGAGGGGGGTGCCGTCGGCGCTCGCTCCCGCCGCGAAGGTGGCGAAGAAGCCGTCGGAGGCGGTGAGCTCCTCGCACTGGACGATGCAGGCCTCGACCTGGCGCCGAGGGGTGACCAGTCCCCGGTCGGCGCTGGCGAGCAGGGTCTGCGTGTACTGCTCCAGGGCCTGCGGCACGGCGCAGAGTCGGGCGGCGATGGTGGCCCAGTTCTCCTGGGTGCTCGTCGGCATGAGGTCGAGGACGTCGCGGCAGGCCTGAAGGGGGGAGGCGATGACGTTGAGGGCCATGGCGTCGTAGCCGGCGTCATGGGTCTCGATGACGAGGCCGAGGCGTTCGCGCATGGCGGCGACGGTCACCCGGTCGACGGCATCGGCGGGCTCGACGCCGTCGAGGGCGGCCAGGGTCTGGTGCGCGAGGTGGGCGTGGTGGGCGAAGCCGTCCGGGGAGAGGTCGTCAAGCTCGGCGTCCCGACCCGGGACGCCGAGGTAGGTGGCCTCGATGGGGCTGGCGTCGATGGCGGCGTCGAAATAGGCGTCGGCCACGGCGTCGACGGCGGTGGGGGTGCGGGGCTCGGCGGTCGGCTCGGTCACCCCGTGGACACTACCCGAGCGCCCCGCCCCCAGACCGACCAATAGGTCACCACAGGTACGGCCCCACCCGCCGGCCGAGTACCCACATCGACCCATAGGTCACCCGGGATACGCCGGCCCGTACCCACATCGACCAATAGGTCACCACAGGTACGGCTGGCCGCCACCGTGCCGAGCCAGAACCCGCCATAGGCTCGAGCCCATGAAGCCCGTGGTGACCTCGCTCAACATCGGTGGTGCCCGCAGCGGCATCCGGCCCCGCGGCGGTGACACGGCGATCGACAAGCGCCCGGTCGACACGATCGAGGTGCGCGACCCCGGCCCGAAGCGTGGTGGCCTGGGCAGCGGGGTGCTGGGAGACGACGTCGTCAGTCGAAAGCACCACGGTGGCTCACAGCAGGCGGTCTATGCCGTGGCGCGCGAGGAGCTGGACTGGTGGGGCGCCGAGCTCGGCCGGGACCTGCGGGACGGCATGTTCGGGGAGAACGTCACCACCCTCGGTCTCGATGTGGATGCCGCTGTCGTCGGTCAGCGGTGGACTGTGGGTTCGGCGGTGCTCGAGGTCACGGGGCCTCGGATCCCGTGCGCGACCTTCGCTGCGTGGATGGGTGAGCGGGGGTGGGTTCGCCGGTTCACCGAGCGGGGCCGAACCGGCGCCTACCTCGCCGTCGTCGAACCCGGTGTGCTCTCGGTCGGCGACACCATCGAGGTGGGGCCGCGCCCGGAGCACGGCATCACCGTGCCCGAGGTCTTCCGCGCGTTCATGGGCGACGACGACCTCGCGGCCCGCGTGGTGGCGGCGCAGGTGCTCGCACCGGTCGACAGCCTCGACCTCGAGCGCAGCCTCGCGCGCCGTCGCCAGATCGACCAATAGGTCACTCGGGGTACGGCTGAATCGTGCGCCCGCCGTCGCCAGATCGACCAATAGGTCACTCGGGGTACGGCCGAATCATTCGCCCACCGTCGCCAGGGCGCATCATGCAGCGGCGGTATCCACTCGGAAGTGGCGACGCCAGTCGTCGGACAGGACCGTGGGAACCGGAATGCCCAGGGACTGCATCGTGCTGCGGATCCGTTCCAGCAGCTGCTCGGGGAGACCGTAGAGGTCATCGGCTGTCACGATGACGAAGGTCCAGCCATCGCGCTCGCTCAGGCCGGATCGGCGCTCGGCATCGTGTGCCCTCTGTGCGGGTTCCTCGTGCCACCGGCCGTCGTACTCGATCGCCAGCCGGGCGTCCTCGTAGCCGAGTTCGATGCGAAACCGCACGTTCCCGTCGACGTCCCGCAGCCGGATGTTCACCTCGGGCTCGGGAAGCCCGGCCAGCACGATCAGGAGCCGAAGCGCACTCTCCGGGACCGAGTCGACGCCCATCCGCACGAGTCTCGCAGCGGTGAGTGCCTCGTCGCGGCACTGTCCCGGCCAGTTGTGCGCGTAGGCGATGAGGTCATCCGGTGTGCACCGCCCCTTCTTGACGAGTCGATCTCCGAGAGCGACGAGATCGATCAACCCGAGGTGCCTCGCCAGGTGACAGAACGTCTGGGCTGGTGAGGTGACGGGGAGCCCGTGTCGGAACCGGATGTCAAGGCGATGCCGGAACCGGTGCGGTTTCACCCCGCTGACGCGAAACCTGACATCTCGCATGAACGCGACGTGGATCCACTCGTTGTCGGAAACGACACCGCCCCATAGCCGCGCTGCGGTCCAGTGGCTGAGCACCCCACCTTCAGGGCAGACCAGCATGGCCGCACGTGACCGCACGACAACCGTGTCGGGGATCCGGGCGTCGACCACCACGCCGGTGAAGACCGTGCGGAAGTCTGGGCTTCGCAGCCTCCGATCCGAGACGCCGAGGTTCTTGGCCTCGGCGCGGAGGAAGGGCCCTGGGAGCGGTGGTGACGTGTCCGGCATCCAGCAAGCGTGGCACTGTGCCGCAGTTCCCGGATTTCGTTATCCACAGGCGTACCCAGGGTGACCTATTGGTCGATGTGGGTACGGGCTTGGGTGGTGGGGGCGTACCTGGGGTGACCTATTGGTCGATGTGGGTACGGGTGTCAGCGCAGCGAGTTCTGCCAGGCTCCGGGGCCGTGGCCGACCGGTCGCCTCATCGTCGCGGCGGGGGCCGCCCAGGCGGACACGCTCGACGCAGCATCCCCACCGCTTGACCCGTCGCCCGACCCACCCACGGCGCTGAGCACCGCCACCAGGGCGGCCACCTCCTCGGGCGTCGCCGCACCCCGCACGATGACGGGGTCGGATGCCGTGGCACCGGCCGTCGTCGACGTCTCGTTCCGGGTCATAGGGCGGGGTCCCCCTGAGCTCTGAGCCTGCGAAGAGGTCATAGGGGAATGTTCCCGTGCTTCTTGGGCGGCAGCGACGCACGCTTGGTGCGCAGCGCCCGCAGGGCCTTCGTGACGTTCATCCGGGTGTTCGACGGGGTGATGACGGTGTCGATGTACCCGCGCTCAGCGGCGATGTACGGGTTGGCCAGGGCGTCCTCGTACTGCTTGATGAACGTGGCGCGCGCCTCCTCCACCGACTCCCCGCGCTCGGCGGCCGCCGCCAACTCCTTGCGGTAGAGGATGTTGACCGCACCCTGCGCACCCATCACGGCAATCTGGGCCGTCGGCCACGCAAGGTTGATGTCAGCGCCGAGGTGCTTGGAGCCCATGACGTCGTAGGCACCGCCGTAGGCCTTGCGCGTGATGACCGTGACCAGCGGCACGGTGGCCTCGGCGTACGCGTAGATGAGCTTGGCTCCGCGGCGGATGATGCCGTCCCACTCCTGGTCGGTGCCGGGTAGGAAGCCGGGCACGTCGACGAAGGTCAGGATCGGCACGTTGAAGGCGTCGCAGGTGCGCACGAACCGCGCGGCCTTCTCGGAGGCGTTGATGTCCAGGGTCCCGGCGAACTGCATGGGGTTGTTGGCCACGATGCCCACCGAGTGGCCTTCGACCCGGCCGAAGCCGACGACGAGGTTCGGCGCGAACAGCGGCTGGACCTCGAGGAACTCGCCGTCGTCGAGCACCCGGGTGATGACCTCGTGCATGTCGTACGGCACGTTGGCGCTGTCCGGGATGATCGTGTCGAGGAAGCGGTCGTCCTCGGTGACCTCGAGGTCGTTCTCCTCGCCGAACACCGGCGCCTGCTCCATGTTGTTGCTGGGCAGGTAGGATAGCAGCGCCTTGACGTACTCGATGGCGTCGTCCTCGTCGGTGCCCATGTAGTGGGCGACGCCGGACGTCGTGTTGTGGGTGCGTGCACCGCCCAGTTCCTCGAACCCGACGTCCTCACCGGTGACGGTCTTGATGACGTCGGGGCCGGTGATGAACATGTGCGAGGTCTGGTCGACCATGACGGTGAAGTCGGTGACCGCGGGGGAGTAGACCGCCCCGCCCGCGCACGGGCCCATGATGAGCGAGATCTGGGGGATGACCCCGGAGGCGTGGACGTTGCGCCGGAAGATCTCGCCGTACAGGCCGAGGGAGACCACGCCCTCCTGGATGCGCGCCCCACCCGAGTCGTTGAGGCCCACGACGGGGCACCCGACCTTCATCGCGAAGTCCATGACCTTCGTGATCTTCTCGCCGAAGACCTCACCGAGCGAGCCGCCGAAGACGGTGAAGTCCTGCGCGAACACCGCGACGGTGCGCCCGTCGACGGTGCCGTACCCGGTGACGACGCCGTCGCCGTAGGGGCGGTTGCGGTCCTGACCGAACGCGACCGAGCGGTGTCGGGCGTACTTGTCCATCTCGACGAACGACCCTTCGTCGAGCAACAGCTCGAGCCGTTCGCGGGCCGTCTTCTTGCCGCGGGCGTGCTGCTTCTCGACGGCGCGCTCGGATCCGGCGCCTGCGACCTCCGCCACTCGGCGCTTGAGGTCGGCGAGTTTTCCGGCGGTCGTGGAGGTGTCGATGTCCTTGGGGACGTCGGTGCCGCCGATGGCTTGGGTGTCGCTGGAGGGCATGATCCGAGCCTAGCCTTGGGAGCGTGAGCCAGAACCCTGACCAGCGACCGCTCAGCGAGCGATCCGTCACACCGGGCGCTCCGTGGCCGCCCATCGAGGTTTTCGACCGTCTGGGGTCGACCAACGACGAGGTTCGTGCGGCGCCGTCGCCGTGGCGCGTGGTCGTCGCGGAGCAGCAGGATGCCGGTCGCGGGCGTCTCGGGCGGACGTGGACGACGACGCCGGGCACCTCCCTGGCCGTGTCCGTGTTCGTGCCGCCCCCGGCATCCGGCCCGTCCTGGGTGCCGCTGCTCGCCGGTCTCGCCGTCCACCGGGCCGTTGCCGAGGTGGCCGGGCTCGAGACGGCGCTGAAGTGGCCGAACGACGTGCTCGTCCCGGCGGACGGGGACCGCAAGCTCGCAGGTCTGCTGTGCGAGTGGACCGCCGACGGCGTGATCGTCGGTCTGGGGATCAATGTCGACACCGCCCGCGAGGACCTCCCGCTCGACACGGCCACGTCGCTGCGGGCGACGGGCGCCCCCGGCGTGGACCGCGCTGCGCTGCTCTCGGCCTTCCTCACCCACCTGGCCTCCCTCCTGCGCGACGACTCGGGCCCCGGCGGCAGCGCGCAGGCGGCGTACGTGGCGGCCTGCTCGACCGTTGGCCGCACCGTCGAGGTCCACCTCCCCGGGGGTGCCGTCGTCCATGGGATCGGGACAGGAGTTGACGCAGCGGGCAGACTGACGGTCCGGGACGAGTCCGGCACCCAGTCCGTGTCCGCCGGTGACGTTGTGCACGTCAGGTCGCGCTGAGAGGAGTTCCATGACCACCGAGGAGGTCAGCGGGGCCGGCGACCACCCCCTCGTCGAGGAACTGCCCGGGCAGATCGAGCGACGACTGCTCGGCCGCCCTGCCTCCATGGGTCGGCGTGAGGTCTCCGAGGGCGCCGGGGTCGAGCCGGTGGTGGCGCGTCGTTTCTGGCACGCGATGGGGTTCCAGAACGTCGACGACGAGGACGCGATGTTCACCGAGGCCGACCTCGAGGCCCTCAAGCGGGTGGCCCGCCTCATCGGCGAGGGAGCGGTCAGTGAAGAGCTCGCACTGGGCATGACGCGTGCCTTCGCCCGCACGTCCGACCGGCTCGCGGTCTGGCAGACCCAGCTCGTGGCCGAGTCGCTCACGTCGCCGTTCTCCGAGGAGCTCGAGGGCAAGGACAGTCGTTCGGTGCCCGAGCCGCGCATCGCCGCCGATGCCGCCGAGCTGCTCGCGAGCATCTGTGACGACATCGAGCCCCTGCTGGTCTACGTCTGGCGCCGTCACCTGACCAACGCGATCGCCCGCATGATCGCCGACGCCGACCCGGCGGTGCACGCCGATCCGTCCGCCCCCATCCGGGTCGTCGGCTTCGCCGACCTGGTGTCCTTCACCTCGTTCGTCCGCCGGATGAGTGAGCGGCAGCTGGCCCGGTT
Organism: Ornithinibacter aureus; assembly: GCF_009858245.1. Taxonomy (NCBI): domain Bacteria; kingdom Bacillati; phylum Actinomycetota; class Actinomycetes; order Micrococcales; family Intrasporangiaceae; genus Ornithinibacter; species Ornithinibacter aureus. The sequence continues at coordinate 3,399,569 of NZ_VMSB01000001.1, forward strand.
GGTGCAGCGCTTCGAACTGCTCGCGAGCGACGTGGTCACCGAGCACGGTGGACGGGTCATCAAGACCGTGGGTGACGAGGTGCTCTTCGTGCACACCGACGCCGCCGCGGCATCCGCGATCGCCCTCGACCTCGTCGACGCCATGGCCGAGGACGAGCTGCTCCCACCCGTGCGCGTCGGCCTGGCCCACGGCCGGGTGGTCTCCCGCCTCGGCGACGTCTTCGGTCTGACGGTCAACAAGGCGAGCCGGATCACCGCCGTCACCCCCTCCGGTCACGTCTTCGTCGACGAGGACATGGCCAAGGTGCTGCGCTCGGTGTCCGGCTTCAGCGCCACCGAACGGCGCCGTCGGATGCTGCGCGGGATCGGCGTGGTGACCCTCCACGAGCTCCAGCGCGCTCCAGGTGGCCGAGGTCCAGCGCTCCTGGACGATGGCGCGCGACTACGATCGAGCCATGACCAAGGTGCTGCTCGCGGAGGATGACCCCGCGATCTCCGAGCCGCTGGCGAGGGCGCTGCGGCGGGAGGGCTACGAGGTGGACGTCGTCACCGACGGGGAGTCCGCACTCGCACAGGCACTGTCGGCGCCGGACCTGCTCGTGCTCGACCTCGGCCTGCCGAAGATGGACGGGCTCGAGGTGTGTCGACGCTTGCGCGCCCAGGGGGGCACCGTCCCGGTGCTCGTGCTCACCGCGCGCGCCGACGAGGTCGACACCGTTGTCGGGTTGGATGCCGGGGCCGACGACTACGTGACCAAACCGTTCCGGCTGGCCGAGCTCCTGGCCCGGGCCCGGGCGCTGCTGCGCCGTGGGGTCGTCGAACCGGCCGCCGACTCGCTGGTGCGCATCGACCCCGAGGGCCGTCGCGTCTTCCTGCGGGGTCAGGAGGTGCAGTTCACGGGCAAGGAGTTCGAGCTGCTCAAGCTGCTCGTCGCCAACGAGGGCAAGGTCGTCTCGCGGGAACGCATCATGCGCGAGGTCTGGGACAGCGCCTGGTACACCTCCACCAAGACGCTCGACATGCACGTCTCGGTACTGCGCAAGAAGCTCGGCGACGACGCGTCGCAGCCCAGTTACATCACGACGATCCGCGGGGTCGGCTTCCGGTTCGACGCCCCGCGGGAGTGAGCCCTCGTGCGTCGCCTGCTCGTCGGGACGGCCGTGCAGGCCGTCGCCATCAGTGCGGTGATCATCACCGTGGGGTTCTCGATCTTCATCCTGTGGCGCAACGATCCCAGCGAGTCGATCATCTCCGGGGGACAACCCCAGGCAGGTGAGACCTCCACGCCCCTGCTCTCGCTCGGCGCCCACGTGCTCGCGCTCCTCGTCGGTGCCGCCCTGGCGCTCGCCGTCGCCGCGTGGGTCGCGGACCGCCGGGCCCTGCGGGTCACGCACTTCCTGCAAACGCTGGGGGAGCGGGCCGAGCGGCTGGCACCGGGGGATCCGCGTCCGGTCCCGCTGAACTCGGGGATCGAGGAGGTGGATCGCCTCGACGCGGCGCTGGCGCGGGGGGCACAGCAGGGTGCGAAACGGCTCGCCTCCGAGCGTGACTTCGCGGCGGACGCCTCCCACCAGCTGCGCACGCCGCTGACCGCGTTGCTCATGCGGCTCGAGGAGATCGCGAGCACCGACGACATCACGGTCGTGGGGGAGGAGGCCACGATCGCCATCGGTCAGGTCGAACGACTGAGCCGAGTCGTCGACGACCTGATGAGCCGAACTCGCAGCGGGGTCGAGACCAATCCGGCAGTCTCCCTCGACTCGGTCCTCGCCTCACTCCAGCGCGAGTGGCAACCAGCCTTCGCCGGGGCCCGCCGCAGCATCCACGTGAGCGGCGAGCGGGGTCTGCGGGTGCGGGCGACGCCGGTGGCGTTGGCGCAGATCCTCACGACGCTGCTCGAGAACTCGCTGGCACACGGCGCGGGCACCGTCGAGGTCGCGGCTCGTCGGTCCGGCCCGTCGGTCGTGATCGAGGTGAGCGACACCGGCGCGGGCGTCCCGCCGACCCTGGCACCACACATCTTCGAGCGAGCGGTGTCGTCCTCGGGCAGCGGGCTGGGGCTCAGCCTCGCCCGGGACCTGGCGGAGGCCGCCGGGGGACGGCTCGAGCTCGCTCGCGCCGTACCGCCGTTGTTCGCCCTCTTCCTGTCGGTCAGCGAGGACTGAGTCAGATCTTCTCGCTGGCGAAGACGAAGCGGCGGTAGGTCCAGAACCGGAACAGCGTGCCGAGGCCGATCCCGACGATGGTCGCGATGTTGTCGGCCAGGCGCGAGGTGAAGCCCAGCCCGTAGTGCGAGAACGCCAAGGTGGCCGTGGCGATCCCGAGGGCGACGAGGTTGACACCGAAGAACAGGGCCACCTCGTGGTGCGCCGGGCGGCTGCGGCGGTGCCGGAAGGTCCACTGCCGGTTGCCGACCCATGAGAACAGGGTCGCGACCAGGCCGGAGATGATCTTGGCGGTGGTGACCCGGTCCTCGAGCACGGTGTGCCACAACAGGTTGGCCAGCCCGAGGTCGATGACGAACGCGAGCGCCCCGATGACGCCGAACTTGATCATCTCCCGGTAGATGACGTCCATCGCGCCGCGGGCCCACGCCATGAGGCGCGCAGGTCCGCGCGTCGGCGTGGAGGGGGGATGGGGCACCGACGCAGCGTAACGAAGTGAAGTCGCTATTCTCGCGGGGTGACCACCCCACGTCGCGCTCCCGGAGGATTCCCCGTCGTCGGCATCATCGGAGGTGGCCAGCTCGCTCGGATGTGTGCCGGGCCGGCCGCTGAACTCGGCATCACGCTGAGCGTGTTCGCCGAGGCCGAGGACGCCAGCGCCGCCCTCGTCGTGCCCAGCTCGCCGGTCGGCGACCACACCGTGGCCGAGGCGGTGCACGCCTTCGCCCAGCACTGCGACGTCGTGACCTTCGACCACGAGCACGTCCCCGCCCACGTCCTGGACCTCCTCGTCGCCGAGGGGGTTGAGCTGCACCCGCGGCCCGCTGCCCTGCGCTTCGCCCAGGACAAGCTCGCGATGCGCGAGCGTCTGACCGAGCTGGGCATCCCGTGCCCGCGCTGGACGCGCGCCGACGACGCCGCCGAGGTGACGGCGTTCGGGGATGCCGTGGGCTGGCCGGTCGTCGCGAAGACCCCGCGCGGTGGTTACGACGGCAAGGGGGTGCGGCTCGCGGCATCCGCCGACGACCTCGCCGACTGGCTCGAGCGGGCTGAGGCGGAGGGCACCGGTCTGCTCCTCGAGGAGCGGGTGCCCTTCGTGCGGGAGCTCGCCGTCCTCGTCGCCCGCAGCCCGTCCGGGCAGGCCGCGGCGTGGCCGGTCGTCGAGACGGTGCAGACCGACGGCATCTGCACCGAGGTGCTGGCCCCGGCCCCCGAGCTGGATGACGACCTCGCGGCCGACGCGGTGCACGCCGCGCTGCGCCTCGCCGGGGAGCTCGACGTCACCGGGGTGCTGGCGGTCGAGATGTTCGAGGTCGTGGATGCCGGTGGGCCGGCGTTCCGGGTCAACGAGCTCGCGATGCGGCCCCACAACTCCGGCCACTGGTCGATGGACGGCGCGGTCACCGGGCAGTTCGAGCAGCACCTGCGGGCGGTGCTGGACCTGCCGCTCGGCTCGCCGCGGCCGCACGAGCGCTGGACGGTCATGGCCAACGTCCTCGGCGGTGACTACCCCGATCTCTACCCCACCTACCGGCACGTCATGGCGAGGGATCCTGAGGCGAAGGTGCACATGTACGGCAAGGGAGTTCGGCCGGGGCGCAAGATCGGGCACGTGAACATCAGCGGCGACGACCTCGCCGACCTGCGTGAGCGCGCCGCCCACGCTGCCGACTACATCCAGGGAGTTGTCACCGAATGAGCCAGCAGGAGCAGAGCAGCGAGGTCAACGCTCCGGTGCCTGTCGTGGGCGTCGTCATGGGCTCGGACTCCGACTGGCCGGTGATGCAGGCGGCGGTGGCGGCCCTCGACGAGTTCGGCATCGCCTGCGAGGTCGACGTCGTCTCGGCGCACCGGATGCCGCAGGAGATGGTCGAGTACGGCGCCAGTGCGGAGCAGCGTGGGTTGCGCGTCGTCATCGCCGGAGCCGGGGGAGCGGCCCACCTGCCGGGCATGCTCGCGTCGGTCACCTCCCTCCCGGTCATCGGGGTGCCGGTGCCGCTGAAGTACCTCGACGGCATGGATTCGCTGCTGTCCATCGTGCAGATGCCGGCCGGGGTGCCGGTCGCGACCGTCTCCGTCGGCGGGGCGCGCAACGCGGGCCTGCTCGCCGCGCGCATCCTCGGCGCCGGCGAGGGCTCCGAGGCCGCGCGGATCCGCGACGCTCTCACCGCCTTCCGGGGCGCACTACGCGACGAGGCGCACGCGAAGGGTGCGGCGCTGCGCGAGCGGCGCGCGGACGGCATCCGAGACTGACGACGCGTCAGCGCTGCATGCCCTCGTTGCGCACCTTGGGCCACTCGTGCCTGGGGCAGGTGTCCATCACGACGTCGATGCCAGCCGCTCGGGCGCGCTCGGCGGCAGCCGTGTCGACCACGCCGACCTGCATCCACACGGCATCGATCTGCAGACGGTCCTTGTGCGCGATCGCCTCGTCGACGACCGCACCGACGTGCTCTGAACTGACGAAGCAGTCGATGACCTTGACGTCCTGGTCGGGGATGTCGGCGATCGAGGCGTAACCCTGGGCGCCGTGCACGGTCTCGGCTTTGGGGTGCACGGGGATGATCGCCTTGCCGAGCTCGACCTGCAGCCACTGGGAGATCCCGTACGCGACGCGGTCACGGTTGGTGGACAAGCCGACGACGACCCAGATGCCCGGGTCCATGAGCAGCTCACGGACGAGGTCGGGGTCGTTCTGGTGTTTCAGGCCCATGCCGACATCATGCCCCGTCAGTCGTTGCCGAACAGGTCGCGCGTGTAGACCTTGTCGGCCACGTCGCGCAGCTCGTCGACGAGGCGGTTGGCGACGATGACGTCGCTGCGGCGCTTGAGCTCGTCGAGGTCGCGCACGACCTCCGAGCCGTAGAAGCGGTCGTCGCGCAGCTCGGGCTCGTACACGATCACCTCGATGCCCTTGGCCTTGATCCGCTTCATGACGCCCTGGACGCTGCTGGAGCGGAAGTTGTCCGACCCCGCCTTCATGATGAGGCGGTGGATGCCGACGACCCGGGGTTCGCGCGCGACGATGTCGGCGGCCACGTAGTCCTTGCGCGTCGTGTTCGCCGTGACGATGGCGCTGATCAGGGTCTGGGGGACGTCGGCGTAGTTCGCGAGCAGCTGCTTGGTGTCCTTGGGCAGGCAGTAGCCACCGTAGCCGAACGACGGGTTGTTGTAGTGCGTCCCGATCCGCGGGTCGAGGCCGACGCCCTCGATGATCTGGCGGGTGTCCAGGCCGTGTGTTGCGGCGTAGGTGTCGAGCTCGTTGAAGAACGCCACCCGCATCGCGAGGTAGGTGTTGGCGAAGAGCTTGACCGCCTCGGCCTCGGTGCTGTCGGTGAGCAGGACCGGCACGTCGTCGTCGAGCGCTGCCTCGGCGAGCAGCTGGGCGAACCGCTCACCCCGTGGGCTCTGGTCGCCGACGACGATCCGAGACGGGTGCAGGTTGTCGTGCAGCGCCCGGCCCTCACGCAGGAACTCCGGCGAGAAGATGATGTTGTCGGTGCCGAGGCGTCGGCGCAGGCCGGCTGTGAAGCCGACCGGGATCGTCGACTTGATGACGGCGGTGGCGTCGGGGTTGATGGTGACGACGTCGGAGACGACCTGCTCGACGCTGCTCGTGTCGAAGTAGTTGGTGCGCTCGTCGTAGCTCGTCGGCGTGGCGACGACGACGTACTCGGCGCGGGCGTAGGCCTCGTGCTTGTCGTTGGTCACCGTGAGCCGCAGGTCGGAGCGGGCCAGGCGCTCCTCGATGTCGGGGTCGGCGATGGGGCTGCGTCCCGCCCGGATCTGCTCCAGACGGCTCTCGTCGATGTCGAAGGCGACGACGTCGTGGTACTCAGCGAGCAGGACGGCGATGGACAGCCCGACGTAGGAGGTGCCGACGACACAGATGGTTCGACTCACGACGAGCCACGATACGGGGTGGGAAGTTGCGCCGCGGACGGCAGCAGAGTTGGCTGGAGGTGCGGGTCGACGGCCGCATCGACGAGAGGACCTATTCATGCACTTCGGACTCTTCATCCCGCAGGGCTGGCGTCAGGATCTCGTCGGCATCGACTCGGCGCAGCACTGGGGCGTGATGGCCGGTCTCGCCAGGCGGGTCGACAGCAACCCCGACTGGGCCTCGATCTGGGTCTACGACCACGTCCACACCGTTCCCCGTCCGATCGAGGAGACGACGCACGAGGCCTGGTCCCTCATGGCCGCCTTCGCCGGGGTCACGGGTCGGGTGCGACTGGGCCAGATGTGCACGTGCATGGGGTACCGCAACCCGGCCTACCTCGCGAAGGTCGCGGCCACGGTCGACGTCATCTCGGAGGGACGCCTCGAGATGGGCATCGGCGCAGGCTGGTACGAGCACGAGTGGCGCGCCTACGGCTACGGCTTCCCCAGCGCGGGAGAGCGGCTGCAGGCGCTGCGCGAGGGCATCGAGATCATGCAGCAGATGTGGACGACCGGCTACGGGAACTACGCCGGGGAGCACTTCACCGTCGACGGGGCCATGTGCTTCCCCCGGCCGCTGCAGGGCGATTCCGTGCCGGGGAGCCCGCGCAACGGCATCCCCGTGTGGATCGCCGGCGGAGGCGAGAAGAAGACCCTGCGGATCGCCGCGGAGTACGCCGACTACACGAACTTCTCGGGGATGCCGGAGGAGTTCAGCGCCAAGAGCGAGATCCTCAAGGCGCACTGCGCCGACGTGGGGCGTGAATTCGACGAGATCGTGCGCAGCGCCAACTTCAACGTCGTCATCGGCCGCGACGACGCAGAGGTGCAGGAGCGCCTGGCCTGGATCCGTGACCACTACACCTCGGCCGGCCTGCCGCAGGACGTCGTCGAGTCCACCGTGAAGTCGTTCGCCGACGGTCCGCTCGTGGGCACCCCCGAGCAGATCATCGAGGCGCTGGTCGACCTCCAGTCACGCGGGATGACCTATGCCATCACCTACTTCGTCGAGCAGGCCTACGACCTGTCGGGCGTCGAGTTGTTCGAGCAGGCCGTGATCCCGGCGCTCACTGACCGTAAGCGGCACAGCGCGGTGTGGCACCTGCTCCACGGAGAGTGACGCGCTCAATGCGCCACTGACGCAGTGATCCCCCTCTCACCGAGAGGGGGATCACGGGGGCGCCAGCGCTTGCAGACGGGAAGCGGAGACATCGGTCACAGTAGGGCAACAATCTGGCGGCGGCTAGTGCTCGGTTTGCGTTGAGGATCGCGAGAGAGGTCATCCTGGCGATCCTGCGGTACGGCGGGATGGGCCGGCTCGTCGAGCGCTGCTACGCGCCGTCGACGTTGGGATCGTTCCTGCGCACCTTCACGTTCGGGCACGTGCGCCAGCTTGACGGGGTCGCCGCGAGGTTCCTGACCTCGCTGGCTGTGGCCACCCCGGTGACCGCCGGGGTCGGGCAGCTGGCGGTGGTCGACATCGACGACACCGTCATCGAGGTCCACGGCTACGCCAAACAGGGTGCCGGATTCGGCTACACAGGAGTGCGCGGCCTGAACGCACTCGTGGCGACGGTCTCCATCCAGTCCTGCGCGCCGGTGATCGTGGCCCAACGCCTGCGCAAGGGGTCGGCGAACTCCGCCCGCTGAGCCCAGCGGCTGGTCCGCGACGCGCTGAAGACGGTGCGCACCCTCGCCCACGACGAGAACACGACCCGGTCGGGTCGGGTGTTGCTTCGAGCCGACTCCGCCTACTACGGGCACGCCGTCATCGGCGCCGCGGTCAAGACCGGAGCGGAGGTCTCGGTCACCGTCCGCGTCGATGCCCGCGTCAAGGCGGCGATCAGCGTGATCACCGAGAACGCCTGGACCACGATCGAGTACCCGAGGGCGGTCTTCGACGAGGAGTCCGGTACCTGGATCTCTTCGGCGCAGGTCGCCGAGGTGCCCTACACGGCGTTCACCTCGAAGAAGAAGAGCGGAGCAGGTCACCGGCCGGCTTGTCGTGGGGCGCATCCCCGACGCCAACGCCGAGAAGAAGAAGCGCGCCGGGCAGCACGGCCTGTTCGAGGTGTGGCGGCATCACGCGTTCTTCACCACCACACCCGCGGATCTCGCCGACACCGTGACCGCCGACAAGGTCCACCGTGCGCACGCCGTCATCGAACAGGTCCATGCCGACCTGAAGAGCTCGGCGCTGGCGCACCTGCCGTCGGGGAAGTTCACCGCCAACGCCGCCTGGCTGGTCCTGGCCGTCATGGCCTTCAACCTGACCCGCGCCGCTGCCACCCTCACCGGTCAGCGGCGCTTGGCAAGAGCCACGACGGCGACCCTGCGGCGCACCCTGGTCCACGTCCCGGCCCGGGTCGCGACCTCCGCCCGACGGCTGACCCTGCACCCGCCGCGGGCCTGGCCCTGGCAGCACGCCTGGGCCACCCTCTTCGAGCGCGCCCACGCGCCCCCGCTGCCCGCAACGACCTGACCACCCAGCCGCCCCGCGGCGCGAACCAGAAGCACCCTGTGGAACACCCGGTAGCGAGGCCGGACGCTCACCCCTACCCGAACACAATCACCGCAGCCTCACCGTCGCGACGACGACATCGAAAACGTCATCGGTGGATCCGGGTTCAGACCACCTCGGAGCGGTCAGGATCAGACCCTCATCAGGTCCAATCACGCTTGCCATAGGGGTATGCGCGTGTCGTGCCCTACCCGGGCCCCAGACCAGTCAGGGTCAAGGCTGATCCAGACTGCACGGACCACCCGCGCTGGGGTGTCTCGAAGGGCGGGACCGTCGTGAGCAATTCGGCCGATCTCAGATGCGCGTTGCGCCGGGTCGGAAATGCGCTACGCTGCATGTGCGCTCAACGGTGACGGCCTAGGTCGTTGGCGCCAACCACTCGGTTGGGGGTCGCGCAAGCAGACAGAATCACTTCGAAGGAGAAACACACATGGGTAAGGCTTCACGCCGCCTCACAGGCAGCTTGGCCGCTGCAGCCGCGGCATCCGTCGCCGTTGCCGGTGCCGCCGTTGCGGCACCCTCCGACTCGTTCCAGGACGAGCCCGACGGCGTCTACCGCCAGTACACGATCGACAACAACCTCGACAACCTCTTCCGGGTTGCCGGGCCGGACCGCATCAGCACCGCCATCAAGTTGATGGACTCCACGAGCAAGTGGCGCTACTGCGGTGACCGTGGCAAGTATGAGAACTCGGGCTACTACGAGCGCAACTGCGACACCGTGATCGTGGCTCGTGCCGACGACTTCCCGGACGCGCTTGCCTCGGGCCCCCTGGCCGACGTCTACGACGCCCCCGTCCTGCTGTCCAACAGCGGGAGCATCGACTCCCGAGTCCTCGCGGCGATTGAGGACAAGGGCTTCAAGAACGCCATTCTGGTTGGCGGCACGGGCGTTTGGCCGGCTGGGGCCATGCAGCAGCTCGAGTCAAAGGTCGGTGTCGGCGACGTTCAGCAGGTCGGCGGCATCAACCGCTACGAGACCGCGACTGACATTGCTCGCCACGTCGGTTGGCGTGTTTCCGCGCAGGGCGTTAACCCCTACACGGTGAACGTCTACCTCGCCACCGGTACTGACTTCGCTGACGCCTTGGCTGCCGGTTCTGCCGCGGCTGACAACGAGGGTATTGTCCTCCTGACGAACGACAAGCGACTCAGCGCGGACAACAACGCGTCGGAGCGCTTCACCGTTCGCTTCCTTGAGGAGCAGTCCGGTTGGAACAGCATCTTCGGAAAGGCCGTGTTCAACGCGCTCGAGGTCCACACCGTGGGCGGTCAGGCGGAGGCTGCGGCCAAGTCCGCCGAGATCGACAACATCCGCGACACCAACACCGGCGCCAACCGGTACGCCACTGCGACGATGCTCGCCGGCAAGTACCGGAACGGCATTGACAAGATCGCCGTTGCCAGCGGCGAAGGCTTCGCTGACGGTGTCGCGGCTGGTGCATGGGCGGCCAACCACGATGGTGCACTGCTTCTCACTCGCAACAACTCGCTGAGCCCCGAGACCAAGACGTTCCTCACGGGCGTGGCTGACACCGACGTTGACGTCGTTGTGGTCGGTGGCACCGGCTCGGTGAGCCGCTCGGTGAGCGACCAGATTGCGACTGAGCTCTACACCTGGTGAACTGGGGTCGGTGCGGTAACCGACTCTTGAATGCCTAACTCACACAGTGACCGGCCTTCCGGGTTCCCCGGAGGGCCGGTCACTGCGTCTCCGAGGCAGTGTCCTCAGTCCCTCCGTGGTGCCCAGACTTGGCACCCGGTTACCCTGTGGTGCTGCATTTTGATGTCGTCTAAAATAAGACCTTGACTGGGAGTCCGTGTGCGCATCACCGTCGTCGGCCTTGGCAAGATCGGGCTACCCCTCTCTGTCCAGTTCGCGCGGAGGGGCCACCGCGTCTTTGGTGCCGATGCCAGTGCGGTCACCGTCGCCAAGGTGAATGCTGGGGAAGCGCCGTTCCCCGGCGAGGACCACCTCCCGGAGTATCTCAGGGCAGTCGTCCGGTCTGGAGATCTGCGGGCCACCACGGATACGGCCGAGGCGGTGTCGCACAGCGACGTCGTTGTTGTCGTCGTCCCCCTCTTCGTCGACGATGAGGCGAGACCCGACTTCGGCTGGTTGGACTCCGCCACCGACGACATCGCTCGAGGTTTGCGGCCGGGTACGCTCGTGAGCTACGAGACGACGCTTCCCGTGGGCACCACGCGTGACCGCTGGAAACCTCGGCTTGAAGCGGGCTCAGGGCTGGTGGAGGGAGTCGACTTCCACCTGGTGTTCTCCCCTGAGCGGGTGCTGACGGGCCGCGTCTTCGCGGACTTGCGCAAGTACCCCAAGCTCATCGGTGGGCTCTCGCCCCAGGGGGCGGCCCGGGCCGTGGAGTTCTACGAGTCCGCACTGCAGTTCGACGAGCGCCCCGACCTCGACCGCCCCAACGGCGTCTGGAACCTGGGGTCGGCTGAAGCGGCCGAGATGGCCAAGCTCGCTGAGACGACCTACCGTGACGTCAACATCGGCCTCGCGAATCAGTTCGGTGCGTTTGCGGCCCGAGTCGGCATCGATGTCTACGAGGTCATCGAGGCAAGCAACTCGCAGCCCTACAGCCACATCCACCGCCCGGGCATCGCGGTGGGCGGACACTGCATCCCGGTGTACCCCCGCCTCTATCTGTGGAATGACCCCGAAGCGACAGTCGTGCGCGCGGCCCGGGAGGCCAACGCGGCAATGCCGTCCTACACCGTCGGACTCGCGGTCGGCGCAGCTGGCGGTGACCTCACCGGCCAGCGTGTGGCCGTGCTCGGCGCCTCGTACCGTGGAGGTGTCAAGGAGACGGCGTTCTCCGGGGTGTTCGCGACCGTCGACGCCTTGCGCGAGGCCGGTGCCGACGTCGTCGTCCACGACCCCCTCTACACCCGCGAGGAGCTCGCGGGCTTCGGGTGGGCGCCCTATTCGATCGGTGACGCGGCTCACGTCGTCATCCTCCAGGCCGACCACGCCGAATACCGTGACTTGTCCGCGCGGGACGTGCCGGGTGTGCGGGTCGTCGTCGACGGACGGCGGATCCTCGACCGAGCCCGCTTCGAGGGCGTGCGGTTCCTCGTTGTGGGACAGGCCGAGAGGGTGGGCTGATCGTGGCTGTGCGAATCGTCGACTCGGCCGACGTCGCTGACAGCGCCACACTCGGCGATGGCACGTCGGTCTGGCACCTCGCGCAGGTCCGCGAGCACGCGGTTTTGGGAGCGAACTGCATCGTCGGGCGCGGGGCCTACGTGGGCACCGGGGTGCGCCTGGGGAACAACTGCAAGCTCCAGAACTACGCTCTCGTCTACGAGCCCGCGGTCCTTGAAGACGGCGTCTTCGTGGGGCCGGGCGTCGTCTTCACCAACGACCACTACCCGCGCTCAGTCGACCCAGATGGCACGCTCAAGCGCGGGGACGACTGGGAAGCCGTCGGGGTCATCTGCCACGAGGGCTCGTCCATCGGAGCCCGTTCGGTGTGCGTGGCGCCGGTGACGATCGGTCGGTGGGCTCTGGTTGCCGCAGGGTCGGTGGTCACCCAGGACGTCCCGGACTTCGCTCTTGTAGCGGGGGTTCCGGCACGGCGCGTTCGCTGGGTCGGCCGAGCCGGGGTCCCGCTCGAACCCGGCACCAAGGCAGACACGTGGGTATGCCCCCAGACCGGCCAGACCTATCTCGAGAACGACGACACCCTTTCGGAGGCCCCGCAGTGACTGACTTCATTCCTCCCGCCAAGCCGATCATCGGCGCCGAGGAGCGGGCCGCTGTCGACCGAGTCCTGCGCAGTGGGATGTTGGCCCAAGGGCCAGAGGTCAAGGCGTTCGAGGAGGAGTTCTCGGCGCACTTCGGATTGGGTCGGGCGTGTGTCGCGGCGAACTCCGGCACATCCGGTTTACACCTCGGACTGCTCTCGAGCGGGGTCAAGGCCGGCGATGAAGTCATCGTCCCGTCGTTCACCTTCGCGGCCACGTGCAATTCGGTCGCGCTCACCGGCGCCACCCCGGTGTTCGCCGACATCGACGCAGACGACTTCAACCTCTCGCCCGCGGCGATCGAGGCGAGCATCACCGAGCGGACCGTCGGCATCATGCCGGTGCACCTCTACGGGCACCCGGCCAAGATGGACCGGATTATGGTGATTGCTGACCGGCACGGCATCCAGGTGTTCGAGGACGCCGCGCAGGCCCACGGTGCGTCGCTGAACGGCACCCCCGTCGGTGCTTTCGGGTCCTTCGCAATGTTCTCGCTCTACCCGACCAAGAACATGACCTCCGGTGAGGGCGGCATGGTCTCCGCGGCCACCCCCGAGATCGAGCGACTGATGCGGCTCTACCGCAACCAGGGCATGGAGCGGCAGTACCACAACGAAGTGGTGGGCTTCAACGCCCGGATGACCGACATCCACGCCGCCATCGGCCGGGAGCAGTTGAAGAAGGTCGGAGGATGGACGGCGCAGCGCCAAGCCAACGCTGCGTTCCTGTCAGCGAACCTCACCGGCGTGACGACCCCGCCGGTTGCCGAGGGAGCCGTCCACGTCTACCACCAGTACACGGTGCGCGTTCCGGAGGACCGCGACGGCTTCGCCGCGGCTCTGCGCGAGGAGTACAACGTCGGCTCGGGCATGTTCTACCCCGTGCCCAACCACCAGCTGGCGCCCTTCCGCGTCGACGTCGACCTGCCCGAGACGGCCCGCGCGGCCGCGGAGTGCCTGTCGCTGCCGGTGCACCCCTCGCTCTCGCAGGGCGACCTCGAACGGATCGTCACGGCGGTCAATGCCCTCGCCGCGGCGGGTGCCTGAGCCATGGCGAACCTGCGCGCTGGCCTCATCGGCCTGGGCATGATGGGCCGCCACCACGCCCGGGTGCTCGGCAGCCTGCCCGGGGTGGACCTCGTGGCCGTGGCCGACCCGGGCGGTGACGTGCACGGCGCCTCCGGTGGGCGGCCGGTGGAGGCCGACATCGAGGCGCTCATCGCGCACGGCCTCGACTACTGCATGGTCGCGGTGCCGACGGCCTACCACGAGCAGGTGGGGCTGGCCCTGGCCGAGGCCGGCGTGCACGCGATGATCGAGAAGCCGCTCGCCCAGGACACCCGCTCGGCGACGGCAGTGGCCTTGGCGTTCTCCGCCCGGGGGCTCGTCGGCGCCGTCGGGCACATCGAGCGCTACAACCCGGCTCTGCAGCAGGCTCGTTCACGCATCGAGGCGGGCGAGCTCGGTCACATCTACCAGGTCGTGACGCGGCGCCAGGGGCCCTTCCCCGCGCGGATCGCCGACGTCGGCGTCGTCAAGGACCTCGGCACGCACGACATCGACCTCACGGCCTGGGTGACCCAGCAGGAGTACGCCTCGGTCGCCGCCCGCACCACTCACCGCTCGGGTCGTGAGCACGAGGACATGGTCGCCGTCGTGGGCCAGCTCGCCGGCGGCACGATCACGAGCCACCTCGTCAACTGGCTCTCGCCGTTCAAGGAGCGGGTGACGGTGGTCACCGGCAGCAAGGGCTCGTTCGTGGCCGACACGCTGAGCGCCGACCTCACCTTCCACGCCAACGGCGAGATCGAGCAGGCCTGGGACGCCATCTCCAAGTTCCGGGGCGTGTCCGAGGGCGACGTCGTGCGTTACGCCATCCCGAAGCCCGAGCCGCTGCGGGTCGAGCACGAGCAGTTCCGCGATGCCGTGCTCGGCAAGGACGCCGACATCGTCACCATGGAGCAGGGGCTGCGCACGGTGCTCGTCGCCGAGGCGGTGCTCGAGTCGGCCCGATCGGGCGCCACGGTGGTCGTGCCGGCCTGATCGGCCGGGTGGGGGTCCCCATCGGGCGGACCTGGTGGATGCCGCAGCGGGACGTCGGTTCCTGCCGGTCCTTGCCAATGGTCGGCTGGTCGTCCGGGACATGTGGGTGACATCAGCAGGCCGACCGCCCTGGTACGTCGTCAGCGGGCGGCCAGCACGCGCGTGTGGACCTCGAGCACGCGGTCGAGCACCGTGCCGGCGCCGTGCTCGCGGCGCACCCACGCCCGCGCGGGCTGCGGGTCGTGCCGCTGCGGGTCGTCGACGTAGGCCACGGCCGCCTCGACCACGGCGTCGACGTCGGCGGCCAGCACCGGCGGGGGCGATCCGGCGAGCCCGGCGTAGCCGCCGAGGGATGACGGCACGAGCAGCGGCGTCCCCGCCGCCATCGCCTCCAGCTCGCTCGCCGAGAGGATGCCGGCCGCCTGCCCCACGACGGCCGTCGACGTCGCGAGCCAGCGCAGGTAGTCGTCGTGACCCATCCTGGGGGCGAGCCGCACTCCCGCGGCCCGGGCGGCATCCGTCCCCGGTCCCCAGTCCAGCCCCACCACCTCGGCCCGGCCGGCGAGGGCGGCCACGAGGCCCCGCGCCACGTCGACCTGGGTCCTCAGCCCCTTGACGTCCTCCCACCGCGACGCGAAGGCGACCCGCGGCCGCTGGAGCGGCGGTCGCCAGGCCGGCACGGCATCCGTCGACACCGGCACCGGCACGTAGGTGGCGTCGGGGCGGTGGGGCAGCACGTGCTCGACGAGGTCGGGGGTGGAGAAGACGACGGCCTCGGCCTCGGCCAACGCCCTGCGCACCGACGCGCCCGCGGCGGAGTCGTACTGCGCGCTGCGCACGTCGCTGCCGTGACAGTGCAGCACGTAGCGCGGCGCCGCCACGCGGCTGTGCCTCACGGTGGTCGCGGAGTGCACGTGCACGATGTCGTGGGTGCGCGCCCCCACGGCGAGGCGCGCGAGCCAGGGCACCCCCAGGGCCGCCCGCTGCGCCTGCCCCAGAACCCCCGACCACTCACGCCGGTTCGACGCGAGTGGGAGGTGGTCCCAGCGCAGCCCGCGCGAACGGGCCTCGGCCTCGAGCGTGGCGGCCGTGAGCGCGGCCTCGCCGACCTGGAGGACGGAGGCGGCGTCCGGCGCCGGGGAGGGGTGCGGGGAGCGGGTCACGAGCCGCGATTGTAGAGGTGCTGGTCGGCCGCCTCGAGCACGGCGTCGGCCGCACGGCCGGCCACCGACCGCTGGCTCGCGTTCTCCTCGGTCCACGCGGCGAGGCCGGCGCGACGCTGGGGCGTCGGGGGAGCGGCGAGCGCGCTGCGCATCCCCTCGGCGACCGCCTGGGGCTCCCAGTCGCAGCCCCACCCCAGCCCGTGCTCCTCGACCATGGTGCGCCCGGGGCCACCACCGGCGTAGACCACGGGGGCGCCGCAGGCGGTCGCGGCGAACATCTTCGTGGGGAACGCGATGTCGTAGCCCGCCCCGGGGCGCAGCGACGCGAGCCCGGCCACCGCGCCCGAGAACGCCGCGGCGACGACCGCGCCGGGGACGACGCCCGGGAACTCGACGGCCCCCAGGGCCAGCTCGTCGGCGCGGCGGCGCATCAGCGCCAGGTCGGTGCCCTGGCCGAACATGACGAGCCTGGCCTGCGGGTGCTCGGCGTGAACCAGCCCGAACGCCTCGACGAAGACCGCCGCGCCGTGCACCTCGCTCATCGTGCCGGCGTAGACGAACGTCGGTGCGGCCGTGGCCGGCGCGTCGGGCTGCGGCCGGAACACGCCGGTGTCGACGCCCGTGCCGACGACGACGACCCGCACACGGTCCCCGGTGAGGTCGGCGATGGCCTCGGCGACCGAGTCGCTGACGGTGAGCACGCACACGGCGCCGCTCATGGCCCACGCCTCGAGCCGGCGCAGCACCGACAGCAGGGGCCCCCGCAGGCCGATGCCCTGGGCTGCTGCCGACGACACGTCGCCCGCGTAGTAGACGTAGCGTCGGCGGCGCAGCGCGGTGACCACGCGCACGACGGCACCCGTCGTCGGCGGCGGCTCGACGACGACGAGGTCCACGCCGCGGGTCAGCAGCAGGCGCGCCGCGAGCGGCCCGTCGAAGCTCGCGAACGACAGGTACCCGCGGACGTTGCCTCCGGCGTCACGGCGCACCGGCCAGCGCGACACGCGCACGCCGGGGGCGTCCTGGGGCCGTAGGCCACCAGGGGGGCGGGTCGACAGCACGCGCACCGAAGCACCTCGGGAGACGAGCGTGCGGGCCAGGGCCCCAAGGCGGTAGGCGGCAGCGCCGGGCTCCGGCGGGAAGAGCCGCGAGGCGATGACGACGCGTGGGCGGTTCACCGTCATGCCGTGCCCCTGAACGCGCCGGCCACCCGGCGCACGTCGCGCCGTTGCACGGCGAACCAGCCGGCGGCGAAGGCCGCGGCGAGGGCGACGTCCAGCCAGGGCCCCCACCCGCTGCGCCGTTCGACGAGCACGGCCGCCCCGGCGACGAGCACGGCACCGGCCACGGTGAGCAGTAGCCGGCTCCACCGCTGACCGTGGCGGCGCATGACGACGACGACGGGGATGCCGGCCAGCACCGTGACACCCGCCAGGTACCCCGCTGCCACGGCCACAGTCCCCCCTTCCGGTGCGGCGACGACCCAGACGAGGATGCCGACGAGCATGCCCGACACGCTCGCAACCGTGGTCGTGACGACGCCGCGCTGGGACTCGATGTTGAGCGCGCTGACGCTCGCAACCCCCAGCGTGGTGACGAGGATGGCGAGGCTGAGCACCGGCAGCAGGTCGGCCACCTCGGTGTAGTCCCGGCCCCACACGACGGCCACGAGCACGCGGGCGAGCACGGCCAGGGTGCCCAGCGCCCCCACCATGACGGTGGCGATGCCGCGCATGGCGGCATCCGTCTGGGAGAGAAAGGCCGGCCGGTCGCCGCGGCCCAGCGCCTCGGCCAGGGTCGGCAAGAGGACGAGCGACAGGGCGGTGACGAGCAGCGAGGCCGGCGTCGCCAGCGTCAGGGCCGCGGCGTAGCCCCCCGCCTCGTGGGCGTCGCCGGTGGTGCGCACCACGACCTGGGAGAGCTGGAGGAAGCCGGTGCTGGCCAGGGTGCCCACGGTGGTGAGGGCGATGAACGTCGTCACCTCCCGGCGTGGGGGCCCCTGGGCGGCAGCGTGCCGCGTGCCGGCCGGCCAGTTGAGCCCGACGTAGAGCAGGTTGGCCACGACGAGCGGCACCGTGAGGGTCACGCCCCTCGCGCCGGCCGCGAGCAGGGCGGCCAGCCCGCCGAGGCCCACGACGCTGGTGAGCACGTCGGAGGCCGCGGCCCGCTCCACGCGCCCCAGGGCGAACAGCGAGCCGCGCACAAGGCCGTAGCCCCCGAGCGCCACCACGAGCAGCGCGACGATCAGGCCCTCGGCGAGCGTGCCGTCCCCGATGACGCGCCACGCCGGCACGGCCACCGCGGCCCCGACGCCGGCGGCCACGACCGCCGTCGCAGTCACGAATCGCGCGAGCGACCGGGCGCCGTCGACGTCACCGGCGCCCAGGGCGCGGGCGACGAACCGCGACATCGCCGCCCCCGCCGACGTCGGCCACAGCAGCGACAGGAACGTCGCGATGGAGATCGCAGTGGCCACCTGGCCGACCCACTCCCGTCCGGCGATCGTGCCGACCAGCCAGGCCGTGAGGAACCGCAGGGCCCCCTGAGCCACGAGCCCGGCCACCGAGAGCGCGCTGCCGCGGGCGAGCGAGCTGCGGGTCCCCGGGGCGATGACCGGCCGCGGGCCCCACGGGCGCCAGTCGGCAGCCCCCGTGGTCGTCATCGGCGCCGCGACGAGCGCGCGGCAGCCCACTGCCCGATGACCTCGGCGAACCGGGCGCCGTCGCGCTGCCAGGAGTACTGCTCCCGCGCCGTCGCGTAAGCGTTCAGCGCGAGCCGGTGCTGCTCCGTGCGGTCGGCGTCCCAGCCCTGGATGGCCGCGACGGCACCCTCGACGTCACCGAACCCGATGACGGCGCCGGCATCCGCCTCCAGCACCATCTGCGCAGACGCCTCGTTCGGTGTCGTGACCGTCGGCACGCCGTGCGCCATGTACTCCATGACCTTGGTCGGCCGGGACTGCGCGTAGTTGCGGTGGGGGTGCAGCATCGCCAGCCCGGCGAGGGCACCGCGCAGGCGGTGCAGTGCCTCGGTGTTGGGCACGAAGCCGTGGTAGCGCAGGTTGTCGAGGCGCTGCGCCGCGCGCCCGAGGTCGTCGTGCACCGACGGCGAGGCGTTGCCGAGCACGTCGAAGGTCACGCCCGGGAGCCGCTCGGCCACGGCGACGAGCTCGTCGGAGCCGCGCGCCCGCGTGAGCGCCCCGAGGTAGACCACCCTGGGCTGCTCCTCCGCCGGCCCCGGCGCCTCGTCGGGGACGAGCACGGTGTTCGGTACGACGGGGTGCTCGTGCCGGAACCGGCCCTGGTAGTCGTACTCGGCGAGGAGCAGGCGGATGCCGTGCTCGGCCACTCGCTCGGCCGCGCCGATCGCCCCGGCACCCACGCGCTGCACCGGGCGGGGCAGGTCGAGCATGTACATCTGGGCCGGCACGTCCTCATGGACGTCCCACACGAGCACCGGGCCCGGCCGGCCACCACGCAGCCGCGCCACGGCGAGCGCCGGCAGCAGCTCGGGGTCGTGCACGAGCACCACGTCGTGCCGTGACGCCTCATGCGCCAGAACCCTGGCGGCGGCCCGCACGGCTCGCGCGCGCACCACGGGCCTGCCCTGCGAGCGGGGGACGTCGATGGTGCGCAGGTCGGGCGGGGGAGTGGCACCGAAGGCCGAGAAGGGCGCGACGTAGGTGACCTCGTGGCCGTGCCCGACGAGGGCGCCGATCTCACGGTGCTGGATCCGCGCGTCCTCCGGAGGGTGCGCGACGGTCAGGACGAGGACGCGCGCCATGACGGGCCACCGCCCTTCCGCGCCGTCGGCCGGGTCGCGGGCCGGGTCACAGGCGGTGCGCCGCGGGCGACGTCGTCGCCCCGCGGGTGTCGAAGAACACCACCGCGTCGCGGGCCAGCGCGTCGGCGTCATAACTGCGGTGGTCCTGCAGCAGCACGACGACGTCGGCCTCGGCGACGGCGGCGGCGAGGTCGGGCACCCGGGTGAGCTCGCGGTCGCGCAGGTGCCAGGTCTCGACGAATGCGTCGTGGAAGCGCACGTCGGCGCCCTTCTCGACAAGGCGCTCGGCAACGGGGACGGCCGGGCTCTCGCGCTGGTCGGCGATGTCGGGCTTGTACGTCACCCCGAGCAGCAGCACCGTAGCCCCGCGGGTGGCCAGGCCGGTGTCGTTGAGGAGGTCCGCGACGCGGGAGACGACGTACGCCGGCATCCCGCTGTTGATCTCCTGGGCCAGCTCGACGAAGCGGAAGGGATAGCCCAGCTGCCGCCGCACCTCGTGGCTGAGGTAGTTGGGGTCGATGGGGATGCAGTGCCCCCCGACGCCAGGGCCGGGACGGAAGGTCTGGAAGCCGAACGGCTTGGTGCCCGCCCCGCGGATGACCTCCCAGATGTCGATGCCGAGGTCGTGGCAGAACCGCGCCATCTCGTTGACCAGCGCGATGTTCACGTGGCGGTAGGTGTTCTCGAGCAGCTTCGCGGTCTCGGCCTCCCTCGCGCCCAACAGCGGCACCACCTCGTCGACGAAGTCCGCGTAGAACGCGCAGGCGGCCTCGGTGCTGGCGGCCGTCACCCCGCCGACGAGCTTGGGGGTGTTGCGGATGCCGTACTCCGGGAACCCGGGGTTGACCCGCTCGGGGGAGAAGGCGAGGTGGAAGTCGGTGTCGAGCACGTGCCCGGCCGCCTCGAGCAGGGGCAGCACCTGGTGGTCGGTCGTGCCCGGGTAGGTCGTCGACTCGAGGATGACGACCGTGTCGGCGGTCAGGTGCTCGGCGCACGACCGGGTGGCTGCGAGCACCGCCCCGAGGTCCGGGCCGCCGTCCTCCGACAGGGGGGTGGGCACGCAGATGACGACGACGTCGGCGTCCGCGATGACCCGCTGGTCGGTCGTGGCGCGGTACCCCGCGCCCAGCATCTCGGCGATGTCGGCGTCTGAGAGGTCGTCGACGTGGGAGCGCCCGCCGTTGAGCGCGGCCACGAGGCTCTCGGTGACGTCGAGCCCGTGCACGGTCCAGCCGGCGAGCGCCGCCGCCTGCGCGAGGGGGAGGCCGACGTAGCCCTGCCCGATGACGACGGCGGCGCGGGACATGGGGTACCTCGGGGGAAGGGGGCAGCGGGACGGGTGACAGTCTAGGGTCCCCCGCGGCCGGGCCTGTCGCGCGCCGCGAGGCGCCGCGAGGGGCTGGCGCGTGACCGGTACCCGGACCAGCGCGGGCGACGGATACCCAGCAGTAACATGGGCGCCATGAGCGGGAACCCTGACTTTGACACCTACCGCCTCTCCGAGGACCACGAGGCGATCCGCGAGGCCGTGCGCGCGGTGGCTGCGGACAAGATCGCACCGTGGGCCGCCGCGGTCGACGAGGAGGCGCGCTACCCGCAGGAGGCGCACGACGCGCTCGTGGCCAGCGACTTCTTCGCACCCCACGTTCCCGAGCAGTACGGCGGGGTGGGTGCCGACGCGCTGGCGACGTGCATCGTCATCGAGGAGGTCGCGCGGGCCGACGCCTCGGCCTCGCTGATCCCGGCGGTCAACAAGCTCGGCTCGATGCCGGTGATCCTGGGCGGTACCGAGGAGCTCAAGACCCGTTACCTCACCCCGCTGGCCGCCGGGGAGACGACGTTCTCCTACGGGCTGAGCGAGCGCGAGGCGGGCTCGGACACGGCATCCATGAAGTGCCGTGCCGTGCGCGACGGCGACGACTGGGTGCTCAACGGCCAGAAGGCGTGGATCACCAATGCCGGTGTCTCGCGGTACTACACCGTTCTCGCGGTCACCGACCCGGATGGCCCGCGAGGCAACAACGTCACGGCGTTCGTCGTCGAGAAGGACGACCCCGGGTTCAGCTTCGGCGAGAAGGAGCGCAAGCTCGGCATCAAGGGGTCGCCCACGAGGGAGCTGATCTTCGAGCGCACCAGGATCCCCGGAGACCGGGTCGTCGGCGAGGTCGGCGCCGGGCTGAAACTGGCGCTCGCGACGCTCGACCACACCCGGGTCACCATCGGGGCGCAGGCCGTCGGCATCGCGCAGGGTGCGATCGACCACGCGCTGTCGTACGTCAAGGAGCGGCGCCAGTTCGGCACGGCAATCGCCGAATTCCAGGGCGTGCAGTTCATGCTCGCCGACATGGCGATGGAGCTCGAGGCGGCGCGGCAGCTGGTCTACGTCGCGGCCGCGAAGTCCGAGCGCGGCGACCCCGACCTGCCGTTCTTCGGTGCGGCCGCCAAGTGCTACGCGTCCGACGTCGCGATGAAGGTGACCACGGATGCCGTGCAGCTGCTCGGCGGGGCCGGCTACACCCGCGACTTCCCGCTCGAGCGGATGATGCGCGACGCCAAGATCACCCAGATCTACGAGGGCACCAACCAGGTGCAGCGCATCGTCATGGCCCGCCAGCTCCTGAAGGGATGAGCCGGCCAGCTCGTCGTCGCGGGAGGGCGTCGGGGGTCAGCCTCGCGGTCGACCGTCGGTGCCCGCGGGAGGGCTGTCGATCGGTGTGCCCTCGCGCAGCATGGTGAACAGGGCATCGGCCCGCTCGTCGTCCCAGATGACCGAACTGCCCGCGCTCGTCGTCGTGCTCGTCGACGACAGCGGCACGACGAGGCTCAGGGCCTGGTCGGAGGAGACCTTTCGCATCGTCGACAGGATCCGGTAGGAGTCCAGCAGCGAGGTGTCCTCGCCCACGACGACGCTTGACGTCGCCGTGTGGGTGAATCCCCACCAGCGCCAGGGGAGGAGCACCGTCGACGGCCTCGCGGCCTGCTTCATGACGGCGCCGAGGAACTGACGCTGTCGCTCCGCGCGCCCGAGGTCGCCGCGAGGGTCGGAGTAGCGCGCCCGGACGTAGCGAGCGCGTTCTTGCCGTCCAACTCCTGGCAGCCGGCCGGTGGAGGCCGACATCGAGGCGCTCATCGCGCACGGCCTCGACTACTGCATGGTCGCGGTGCCGACGGCCTACCACGAGCAGGTGGGGCTGGCCCTGGCCGAGGCCGGCGTGCACGCGATGATCGAGAAGCCGCTCGCCCAGGACACCCGCTCGGCGACGGCAGTGGCCTTGGCGTTCTCCGCCCGGGGGCTCGTCGGCGCCGTCGGGCACATCGAGCGCTACAACCCGGCTCTGCAGCAGGCTCGTTCACGCATCGAGGCGGGCGAGCTCGGTCACATCTACCAGGTCGTGACGCGGCGCCAGGGGCCCTTCCCCGCGCGGATCGCCGACGTCGGCGTCGTCAAGGACCTCGGCACGCACGACATCGACCTCACGGCCTGGGTGACCCAGCAGGAGTACGCCTCGGTCGCCGCCCGCACCACCCACCGCTCGGGTCGTGAGCACGAGGACATGGTCGCCGTCGTGGGCCAGCTCGCCGGCGGCACGATCACGAGCCACCTCGTCAACTGGCTCTCGCCGTTCAGGGAGCGCGTCACGGTCATTACCGGTAGCAAGGGCTCGTTCGTCGCTGACACCCTCAGGCCGACCTGACCTTTCACGCCAACGGTGAGATCGAGCAGGCATGGGACGCCATCTCCAAGTTCAGGGGGTCTCCGAGGGCGACGTCGTCCGCTACGCCATCCCGAAGCCGGAGCCGCTCAGGGTTGAGCACGAGCAGTTCCGCGACGCCGTCCTCGGCTTCGACGCCGATATCGTGACGATGGAGCAGGGGCTGCGCACAGTGCTCGTCGCGGGGGCCTGCTTGGAGTCGGCCCGTACCGGCAGCACCATCGCGATCGACACCTGACGCGCAGGCCCGGCGATCAGGCTCCGGCCGCGCGAAGCACGACGTCGGCGGCGGTCGCGGCGACGGCCCGCTGGCTGGCGTGCGCGACCGTCCACGCCGTGAGCCGCTCCCGGTCCTCCGGGGTGGGCGGCACCACGAGGGCGCTGCGTAGCGCGGCGGCCACCTCGTCGACGTCCCACCGACAGGCCCAGCCGAGCCGGTGCTCGACGACCATCGCCGATCCCGGACCCGGTCCGGCGTAGACCACGGGCGCACCGCACGCCGTGGCGGCGAACATCTTCGTCGGGAAGGCGTAGTTGTACCCGACGTTCGGGTGGAGCGAGGCGAGGCCCGCCCGGGCCGTCGTCATGGCTCGCGCCACGACCGCACCGGGCACCACGCCGTGGAACTCGACCCGGCCGGGGACGAGCCGCGCGGCGAGGGCACGCAGCTCATCCTCCTGCGTGCCCTGACCGAAGACGACGAGTCGGGCGTGGGGGACCTCGTCGGCGACCCGGGCGAACGCCTCGACGAAGACTGACGCCCCGTGCACCTCCGACATGGTGCCGGCGTAGACAACGGTGGGAGGGCTGGCGTCGATGGCATCCCCGGCCTGCGCGACGGGCGCGACGGGCGCGAACACTTCGGTGTCGACTCCCGTGCCCACCACCGGGACGGGCACCCGCCCGCGGGTCAGGCGGCGCACCTCCTCCGCGACACCCTCCGACACGGCCAGCACCTCGACCGCGCCCCCCATGGCGAAGCGTTCGACCCGGCGCAGCACGCGCACCACTGCGTGGGGCACGCCGATGCCCTCGGCGGCGGTGGAGGAGACGTCACCCGCGTAGTAGACGTACGGCACCCGGCGCAGGGTAGTGGCCAGGCGCACCACCGTGCCCGTGGTCGGTGGGGGCTCGACGACCACGACGTCTGGTCGTCGGCGGAGCAGCAACCGCAGCAGCAGGGGGCCGTCGAAGCTGGCGAACTGGACGTAACCCCTCACGTTGCCGCCCGCGTCGCGCAGCACGGGCCACCGCGACGCACGCACGCCCGGGGCGTCGGAGGGCACCTGGCCGTGCGGGGGCCGGGTGGTGACGACGTCGACCTCGACACCCCGGTCGGTCAGCGCCCGGGCCAGAGCACCGAGGCGGTATGCCGCGGCGCCGGACTCCGGTGGGAAGAGGCGGCTCGCGATGGCGACCCGGGTGGCACCCGGGGGACGGCGACGGCTCATGCGGGGATGGGGACGCACGTGGGTTCCGGTGGCGCCGATGAGGGTGCGGCAGGAGCGTCGACAGTGTCCACGAGGTGGCACTCTATCGCCCGGGCGGGGCGTCGCCGACGGGGTGGGGCGGGGGCGACGTGCGCCGCCCGTGAGGCGCTAGGGTCGCGGTGACGAACCCTGGAAAGGACCCGTACCCGATGCCGAGGACACCCCGCACGTGGACCGTGCGACCCGGGACCGCCGAGGACGCCTCGGCGCTGCAAGAGCCCTTCCACGTCGTGTTCGCTCACGATCGGGGCGAGGAGCACCACTCCTGGAAGTTCGATGCCAACCCCGCTGGCCCACCCGTGCTCGCTGTCGCCGAGGACGACGGGCGGCTCGTGGGGCAGTACGCCCTGTGGCCGGTCCGGCTGGCGGTCGGGTCGGAGGTGCTTCTCGGCGCGCAGTCGCTCGACACGATGACCCATCCCGACTACCGCGGGCAGGGCATGTTCACCACGCTGGCCAAGGAGGCGATGACCTTCGCCGCCGACCGTGGCGTCGAGGTCCTGTTCGGCTTCCCGAACAGCGCCAGCTACCCGGGCTTCGTCACCAAGCTCGACTGGGACCACACCGGTGACGTCCCGCACCATTCCCGGGTGCTGCGGCCGTCCGCGCACCCGCGGGTACCCGGCTGGGCCGGGCGCGCGGCCGACCTGGCCGCGCGGCTCATCCCCTCGGGGGCTAGGGCGTGTCTCCATAAGGTGAGCGTGGTTGTCGGGGATTGTTGGCGTCATGTCACGAACCCGGGTCCTCACCGACGCCCAGTGGGCGTTGATCTCACCGTTGATGCCGTCCTCGGATGGCAAGCAGGGCAAGCCTTTTCGTGATCACCGGCAGGTGGTCGAGGGGATCATCTACCGGTACCGCACCGGAATCGCGTGGCGTGACCTGCCAGCGGAGTTCGGGCCGTGGCAGACGGTGTGGAAGCGGCACCGGCGCCTTGCCGGGGACGGCACCTGGGACCGGGTCCTTGCCGCGTTGCTGGCCGGCGCGAACGCTGCCGGGCTGATCGACTGGGAGGTCAGCGTGGACTCCACCGTCACCCGCGCTCATCAGCACGGCACGAACCTGCCCCGAGCTGCGCAGGTCACAGGGGGACCTACCGAACTACAAGAATCTGGGCGAGGAGCCGCCTGACCACGCCGTCGGCCGCTCCCGCGGTGGCTTGTCGACCAAGATCCACCAGCTGTGCGACGGCCACGGCCGGCCGCTGGTCATCCTGCTGGGACCGGGGCAGGGCAGCGACTCGCGGATGTTCCCGCACCTGCTGGACGCTCTACGCGTCCCCCGGCACGGCCGCGGACGTCCCCGCACCACCCCCGATGCGGTGCTGGGCGACAAGGCGTACTCCAGCCGCGGACACCGCGCTCTGCCGCGCCGGCGGGGCATCACCGCAGTCATCGCCGAACCCGAGGACCAGAAGGCCAACCGCAAACGCCGCGGCGCCAAGGGCGGCAGACCCCCGGCGTTCGACGAGCAGCGGTACAAGAACCGCAACGTCGTCGAACGTAGCTTCAACACCTTCAAGCAGTGGCGGGCCCTGGCCACCCGCTACGACTGTGAGGATGGACGAGTGCCGCCCCGGGTCGTGGTCTGGCCCGCGTTACGACTGGCCTTGGGTGCCTTGAGTTTGATCTGTCGACCGCGCGCCCGGGGCGGTGCTTGCTGCCGTCCGGTCGACCAGGCGTGTCTCTATAGGGGCCTTGCCAGTAACAGGGCACCATCACAGTCCTGACCGCCTGAGCCGACCGGACGACGGCTATCCGTTCCCAAGCAGTCAGGAGACGAACGACCGTGCCAAGCATGCCCTCAACCACGCCACCCGACTCCGCCGAGGTGGTGCTGGGTGTCGATACACACAAGGACGCCCACGTCGCCGCGGTCCTCACCACGTTGGGTGTCCTGCTGGCCACCAGCACGTTCCCGACCACCGCCGCGGGCTACCGTGAGCTGCTGGCGTGGGCCCGCGGGTTTGGGCCCCTGCACCGGGCCGGGGTCGAGTGCACCGGCTCCTACGGCGCCGCCCTGACGCGTTACCTGCGCGCTGAGAAGATCACCGTGATCGAGGTCAACCGCGGCGACCGCAGCGAGCGGCGCCGGCGTGGCAAGACCGACACCCTCGACGCCGAAACCGCGGCACGGGCGGTGCTGTCCGGGCGCGCCACCGCGATCGCCAAGGCCGGTGACGGGCAGGTCGAGATGCTGCGAATGTTCAAGCTGGCCAAGGCATCCGCGGTCAAGTCCCGTAGCCAGGCCATCAACCAGCTCAAGGCCGTCCTGGTCCGCGCCGACCCCGCCCTGCGCGAGTCAATGACAGGGCTGAGCAACCCCAAGCTGTTCCGCCGATGCGCCGAGCTGACCGTCTCGGCCGCCAGCGACTGCGCCACCGCGGCCGCGCTGACCCTGCGGCTCCTGGCCCGTCGCATCCTGACCCTGACCGACGAGATCAACGAGCTCGAAGACCAGATCACCACGGCCGTGCAGGCCCGCGCGCCGCGGCTGCTGCGCCGGTACGGCGTCGGACCGGACACCGCCGCCGCGCTGCTGCTCACCGCCGGGGACAACCCCGAACGCCTGCGCAGCGAAGGCTCCTTCGCCGCGCTCTGCGGGGTCAGCCCGATCCAGGCATCCTCGGGAAAGACCCATCGACGCCGACTGAACACAGGAGGCGACCGCCAAGCAAACTCCGCCCTCTACACGATCACCATCGCCTGCCTGCGCTGGGACACACGCACCCAGCAGTACGTCCACCGCCGCATCGCCGAAGGCAAGACCCGCCGCGAAGCGATCCGCTGCCTCAAGCGCTACATCAGCCGCGAGCTCTACCGCGACATCACCGCAACGCCGGACCCATCCTCACGAGCCAGCTCGGCCGCTTGACATCCATAGGGGCATCAAGCTCGCCCTGACCTACCGAGCCGGCGCGCTCCTCCGCGCCGTCCTCATCTGGCTTGACGCGTTAGGAGACACGCCCTAGTGGCGGTGCCCGGGTGGGCCAAGCCGACCCCGAGGCCTTGGCGGCCCTCCACGCCGAGCACGGGGCCACCCAGGGGTGCCGGGTCGACCGCACGGTGGAGTACCTCACCTGGCGCCTCGCGCCGGGGTTCGGGAAGGCCTACGAGTGGATCGTCGTCGGCGACGGCGACGGCCCCGACGCCATCGCGGTGTGGGGGCGCGACCTGGCGGCCGACCGGGCTGTGCTCACCGAGCTCGTCGGGAGCACTCCGCACGCCATGTCGGTGGCCCTGGCCGGTGTCATAGCACGCGCGGCCGAGGAGGGGCGCAGCGAACTGGTCGCCACGACCCACCACACCGCGGTCGACCCGCTGCTGCGCCGTGCGGGGTTCATCTCGCGCGGCGCGCTGCCCCTCATTGTCCGCAAGCTGACGACCCGCGTCATCCCGGGCAACGTCCACCGCCACGATGCGTGGGCGGTCTTCGGCAGCGACCTGGACACCTACTGACTCATGAGTCGCGCACTGCTGATCCCCACCCCCGACGGCTCCGGGCAGATGGCGCACCCGGACGTCGTGTACGTGCCCGGAGGGTTCGCCGGGTTCCCTTACCTGATGGCCTGCACCCCCTACCCGTTCGGCGTGGACCGGTTCGAGAACCCCTGCCTGCGCGTGTCCGACGACGGCGTGCGGTGGCAGCCGCTCCCGGGAGCACCCGACCCGGTCGTCCCGGCGCCCACCGACCCGTCGCGCCACTGGTCGGACACCGACCTCTCCCTCGTCGACGGCGTCCTGCACCTGGTCTTCCGGGGGTGCGTGCGCGGGGCGCAGGACGCGCAGCTCCTCGTCACCAAGAGCCGGGATGGCATCGAGTGGACCGAGCCCACGGTGTTCCACGAGGGCCATCGGATCGTGTCCCCCGCCTTGGTCCACCACGAGGGCCGGTGGTCCATGTGGCACGTCGAGGCCGACTCGAACCCCGGCGACCAGGGGTCGAGGCTGGTGCGCACGCAGGGGCCGGAGCTCATCTCGCTCCGGGAGCCGACGACATGTCCGATCGACATCCCCGGTCACCGCCTGTGGCACGTCGACGTCGTGGCCACGGACCTGGGCTGGGAGGCCCTGTGCGCGGCATACCCGGAGCGCGCGAACGCGTCGCGGTGCGCCCTCTTCCACGCCGTGAGCGCGGACGGTCTGTCCTTCCGACTCAGCCAACGGCGTCCGGTGCTCCGTCCCCGCGCCGGCACATGGAGCTCACGGGTGATCTACCGGGCGACCTTGGTGAAGTCCTCGTCCGGCTACCGCGTCTGGTACTCCGGGGGGTCATGGGCGAAGCGCTGGGGCGTGGGGCTCGCGGAGGGCCCCATCGGGGCGCTCCGACCCGTGCCCGACGTTCCCGGAGGACCTCGCGGCGACACCCTGCTGGAAGGTCTGCGGGGCAGGCTCACCTACATGGCGATCTACCGCACGCCCGCGCCGGTGAAGCGGGCCCTGCGCGCCGTGCTGCCGGGGTGAGGGACCGGCCTCAGGCCGACGGGTGCGGGGTGCGGCGCCGCCGAGGGACGAGGCGCAGGTCCTTGCGGGATAGGGTCCACCAGACCAGGCAGAACAGCAGGGCGATCAGGGGCTCTGCCAGGACCGGGACCCCCAGCGCCCGCTCCGCGACGAACAGGCCGATGAGCAGGACCAGCCCGAGGGCCGCCCGGCCGAGCAGGAGCCCCCACCGGTGCCCGCCGATCCGCCACTCAGTCACGAGCGGCACCAGGGCGCCCACGAGGGTACCCGCGAGGTAGCCGATGGCGATGCCGACGATGCCGAGCGAGGGGATGACGAATACCCACACGAGGGCCCCGACAGCGAGGCCGATCAGGCTGGCCCCGCTGGACAGTTGCATGAGGTTCTTGCTCCGGGTCGCCAGCGCGTTGACGCTGGCCGTCGCGATGTTGCTCGCGAGGATGGCGAGCAGGAGCAGGGGGAAAACGAGGGTCTCGGCGTCGAACTGCGGGCCCCACAGGCTCATGACCAGCCTCGAGCACAGGATCATCGACCCGAGGACGGTCACCATCGCCAGCACCAGCACCCGCGTGGCCTGGTCGGTCTGGGTACGGAAGAGGGCCTTGTCCCCGCGCCCCCACTCCTCGGCCAGCGCAGGGAAGAGGACCAGGCTCAGCGAGACGGCGAGCAGCGACGCTGGCGTGGCGGTGGTCATCGCGGCCGCGAACTGACCGGCCTCGGCGGCGTCGAGGTTCTTGGCGACGATCATGCTGATCTGCAGGAAGCCCGAGCTCGCGACCGAGCCGGCCACTCCGAGCAGCACTACTTGGTCGAGCTCGCTGCGCAGGCCGGCCGGCAGGGTCGCCCCGCGGTCCACGCCTCGGGGCAGGCCACCGAGCGTATAGGCGGCATAGGACAGGGCGAGTGCACTCAGCAGAGCCGGGCCCCGGACTCCCAGCAGGAGCAGGGCGACCAGCACGGCCAGCCCTATCGCGGCACACCCGATGTCCCAGAGGGTCGCCCGCGCCACCTGACCCGTGCCGTACTGGACGCCGCGCGTGAAGGTGTACCCGGCATACGCCGCCGTGAACGCCGAGACAGCCCAGGCCTCGGGCCACAGGCCGTTGCCGACGGTCGCCCAGAGGGGAAAGGCCAGCAGCGAGAGCACGATCCCCGACTGGAGAGCGCGCCGGCGGAAGTGGGCCGTGACCGCGTGCAACTCGACGGTGTCCTGCGCCCCCCGGGCCCGGGCGATGTACTTCGAGGCGGCGCTGCCGGTCGTCGTAGGCCAGAGGAGCGCGAGGATTGTCCCCATTGACATTGCCGCCGCCACCGTGCCCAGCACGACCTTCCCTGCGACCTGGCCGATGAGCCAGCTCGTCGCGAACCGCAGGCCGCCTTGGGCCAACAACCCGGCCATCGACAGCGCTCCCCGCTGCGCGATCGTCCCCTGGGTTGTGGACTCCAGCCCCAGCGGGCGCAGGTGGGGGACCAGCCGGGCGAGCCGGCCGCGGAAGCCGCTCACCGGTCGGCCTGGCGCTCGGCCACGATGGCGGCGTACAGGGCGGCGACGGTGTCGACGGCCTGCTCGACTCCGTGCTCGTCGCGTACCCACGCGCGGCCGACGGCGGGGTCGTGGGACGCGCCTCCGGCGAGCGCCATGGCTGCCTCGGCCACCGCGGCCGGGCTCCCGCCCACGACGGGCGGCGGGGTGCCGGCCAGCCCGGCATAGAGCGGGAGCCCCGTCGGCAGGAGCAACGGAGCCCCAGTGCCCATCGCCTCCAGCTCGCTTGCCGAGAGGATGCCGGCCGCCTGGCCGACGACGGCCGTGGACCCGGCGAGCCAGGCGAGGAACTCGGTGTGTCCCCCGCGCGGCACGAGCTTCACCCCGGCCTCCCGCGCCGCGTCGGCGCCCGGGCCCCAGTCGAGACCGAGTACCTCGGCGCGCTCCCCGAGTGCGGCGACGAGGCGCCGGGCGGTGTCCAGCTGTCCGTCCAAGCCCTTGGCTGCCTCCCACCGCGAGGCGAAGACGATGCGGGGCTGGGCGGTGTCGGGTGACCACTGCGGCAGGTCGTCGACCGACACGGGCACGGGGAGGTAGCTGGCGTCCTCTCGGTGCGGCAGGACGTGCTCGGCGAGGTCAGGTGTGGAGTAGAGCACCGCCTCGGCCTCCGCCAGGGCCCGGCGCACCGAGGGGCCGAGCGTGGGATCGTACTGCGTGGTGCGCACGTCGGTGCCGTGGCAGTGAAGCACGTAGCGCGGGGCAGCGCGGCGGCTGTGCGCCACCGTCGTCGCCGAGTGCACGTGCACAACGTCGTGGCGCTGGGCGGCGACGGCGAGGCGGCCCAGCCAGGTGGCGCCGAGCACGGCCCGCTGCACACCGGCCACCGGCCCCGCCCAGTCCGTGCGGGTGCTCGCGAGGGGCATGTGGTCCCACGGCAGCCCCCGGGCCCGGGCCGTGGCGACGAGGTGGGCCGCGGTCCGGGCCGCATCCCCCACGTGCACGGCGCACGTCGTCATCCGCCCGCCGCCAGGAGTGAGGTGACGACGGCGGAGGCCACGGCCTCGTCCTGCTCGCTCGACAGCTCACGGGCGTGGTCGTGCGAGGCCTGCTTCCCGGCGCGCACGGCGTCGGCGTCCAGGGTGGACAGGGCGCGGACGAACGACGCCAAGTCGAAGTCGTCGGCGACGACACCGAGGTCGTGCTGCCGCACGAGACGCGCCATCTCCGGGGCCGGGCCCACAGCGTGGGCGAGCCGGGCTTGGACGAAGTCGAAGAACTTGTTGGGGAGGGCGTACTCCGCGTTGATGTTGATCGGCGGCATGCAGAAGGCCCCGACGTCGTACCGGTTCAGCGTGGCCGGCAGGTCACCCGGGGCGACGGGGTCGTGGATCGTCACGCGGCCCGAGCGGGCCGCCAGGGTCTCCAGCTCGCGCAGGTAGCGGCCACCGTCCCCGGCCCGCACGAGGTAGAGGTCGAGGGTGATGTGCGGGAGTTCCTGGGTGGCCGCGACCAGCATCTCGAGGTTGCGCCCGGGGATCGCGCCCCCGCTGTGCACCAGGCGCAGCCGGCCCTCCTCCACCTGAGTGGGCGCGAGGTCACGCCAGGGGCCGGCGTTGCGGACGATCGACGGGCGTGCGATGCCGTAGCGCTCGGCGTACCGCTCGGCCAGCGGCTCGCACACCGTCGTGACCGCGGATGACCGCGGCAGGTACACCCGGCAGAGGTGGTCCATGAGCGGCGCCACGAGAAGGCGCCAGGTGCGCACGTGCGAGAACTCCTCCGCGGCCCACTCGTGCATGTCACCCCACACCGGTGCCCCGTCGGCCACGTCGTGGGCCAGGGGGAGGGCACGCGCGTCGTTGGCGACGACGAGGTCGAAGCGGCGCCCCTCCAACAGCTTGAGCGCGCGGCGGATGCCGGGAGCGTCCAGCTCTGCGGACTCCAGGCGTCGGGCGGCCAGCTTCGCGACGCCGAGCGGGGTGCGCGGCAGCGAGTCCAGGCCGTCCTCGACGCGCAGGTGGTGGCTGGCGTGGGGCGGGGGCTCGCCGTAACCGACCGTCGTGACCTCTCCGTGCCGGGCGAGGACCTCGACCTGCCGCAGCACCCGGGCGTCCCGGGTGATCGGTGACAGCGAGACGGAGAGGATCTGGGGGCGGCTCACGACGGGGGAGTCTACGGGGGCGCCTGACCTGCACCGTCGTGACGCCCGGGCACCGCGGTGGCGTCCTCCGCGTTCTGCGGGACGGGACCGCCGACGACCGGTGATACCACCAGTAACATGGGCGCCATGAGCGGGAACCCTGACTTTGACACCTACCGCCTCTCCGAGGACCACGAGGCGATCCGCGAGGCCGTGCGCGCGGTGGCTGCGGACAAGATCGCACCGTGGGCCGCCGCGGTCGACGAGGAGGCGCGCTACCCGCAGGAGGCGCACGACGCGCTCGTGGCCAGCGACTTCTTCGCACCCCACGTTCCCGAGCAGTACGGCGGGGTGGGTGCCGACGCGCTGGCGACGTGCATCGTCATCGAGGAGGTCGCGCGGGCCGACGCCTCGGCCTCGCTGATCCCGGCGGTCAACAAGCTCGGCTCGATGCCGGTGATCCTGGGCGGTACCGAGGAGCTCAAGACCCGTTACCTCACCCCGCTGGCCGCCGGGGAGACGACGTTCTCCTACGGGCTGAGCGAGCGCGAGGCGGGCTCGGACACGGCATCCATGAAGTGCCGTGCCGTGCGCGACGGCGACGACTGGGTGCTCAACGGCCAGAAGGCGTGGATCACCAATGCCGGTGTCTCGCGGTACTACACCGTTCTCGCGGTCACCGACCCGGATGGCCCGCGAGGCAACAACGTCACGGCGTTCGTCGTCGAGAAGGACGACCCCGGGTTCAGCTTCGGCGAGAAGGAGCGCAAGCTCGGCATCAAGGGGTCGCCCACGAGGGAGCTGATCTTCGAGCGCACCAGGATCCCCGGAGACCGGGTCGTCGGCGAGGTCGGCGCCGGGCTGAAACTGGCGCTCGCGACGCTCGACCACACCCGGGTCACCATCGGGGCGCAGGCCGTCGGCATCGCGCAGGGTGCGATCGACCACGCGCTGTCGTACGTCAAGGAGCGGCGCCAGTTCGGCACGGCAATCGCCGAATTCCAGGGCGTGCAGTTCATGCTCGCCGACATGGCGATGGAGCTCGAGGCGGCGCGGCAGCTGGTCTACGTCGCGGCCGCGAAGTCCGAGCGCGGCGACCCCGACCTGCCGTTCTTCGGTGCGGCCGCCAAGTGCTACGCGTCCGACGTCGCGATGAAGGTGACCACGGATGCCGTGCAGCTGCTCGGCGGGGCCGGCTACACCCGCGACTTCCCGCTCGAGCGGATGATGCGCGACGCCAAGATCACCCAGATCTACGAGGGCACCAACCAGGTGCAGCGCATCGTCATGGCCCGCCAGCTCCTGAAGGGATGAGCCGGCCAGCTCGTCGTCGCGGGAGGGCGTCGGGGGTCAGCCTCGCGGTCGACCGTCGGTGCCCGCGGGAGGGCTGTCGATCGGTGTGCCCTCGCGCAGCATGGTGAACAGGGCATCGGCCCGCTCGTCGTCCCAGATGACCGAACTGCCCGCGCTCGTCGTCGTGCTCGTCGACGACAGCGGCACGACGAGGCTCAGGGCCTGGTCGGAGGAGACCTTTCGCATCGTCGACAGGATCCGGTAGGAGTCCAGCAGCGAGGTGTCCTCGCCCACGACGACGCTTGACGTCGCCGTGTGGGTGAATCCCCACCAGCGCCAGGGGAGGAGCACCGTCGACGGCCTCGCGGCCTGCTTCATGACGGCGCCGAGGAACTGACGCTGTCGCTCCGCGCGCCCGAGGTCGCCGCGAGGGTCGGAGTAGCGCGCCCGGACGTAGCCGAGCGCGTTCTTGCCGTCCAACTCCTGGCAGCCGGCCTTGAGGTCGATGTGGGCCTTGGCGTCCTTGATGTCGTTCTTCACGCACACCTCGACGCCCCCGAGGCTGTCGACCACGCCGGCGAAACCGCCGAGCCCGATCTCGACGTAGCCGTCGATGGGCAGGCCGGTGGCCTCCTCGAGCGTGGCGACGAGCAGGCTCGGGCCCCCGATCGCGAAGGCCGCGTTGACCTTGTTGGTCTTGTGCCCGGGGATCGGCAGGAAGCTGTCGCGGGGGATGGAGATCAGCACGGGTTTGCCCGACCCGCTCGGTGTGTGCACGAGGATGATCGAGTCGGTGCGGCGCCCCTCGGCGTCGCCACCCACACCGATCGCCTTGCGTTCTGCGGCAGTGAGCCCCTCGCGGCTGTCCGAGCCGACGAGCAGGTAAGTGCTTCCGCTGGCATCGGCCGGCCGTTGCGTCGTGGGGGTGGTGTCCTCACGGGCAACCTGCGACCACGCGTGGATCGGGGTGACCACGATGAAGACGAGCCAGGCCGCGAGCGCCGCGAGGATCAGCCTCGACAGGCGCCGCGCCCGTCCGGGCCGGGGCGGCTGGGGCGCACGCGGGGCGCGGGGACCGCGCGGCGGTGTCGGGGGCGTGGGTTGTCGGGGCGCCACCGGTCGACCGAGTTCATCGTATGCCGTGTGGCCCGGTTGCGGGGCCGCGGCTGGTCGCCGGGGCTTGGCTGTCGAGGTCCGGGTGGGTTGGCTGGCTCGTGCCGGCGCTGCCTTGGCCCCTTTCGGGGCCGGCTTCGGAGCCGACTTGGCAGCCGGCTTTGTGGCGGGCCGTGCAGCGCGCCTCGTGTCGACGACGTAGACGTCCTCGTCGGCCGGTCTCGCCGGGCGCCTGCCCTGGGGGATCGGTCGTGCGTGGTCGTCGTTCATGTCGTTCCAGTGCTCTCGGGCTCGGGGTCACGTCGGCCCCAGTCTGCCAACGGAGTCTGGGATCTGCCTGATCGCGAAGCGACCCCCACCGCGGCGCGCCTCGTCCGCCACGGCGGCGTCAGGCTCGATACTCGGCAGTCATGGGATCACAGCGCGGCTCTGCGGTGCTCGATCGAGCCGCGACCGACGCGCCGATCCGAGTCGACACCCGAACCCCGGGCGACCTGCGCCGCGACCGTCGCCGTGCCTACACACTGCTCGGCCTGACCGTCGTGCTGCCCGGCTCGGCCCAGCTCGCCGTCGGCAACCCGACGCTCGGGCGCTTCGCCCTCAAGGGCTGGTTCGGGGTGTGGGCGGTGGCGGCCCTGTTCGGCCTGCTGGCCTTCGTGAACCGTGCGGCGGCGCTCACGGTGCTCACGCACCGGTGGACCCTCGCCGTGCTCCAGGCGCTCCTCTTCGCCATGGCCGCGATGTGGCTGGTGCTGCTCGTCGACGCCTGGCGGATCGGTCGCCCTGACCGGCTCGCCCGATCCGACCGCCGCCGCCTGCTCGTCGCCCTGGTCGTCCTGCTCGTGGCTCTTCCCGGGGCCACCGCCTACGCCGGGGTCAACGTCGGGGCTGCCCGCACGGCCATGACCTCGGTGTTCGGTGCCGGGGACGCGGCCGGAGCCGTGGACGGCCGGTTCAACATCCTCCTGCTCGGCGGAGACAGCGGTCGCGGACGTGAGGGCCTGCGACCAGACAGCATCCAACTGGCCAGCGTCGATGCCGAGACGGGCCGGGCCGTGTTGTTCGGCTTCTCCCGCGAGACCGAGAACATCACCTTCCGACGGGGCTCGGTCATGGCCGGGCTGATGCCGCAGGGGTGGACCTGCGGCGACGAGTGCCTGCTCAACGGGCTCTACACGTGGGGGCAGGACCACGCCGACGAGTTCCCGCCCGGCACGCAGGACCCGGGCCTCGTGGCGACGACCGAGGCCGTCGAGGCGTTGTCCGGCCTCGACATCCAGTACCACGTGCTGGTCGACCTCAAGGGGTTCCGCAGCCTCGTCGATGCCGTGGGTGGCCTGGACATCACCGTGCAGCGACGCACGCCGATCGGCTCGCAGGCCAACATCAAGGGCTGGATCGAGGCGGGGGAGCGGCATCTCGACGGCCACGACGCGCTCTGGTACGCCCGGAGCCGGGCCAACTCCACGAACTACGAGCGGATGGCCCGCCAGCGCTGTGTCGTGACCGCGATGATCCGCCAGCTCGACCCCCAGACCGTCGTGCTGAACTTCGGCGACATCGCCAACGCCACCAAGGGCGTCTTCCAGACCGACATCCCGCAGGGCGCGCTCGCCACCCTGGGTGACCTGGCCGTGAAGACCAAGCAGCAGAAGATCACCTCAGTGAACTTCGTGCCTCCGCTCATCAAGCCGTGGGACTACGACCCGGCCGTCGTGCACGCTGCGGTCGACAAGGCCATCGCACGGTCCGAGAAGGCCGACGCGGAACCCGCGCCCCCCGCTCGCGCCACTGAGACCCCGACGGAATCGGAGCCGAAGAAGCAGGCCGTCATGGAGAGGCCAGGTGCCGATCCGGACGCTTCCACCGACGACCTCGCTGGCGTCTGCACTGCGGGTTAGCGGAATGACCGTCGAACGCCACCCGGCAGCGGTGTTGGCGTTTGGCAAACCGACAGAGAGTCCCACCCAACCAGGCTGGGAAACGGGCTCTTCATACCTGAGGGTGGGGTTCATAGGGCGAGCCCTCCTCCGATGAGGAGCATGCGGAGTCTGTAGTTCCCGCGATTTCTGAAGCCTCGAGCGACCCTTCGGTGTAGCTCGATGAGCCCGTTGACGGCCTCGGCGCCACCGTTGTTCGCGCCCTCGGTGGTGAAGTACCCCAGGAACGCCTCACGCCACTGCTTCAGGGTCCGGCCCAGGCGAGCGACCTCGGGGATCGGGCACGAGATGAACGTGGCGAGGATCTTCTCGGCGATGGCCCGCCCGGCGGCGGGGGTGTCCTGGTGGTAGGCCGAGCGGACCTGCTGGGCGCACAACCAGGCGACCTCGACCTCGACGTGCTCGTCCCGGGCGGTGAACGCCGCGGTGAGCCGGGCGCGTTGGCGGTCGGTGAGTCGTTCTGCGCCGGCGCGCAGGATGTTGCGGATCCGGTATAGCGGGTCGTTGCGTCGTCCGCTGTGCCCGCAGGTGTCCTGCTGGACCCGGCGCCGCACGTCGTCGACGACCTGTGTGGCGAGCTTGACGACGTGGAACGCGTCGAGCACGGCGACGGCGTCGGTGAGCTCGTCGTCGATGGCGTTCTTGTACCCGTGGAACGGGTCCAACGTCGCCACGCTCACCCCGGAGCGGAACGCCTGTCCGCGCTCGGTCAGTCAGGCCTTGTACGCGGCGCCGGAGCGGCCCGGACCAGGTCCAGCAGCCGGGCCCGGGTGCGGCCGTGCTGATCACGGGTCAGGTCCACGATCCCGGTCAGCTCCTTCGGGCCCCGCCCGCCGTCTTCGATCGGCTTGGTCGACACGTGGCGCCACACGTGCTCATCGACCCCCAGGGTGGACACCCCCTCGAAGCGGGTCGGGTCGGCGGCGGCCTGCTCGAGCACCGGCTTGATCGAGGTCCACACCGTCTTCCACGTCGTCCCGAGCTGGCAGGCCAGCCCGAGGATGGAGGCGTGCTCACGGCGCAGCTGGGCGATCGCCCACCGACAGGCCCGCACCGTGAGCAGCGCCCGCGGTCGGGCGATGTCCTCGTCCTGCTCCACGAACGAGCGGGTCGGGCACCCCGGGTCCGGGCACACGAAGCGACGCTTGCGCCAGATGATCGTGACCGGTCGGCCCGCCCACGGGGCGTCGACCAGCCGCACCTCGCGCCGGCCGTGACCATGCGCGACGACCCCGCACCTCGGGCAGCCCATCACCTCCGGCTCGGACTCCACGGTGACCGTGAACGCGCCGATTCCCTCATCACGATCCACGCCGATCACATGCAGGCCCGGCAGGCCGACGAGGAGATCACAACGGTCGCAGTAGCCGCCCGCACGAGAGCAGCACAACGTAGGCTTCGGCATCGTCGAGGTCCTTGAGATCTGGTGATGTGAGAGTCCTCAGATCCTCGGGGACCTCGACCCCAAACCTCCTCAGCCCACGCCCACGCGCGTCGTGCTCACCCCACCCTCAGGTATGAAGAGCCGGGAAACGTCTCAACGTCGACGCGGTCCCCCTGGGGCCGACTCTCAGGGGGGCACTGCGTGAGCTCGAACAGTCGGTAGTCCCCTGAACGTGCAACCTCCCGCCACGCGGGTGACTCGTGGATCCCGTCGACGCCACCGAACTCCATCCGCGCCTCCTCCTCCCCCCACAGGAACGGAACCCCTCCCGTCAGCGCATGGGTGATGCCTGCCTCCTTCGCGAAGCGGCAGATCACCGGGTTCGTGTCGATGTCGTTGAGGAGCAAGGCGAGCAGGCGACGTTCCGTCGTTGTGTTCGTCTTCTCGGTGGGCCAGAACATCTGTGTTCCCGCCACGATGTACATGTACGAGCCGCCATTCCACGGACTGGCCGCGACGACCGCGCCCTCCGGAAGGCTTCCCGCCAGCTCACGCAGGTCAAGCAGCTCTTCTGGGCTGACCCAGGATCGTGCGGTGCCGGGGTGGTAATAGGGCCAGAGCCACTCAATGTCGCGCTGGATCCCGGCGCCCGTGGGGATGACGAGCAGGGCCGCGAGTCCCGCGGCGCACGCCGACTCGACCATCCAGGCTCGACTGCCACCACCGGTGAGGCGAGGAGCGATAAGGCGAGCGGGTGCGAGAAGCGCGGCCGTGGCCGCAAGAGCAGCTGGAAGGACGGCGACGCCAGCGAGCCTTATCGCGTTGTTGAACCATGGCCACGTCACCAACCGTGCGACCGTATCGTCAACGGCTGTGTTGAGGAAGTAGGCCGCCGTGAAGAGCGCCAGGGCGGGCACGATCCACAGTGCGGTGCGAAGCAGGATGAGCACGACCGCTATGCCGAGCACGACCACGACAGCCATCGCGGGCGCCGCCCCCGCGTCTCGTGGGGCCAGGCCGGCGATGTCGGACAACGCGTCAGCAGACGTCATCTCGGGCCCGGGCTCCCCGGTGTCGCGCATCGAAGCCGGTGCAAGTGCCACGGATGCGAGGGCCGCTGCTGCCAGCCCGGCGTTGACGACCAGGAAGGTGAGTCTCCGATGGGGGGTCCCGGGGCCACCGCACATCCGGCGTGCAGCCGCCGTCCATGTTGCCACTGCGGCCAGAACGTCGGCGGTGAGCACCGCTTGAGGGTGGGCCACCGCGAGGCCAGGCAGGGCCACGAGGATGACAACGGCGCAGGTCGCTGGGGTCCCTGGGCTCTGTCCGTTGCGCGCCAGGATCCCGATGACCCCGAGTGCTGCGCTGAGCACGGCAGGAACCATGGCCTGTCCGTAGAGGTTCGGCCAGAGTGGCCCGAAGCCGATAAGCATGAAGGGGAAGGCGATGAAGAGGGCCGAGGACAGTGCGCCCAGCCCTGCGGCGACGGCGCCACCGAACACGGTCCTCGACAACAGACCCATGCCGAAGGGCCAGATAACCGCAGCGGTGGCGAGGACGAGGGCGGAGGTGGAGACGACCGCGGGGACGCCGGTGATCAAGGACACCGTGGCGGCCATCGAGTGAAAGCCGACCGGGTAGCTTGTGTTGGTCAGGGTTCCGGTGAAACGCAGGCCGTGCTGGAACGACACGTCGAGGTTCTGGGCCATCCACTGCGTGGTCCCGAGGTGGAAGATCGTATCTGGGTGCTGGGGGAACTGCTCGGGCGAGTCGGTCGAATGGATGAGTACCCACCCGATGATCACGGCAGCGATGGCAGTCCCGACGAGCAGCCAAGCGGCGTCGGCCCACGCCGGCGCCATGGGCGCGTCACCTCGTGACGCGGCAGCGGCCGCACTCGCAGAGTCTTCCCTCGCGGAGTCGAGGTGCCGCCGACGCAGCCGGGTGATGAGTGCGGAACACATCCCGGCGACGAGCCAAGTCGTGAGTGTCGCGAACACCACGATAACGATCGACCACGGGCGGCCGAGGGCAGCCGTCACACTCCCCCCGCCGACGATGATGAGGGTCGAGACGGTTGGCGCGGCCGCGAGAGAGAGGAGCGCCCTCGCTCCCAGGAGTCGGAGTGTCACCGCGCCGGGGACCACGAGAAGTGCGAGGGCCACGAGGACGGGGACGATCACGTCCGGCCACGCATGGGTCCCGGGGGTCAGCACCCGCATAGGCTATGCGACGAGTCTGGGACGGTGCCTCTCGGCCGATAGACTCGTTCAACTGTTCGCCCCCACCTCCACGAGGAGTCGCCGATCCATGTCCAAGGCACGGATTTCCGCCGGTACGCTGCTCCAGCTTCCGGCCTCCGTTCGCAGTGCGGTGCGGAACGAGTGGTACCACGCGACCTCTCGCCTGCCGGTGCGGCCAGAAATCGTGCTCTATGAGGCATTCGGTGGCCAAGGCGTGCTCTGTCACCCTGAGGCGATCTTCCGGGAACTGATGGCTGCCGAGGACCTGCAACACCTTCACCACATTTGGGTGCTCAAGGAGGGCATCGATCGTCAAGGAGCGTTGGGCGACCTGGTCGATCACCCGCGCGTCTCCACCGTGACCCGCGGGAGTTACGCATACGTGCGGGCGCTGGCCACTGCGGGGTTCCTCGTGAACAACGCAACCTTTCCGCCGAGCTTCGCCAAACGTGAGGGGCAGGTGTACCTCAACACGTGGCACGGCACCCCCATGAAGAAGATGGGACGCGACGAGCCGGGCCAGGTCGCGGCCACGCGCAACGTCCTGCGCAACTTCCTCATGAGCGACTACGTCGTGTCGAGCTCGCC
Source organism: Ornithinibacter aureus (assembly GCF_009858245.1). Classification (NCBI taxonomy): domain Bacteria; kingdom Bacillati; phylum Actinomycetota; class Actinomycetes; order Micrococcales; family Intrasporangiaceae; genus Ornithinibacter; species Ornithinibacter aureus. The sequence goes on from NZ_VMSB01000001.1 coordinate 3,440,803, forward strand.
GTACATGACGTCGACGATGTACGAGTCGGCGTACGGGCTGCTCAACGTCTACCCCGGGCTCGTCATCGACGAGGGCAACCCTCGCACCGACCGCCAGGTGCTCGACGCGCAAGGCAGAGCAGAGGTGCGTGGCCGGCTGTCCCGCGCAGGGGTCGACCTCGGTGCTGCCGACGACCGCCTAGTGGTGTACGCGCCCACTTGGCGCGGCGCCTCTTTCGCCCGCGCTGTGGACGATGCGCTCGAGCTCGTGGCCCGGGTCAAGGCGCTGCGGCAGCGGCTCGGCCCGGGCCACCGGGTGGTCCTCAAGGTCCACCAGCAGGTGTACGACCTCGCTCGGTCGCACGGTGAGGTCGCCGGGATGCTGGTCCCGAACCACATCCCCTCGAATCTCGTCCTCGGAGTCACCGACGTGCTCGTGACGGACTTCAGCAGTATTGCCTTCGACGCGCTCGCCACCGAAGTCCCCATTGTCCTGTTCGCCCCCGACCTCGAGGGTTACATCAACCTTCGAGGGCTGTACCTGACCGAGTCCGAGCTGCCCGGCCCCCTGGTCACCAGCCTCGACGAAGCCGCCGACCTGGTGGCCTCGGTGGGTTCGGGCTCCCCTGCCGACCCGCTGGTCAGCCATCGCGAGGTGTACCAGGCGGCCCGGGCCAGGTTCGCGGCCAAGGACGACGGGCAGGCGTCCCGGCGCATCGTCGACGCCGTCTGGCGGGGACGCCGCGATGGCCGGTCTGTCGAGCCGATCCGCCGTGATGGTCGCACGACGATGTTGGTGTACCTCGGCGGTCTGAAATCCAATGGCATCACGACTTCGGCGATCAACCTTCTGCGCAGCATCGACCACGAGCGTTTCGACGTCACCGTCGTGTACCGCCACCACTCAAGCGGGGACCGCGCGATCAACGCAGGGCGGATCCCGCCGGGAGTTCGGCGGCTCGCGAGGATCGGGAAGTTCACGACAGGGAAGCTGCACCGCTCCAAGCGTCGCCGACTCCTGGAGAAGGGGGGCCGGATGTCCCCCGTCCAGCTCCAGACGATGCTCGCGTTGCTCAACCGTGAGTGGCGCCGATGCGTGGGGTCGGCGCACTTTGACCACCTCATCGACTTCAGCGGCTACTCGCCGTTCTGGTCGTTTCTGATGGCCGAGGCTCCCACCGACCACCGCTCGATCTGGATGCACAACGACCTCCGCGCTGACCAGATGCGTGTCGTCGACGGTGTGCGGCCGTTTGAGCAGCATCTCGGGGCGGTGTTCTCGTCCTACCGGTTCTACGACAACCTCGTCTCGGTGAGCCCGGAACTGCGCGATATCAATGCACGAGGTCTCGCCGAGTTCGCGCCAGCCGACAAGTTCGTCTACGCCCGCAACACCATCGACACCGAGGCGATCCGCGCTGCGGCCGAGGGTGACCCGGCTATGGCCGCCCAATGGCCGGGGGACCATCTTCTCGAGTGGCTCCCTGACGACGATGCGGATGCGCCGACGCGGCCGCTGACCCCGGATGTCCTCGCGGCGCAGCACGAGGTGCCGCACCTGGGGCCCGAGATCGCGCGCCGCCTCGCACTGCAGTCCGTCCCGGTCCGCTCCGGGGTGACCCGCTTCGTCACGGTAGGTCGCGTGTCACCCGAGAAGAACCACGGCCGCCTTCTTCGTGCGTTCGCGCAGGTGCGTGCGGAGCGTGGCGACGTCGAGCTCGTCGTCATCGGCAACGGCCCGTTGTTCGAGCCCACGAGGGAACTCGCACGATCGCTGGGCCTAGGGGACGCCGTGCACTTCACCGGCCTGCTGCACAACCCGTGGGCCCTCATGCGGACATGTGACATCTTCGTGCTGTCCAGTGACTACGAGGGCCAGCCCATGGTGATCCTTGAGGCACTCGTTCTGGGCCTCCCGGTCGTCTCGACAGCCTTCGGCTCCGTGTCGGGGGCCCTTCCCGCGGGAACAGGGCTCGTTGTCGATCGTACAGACGAGGCGCTCGCCGAAGGTCTGCGCGCAGCACTCCGCGGCGAGGTGCCCAACCCGCCCTTCGACGCGGCGCAGTACAACGCCGATGCGATGGCCGAATTCTACCGAGCCATCGGAGCCGAGTAGTGCTCAGCAAGTCCTACTCGCTCCTCAACTTCTTGAACCGGACCCATACGCCTGCATTCCGCCACGGGGTGGGATCTGCTGCGTTTGCCGGAACCCTCGCGGTAACGGGCCGGCCCTCGATCGCTCGACTGGTGCGCACGCAGTTCATGCGTGACGAGACGAAGTACGGCTTCCGGCTCGCTGGCTGGGTACTGCGCCGCGGCTGGCCGGGTGTCGAGACGGTGACCGACGACTTCTTCGACTTCACCCTCGGGGCCGAGCCAGGCGACCTCGATGCGCTCGAGGCGTTTATTGCGCACCGTAGCCGCGCCCTGCCCGAGCACCTGTGGCGAGCGGACGACCTCTTCGTGCGGGCGGCCCGCATCCATGCCCAGCTCGACGCGGGTGCGCAGGACATCGAGACCCTGCAGGCGGACTTTCGGGCGCACGCCGACGCCTTGCTGCCATTCATCAGCAGCGCCCACGGCGAGGTGTCGGGCCCGTCCTTCGACCGCGAGGGAGACTTCTCGGTCGAGGATGCTCACACGGCCCTGCGGGACCTCGCGGTGGCGCTCCCCATTGAGCAGTGGCGCTGGTACGTCATTTCCGGCACCTTTCTCGGCATCGTGCGTGAGGGCGGGTTCCTTGCGCACGACTACGATATCGACGTCGGCGTCACATTCGACCCGGAGCGCCCCGAGGTGCTTGATCGCCTCGTGGAGGCCCTCGGGCGATCGCCGCGCTTTGTCGTCAAGAAGCTCGACCACGCGCAGACCGTCATCAAGACCGGGCCCAGCCGGTTTGCCGTTGAGCGCGCCCCCGCGCTCGTCAAGCTGATCCACGAGAACGGCATCAACGTCGACGTCTTCGTGCACCACCTCGAGGGTGGCCGAATCTGGCACGGGTCGTCGATCCACCGCTGGGAGAACAGCCCGTTCGACCTCGCCGACTACACGCTCGCCGGGGTGCCCGTCCTCGGCCCGGCTGACGCCGACCGCTACCTCACCGAGAACTACGGCGACTGGCGCACCCCCGTGACCCAGTTCAACTGCACGACCGGCACACCCAACCTCGTCATCACCCGGTCGTTCCGGTCCGTGGCACTCTTCCTCACCCGCCTGGCCCACTTCGCCCACGGCGACCCCGCTGAGTACGCCAAGCTGCGCGCGACGCTCGTCGAGGAGGGCATGCTGCGCGACGTGGACGGCATCCTGCGGTTGGAGCGCGACATCTGATGCCGCCTCTACGCGAGGTGGGTCGCCGTGCCGTATCGTCGCCACGGCACCCTCACGGGTGCCCGCAGTTGTCCGCCGACGCCGAATCGAGGTTCCCGCGTTGATCAAGCGGATCACGGCGGTGTGGCGTCGGCGTGAGATCCTCGGGACCCTGGTTCAGCGCGACCTGCGGGTGCGCTACTCGCGCAGCATCCTCGGGTACGTGTGGACGGTGCTTGACCCCCTCCTCATGGCGAGTGTCTACTTCGTCGTCTTCACCTTCATCTTCAAGGCCGGTAGGGTCGCCGACACCCCGTACTTCCTCTACCTGCTGTCTGGCCTGCTGGCGTGGCAGTGGTTCACGGGGTCGGTCAACGACACGACGAAGAGCCTCATCCAGGAGGCGCGCCTCGTCCGCTCGACGAACCTGCCCCGCGAGGTGTGGGTCATCCGGTGCGTGGTCGCCAAGGGCGTCGAGTACGTCCTGTCGCTGCCGATCCTCGTCGGCTTCGTCATTTACTACCTCGTGGTGGGACGAGTCAACCTCGACTGGGAACTGCTGCTGTTCCCGCTCGGAATGGTGCTCCAGTTCCTCCTATTGGTGGGACTGGGGCTACTCCTCGCCCCGATCACTGTGCTCGCCACCGACATGCAGCGCGTCGTGCGCATCCTCTTGCGCTTCTTCTTCTACCTCTCCCCGGTGCTCTACGGCCTGCATTCGGTGCCCGATCAGCTGCGGGCGGCGCTCGTCCTCAACCCCCTCAACGGCATTCTGTCCCTCTACCGTGGCGGCTTGTTCGAGCGATCCGTCTCCTGGGTCGATGTCGGGGTGAGCGCGGCGATGTCTTTCCTGCTCGTCGTCCTCGGTTTCTGGATGTTCTCGCGGCTCGAGCGCTCCGTCCTGAAGGAGATCTGAGTCGATGAGCGTGGTCATCAGCGCGAAGGACGTCGGGGTCGAGTTCTACACGTCTCGTCGCCGCAAGATGCAGGTTCGCGACCTGCTGTTCCACGGTCGCGCCACGACCACCTCGGATACCTTCTGGGCCCTCAAAGACATCTCCTTCGACATCCGCAAGGGCGAGGCCGTCGGCCTTGTCGGGGGCAATGGCAGCGGCAAGAGCACCCTGCTGAAGACCATCGCGGGCGTGCTCCTACCAGACACGGGCACAGTGCACGTCGACGGCGGGGTCGCCCCCCTCATCGAGCTTACGGGGGGTTTTCGCGGCGAGCTGACCTGCCGCGACAACCTGTACGTCCAGGCCGGCCTGCACGGGCTTTCCAAGGACCAGATCGAGGAGCGCTTCGAGGACATGGTCGACTTCGCGGGCCCGCAGGTACGCGCGGCCCTCGACCGCCCCTACCGCCACCTGTCCTCCGGGATGCAGGTGCGGCTGGGCTTCGCCGTCATCTCCTCGCTCGACGAGCCGATCTTCCTCGTCGATGAGGTGCTCGCGGTCGGCGACAAGGCCTTCCGGGAGAAGTGCTACACGCGGATGGAGAGCCTGTTGTCCGAAGGGCGAACCCTCTTCCTGGTGTCACACTCGGAGAAGGACCTCAAGAGATTCGGCGCTCGTGGCCTGTACCTCCGGTCGGGGCGGATGGTCATGGACGGGCCCATGGATGATGTGCTGGCGCGGTACAACGAGGACAACCGCTGAGTCCTGCAGGACCGGACAAGACTTCCCGTCCGGGCACCTCCTCCGCCGTCTCACCTCGGTGAGTCGGCCGGACATCATGAGTCGGCGGGATCCTCGTGCCGCGGCGGCTGGTGGGCCTCATCGAGCGCGATGCGCCGGGCAAGACGGGTGTAGGTGATCTCCAGATCTCGAAATCGGAGGTATGTGGTGACCGTCGACGACAGGAAGGCCACGACCAGGGCGTACAGGACCATGTCCGTACCGCGACCCACGCCGACGAGGACGGCGATGGTGTTCCAGACCGACGGGAAGAGGATCGACACGATGGCGAACACCGCGAAGAGGATCAGGCCCACTCTTCGAATGGCCTGTGCCCGGGCGCCACGAGACCGGAAGAGCCGGACGACGACCGCGAGCACGAGCGCGATGAGGATGACCTGAATGAGGAGGACGCTCACCGCAGGATCAGCTCCGCCAGGATGTTGATGGAGTTCCACAGCGACTGGCCCTTCGAGCGTGAGTAGTCGGTGTAGAGGATGTGAACTGGCACCTCTCCGTAGGGCACCTTCAAGGCACCAACCTGCGCCACGAGCTCGGATGCGTGGGCCATGCGGTTCTGAGTGATGTCGAGCTGGGCAACCACGTCCCGGGAAAGGACGCGCAGGCCATTGTGCGCGTCCGTGAGTCGAGTGCTCGTGGTCGCGTTCGTGTATGCGACGGCGAGTCGGAGCACAAAGCGTTTCGCCCAGCCCGGCGTGCTGCGTTCGTCGAGAAACCGCGAACCGAAGACAGCGTCGAGCTGCTGCCCTCGGGCCAGGTCGACCATGGCCACCACGTCCTCGATGCGATGCTGGCCGTCGGCATCAAACGTCACGACCCACCGCATGCCGCTCTGGGCTCTGGCAAACTCGAAACCGGTTTGCAGTGCCGCTCCCTGCCCGAGGTTGACCGGGTGTTGCACGACCACGGCCCCGGCGGCCCGGGCGTGGCGAGCACCCCCATCGGTGGAGCCGTCGTCGACACATACGACGTGACGGAATGTGCGACGCGCCTCGGCGACAACGTCTCCTATCACCTGTCCCTCGTTGTACAGCGGGATCACCAGCCACACATCGTCGTAGCTGGTGCTCGTGCCCATCGTGTTGCTTTCCATCAGGGGCCATCGTACGCAGACCAAGTGGCTGTGACTCCCGGGGCGGATGTGACAGACTCACGCGGGTGAGAAACACCTTGCGCAGCGCCGCGACATCCGCGCTCGCCCTCGTCTTGGTTATCACCACGGCAGTCGGTGTAGAGGCCAGAGCTGCGTCTCAGGCGGCGACTCTGGGCGCGGCGTCGCTGACGGGCGCCTCGACTTGGGTGCTCCGGGGCTCCGGCTGGGGGCATAGCTTGGGGATGAGCCAGTACGGCGCCATGGAGATGGCCAAGGACGGCTGGTCTGCCTCACGCATCCTGCGGCACTACTACACGGGCACGACCTACGACGCGGTGACGGACACCCAGATACTCCGGGTCAACATCGTCCACGCTGCCGCTTCGCTCTCTGCCTCCTCCGTCGCGATCGCGGCAGGTGGTGGTGACTTCACCGTGAGCGTCCCCTCCGGTACGACCCGCTCGATGACCGGAGGGCTCGGTGATGGTCTTTCGTTCGTACGAAGCGGTGCATCGGTGAAGGTCTCCTGCGGAGGATGCTCCGGTGCCACCTCGCTTAGCGGCTCCTCGGTGACGCTCACCTGGGACACGGCCGCAGCCGCGGACCGCACGGGGATGTCGATCGGTGGCAGGGTCTATCGCGACGGGCGCACCGTCATCTACCCGGGAGCGGGGGCGACGCTGGAGGCCGTCAACCATGTCCGGCTCCACGACGAGTACCTCGACTACATCCGTGAGATGCCGTGGTCGTGGCCCAAAGAGGCACTCAAGGCCCAGGCGGCAGCGGCCCGTGGCTATGCGCTGCGCTCCTATTCCTCGGGCGTGCGTTCGGTCTGCCAGTGCCACGTCTACGACACGACGAGCGACCAGGTGTACGGCGGCTATCCGGCGGCCTCGGATCTCCCGTACTGGCCGGCCTGGCGCTCGGCCGTGCGAGCGACTGGATCCTCATCCACGGGGTACGTTGTCCGGAGCGGCGGGTCGGTTGTCCGTGCCTACTACTCCTCCTCGCACGGCGGACGGTCGGAAAGCAACGAGGATGTCTGGGGTGGAACTCCGCTCCCGTACCTGCGCGGCGTGGCCGACCCCTGGAGCCTGCGGGCGAGCAACCCGCGCGCATCCTGGAAGCTGAGCCCTAACGGGGCCACCGTCGCCAAGGCCTTCGGGCTCCCCGACATCGCCCGTCTCGACCTTCGGGACCGCACCGCCAACGGAGGCATCCGCAGGGCTGTCGCGACATCGACCGCCGGAAGGGCGGCCACGATCACCGGCGAGCAGTTCCGCACCAGGGTGGGCGTCTACTCCATCGCAGTCCGCCACCTGACCCGACGATTCGACGGCGCCGACCGGTATGCCGTGGGCGCGGCCGTGGCAGCCAGTGTCGCCCCCTCGGCCACATCGGTGGTCATTGCCGCAGGCGACTCGACGCTGGTCGACGCGGCGGTCTCCGGGCCGCTTGCCGGCACCTTGGGAGCCCCCTTGCTGTTGACCAAGCGCGGATCGCTGCCGCCGCAGACCGTCAAGGAGCTGGATCGACGCGGCTCGAAGGTGCGGACGGCCTACGTCGTGGGTGGCCGCGCGGTCGTGTCGGACTCCGTGCTCGCCTCGTTGCGGGCCCGCGGCCTGACGGTGGTGCGGGTGGCCGGGGCCGACCGGTTCGGGACCTCGGAGGCGGTGGCGAAGCTGATGGCTCAGCGGCGCACCGTGACGGCTGTCGTCCTTGCGGGTGGCGACGGTCTCGCCGACGCGCTCGGTGCCTCTGGGGCGGCGACAGCGGTCAACGAGCCCATACTCCTGACGCCCGCCGCTGCTCTCGCACCGGCCACCCTGCGCGCGTTGCGTGCGACCGGCGCCACCGCGGCGCGGGTCGTCGGTGGGCCCTCGGTCGTTTCCGAGAAGGTCGTGGCGGACATGAGGAACCGTGGACTGTCCGTTGTTCGCCTGGCCGGCTCCGACCGCTATGCCAGCTCTAGCGCGGTCGCCGACTTCTACCGCGCCAGGGTCCCGGTGACGAGCGAGGTGGTGATCACCAATGGGTCCGATCGCAGTTTGGTGGACTCCCTGGTGGCTGGGACAAGGGCTCGGCTGCTCGTCCTGGCACCCCCGAGTGGGCTCGGTGAAGAAGCCGCGCGGACGCTTCAGTCCACCCCGCTGCTCGAGACGATCTCCGCGGTGGGCGGCACCGCATCTCTCTCCGCCAGCGTCCTCGAGGCAGCGTCACTCAGTTGACCGTCGGCGCGGCACGACGGGGTCCCGTTCAGGGCAGGTCGACCACGAAGGGGGCGCCGGTCGCCTCGCGCACCTGCTCCTCCGTCACGTCGGGAGCGAGCTCACGCAGCACGAGGCCCGCCTCCGTGACGTCCATGACCGCGAGGTCGGTGATGATCCGCTGCACGACCGCCTTGCCGGTGAGCGGGAGCGAGCACTGCTGCACGATCTTGTGCGAGCCGTCCTTGGCGACGTGCTCCATGAGGACGACGACCTTCTTGGCGCCGTGGACGAGGTCCATCGCACCGCCCATCCCCTTGACCATCTTCCCGGGGATCATCCAGTTCGCGATGTCGCCCGTGGCTGACACCTGCATGGCCCCGAGGATCGCCGCGTCGACCTTGCCGCCGCGGATCATCCCGAACGACATGGCCGAGTCGAAGTACGACGCCCCCCGGCGAACGGTCACCGTCTCCTTGCCCGCGTTGATGAGGTCGGGGTCGACTGCCTCCTCGAGGGGGTAGGCGCCGACGCCCAGGATCCCGTTCTCCGACTGGAGCACGATCTCGACGTCGTCGGGGACGTAGTTGGGCACGAGGGTCGGCAGGCCGATGCCGAGGTTGACGTAGGCTCCGTCCTCGAGCTCGGCGGCCGCGCGCGCGGCCATCTGCTCACGGGTGAGGGGCATGGCTCAGATCTCCTTCGGGGCGTCGGCGGGGGAGGGTGCCGCGGTGACGGTGCGGCGCTCGACGCGCTTGTCGGCGGCCTGCTCAGCGGTGAGCGGCAGCACCCGCTGCACGTAGATGCCGGGCAGGTGCACGTCGTCGGGGTCGATCTCGCCGGGCTCGACGAGCTGCTCTACCTCTGCGATGGTGATGCGGCCGGCCATGGCGGCAAGGGGGTTGAAGTTGCGGCTGGACTTGTTGAACACGAGGTTGCCGTGTCGGTCGCCCTTCCAGGCGCGCACCAGCCCGTAGTCGGCGACGATCGCGTGTTCGAGGACGTACTCGCGCTCGACGCCGTCGTGCTCGAAGACCCGGACCTCCTTGGCGGGAGAAGCCACTGCGACCGAGCCGTCGGTGGCGTACTTCCAGGGCAGGCCGCCATCTGCGACCTGGCTGCTGACGCCCGTGGGCGTGAAGAAGGCGGGGATGCCGCTGCCCCCCGCGCGCAGCCGCTCGGCCAAGGTGCCCTGCGGCGTCAACTCGACCTCGAGCTCACCCTCGAGGTACTGGCGGGCGAACTCCTTGTTCTCCCCGACATAGGAGGAGACCATCCGGCGGATCTGTCGGGCGGCGAGCAGGATGCCGAGGCCCCAGTCGTCCACACCACAGTTGTTCGACACGACCTCGAGGTCGCGAACGCCTTGTCGGTGCAGCTCGGCGATGAGCACGGAGGGGATGCCGCACAGCCCGAACCCGCCGACGGAGAGCGTGGCTCCGTCAGAGATTCCGGCGACGGCGTCGGCAGGGGTGGCGACGACTTTGTCCATGCCCGCACTCTAGTGACCCGACGGAGCTCATCCGACCATCGAGGCGCCCCGCCTCACAGGAAGATCTGTTTCAGGAGTGTCACTGGGCAGGACATCTTGCGGGCAAATGGGCCACCAAATGAAGTACATCATTGTAATTTGGCAGAGCGGGTTGCGGGGCAGTGGGGGCAGGTGGGACAACTGTGTGGCCCAGTCATCTCGTGGGACGTGTGTGACGTCTGTGATTCATCGGGATGACGGGCCGCCTCGGCTTCCACGAGGCGACCCGCCGTCCGAGGAGCACCGCCCCGTGTCAAGCCCGCTGACCGAGCCCTTTGTCGAGCCCACGCCCTCCGCGCAGGCCGAGCCCCGCAGAGGTCGCCGGCTTCCTGTGCGAACGCTTGGTGCCGTGTCGGCATCCGTACTGGCCTTTCCCCTCGTGGCGGGGTCCGCAGAGGCCACGACGATCCCGTACCCCAAGCCGACCAAGGCCCTGCCGTCGGCGCTCGACGTCGCCGCGCCGTACCAGAAGGGCACCCAGTGTCTGACGTACAACCAGCCCGGTGCGGTGGCGTTCGCGAAGCTGCTCAACACGACCTATGGCAACCGGACCTACGGCATCCTGCGCACGTGCGCCGCCGAGCACGGTGAGGGCCGCGCCCTGGACTGGATGATCAACGCGAACAACAGTGAGCAGCTCGCGCTCGCCAACGCGCTCACGCGGTGGCTGGCGGCGCCCGACGCGCAGGGCCGCCCCGGCGCGATGGCCAAGCGCTTCGGCATCAACTACATCATCTGGAACCGCCAGCAGTGGCGCGCCTACGACCCGGGCCGCGGCTGGGCGCCGTACTACGGCGTGTCCCCGCACACCGACCACATCCACTTCTCGTTCAACTGGGACGGCGCCCGCATGCGCTCCTCGTGGTGGAGCGGCGTCGCGGTGACCGACCCCCTGACGAACGCGAACTACACCCCGGCGCTGCCGATCACGCCCCCGCCCGCTCCCGTGATGACCGCCAGCGGCTACCCGCTGCTGGCTCAGGGCGCCACGGGCCCGGAGGTCGTGCTCGCGCAGAAGGCCATCGGCGTCACCGCCGACGGCAAGTTCGGGCCGATCACGGCGACGGCCCTCGGCGCCTGGCAGACGAAGAACAAGCTGACCGCCACCAAGAAGCTCGACAACGCCACGTGGTCGAAGATGGTCGCGCTCAAGCTCGTGCCCAGCCGGGTGGCCCACCCCCTCCAGCAGTACGTCAACGTCGTGCTCAAGCGGGGGTCCACCGGCACTGCCGTGAAGGCGCTGCAGAAGGCGCTCGGTGGGCTGACGGTCGACGGGTCCTTCGGGCCGGCAACCGAGTCCAAGGTCAAGGCCTACCAGCAGGCCAAGGGGCTCACCGTCAACGGTGTCGTCGACTCCAAGGTCTGGAACGCGCTCATCGCGGGTTCCACGACGGCGGCCCCCGCCCCGACGACGCACCCCCTGGCCAAGTACGCAGGCGTCACGCTCAAGCTGTGGTCCAGGGGCGAGGCCGTGACGGCCCTGCAGAAGGCCATCGGCAAGCTGACGGCCGACGGGTCCTTCGGCCGCCTCACCGAGGCCCGGGTCAAGGAGTACCAGAGCGAGAAGAAGCTCCCTGTCACCGGCGTGGTCGACGCCGCGGTGTGGAAGTCCCTCATGGGCACCACGACGACCACCGCTCCCGCGCCGTCGGGGTCGTCCGTCACCTCGCTCGCGACCGCCTACACGCCGTACAAGAGCACCGTGCTCAAGGTCGGCTCCAGTGGCGCGGCGGTCAAGGTGCTGCAGCGCGGGCTGGGTGGGCTCGTCGTCGACGGCTCGTTCGGCTCCCTCACCCTCACCTCCGTCAAGCGCTTCCAGACGGCCAAGGGGCTCGCGGTGACCGGGGTCGTGGATGCGAAGACCTGGGCTGCGCTCGAGCTCGCCACACACCCCCTCCTGCCGTACTGGGGAACGGTCGTCAAGCGTGGCTCCACCGGCGCGGCCGTGGTGGCGCTGCAGAAGGCCTTGCGCATCACCGCTGACGGCTCCTTCGGCCCGATCACCGAGGCTGCCGTCAAGTCCGCTCAGGCGAGCGCCAAGCTCTCGCAGACCGGTGTCGTCGGCACCCTCACCTGGAAGGCCGTCGAGGCGCGCATGCCTCGCTGACCGCGCTCACCGCGGTCGCCTGATGACCGCTGACCGGGGCTGCGAGCCGTGGGTCAGCGCTCAGACCCGGCGCGTCACGCCCTCGGCGACGAACCGTGACTCCAGCACGTCGCCGCCCGCGTCGCCGCGGGAGAGGACGAGCGAGCCGTCGCCCGCCCACACCTCGAGCGCGAGGCGCAGGAACGCCGCGGTGTCCGGCGTGCCGGTGTGCACCCGCTCGTCCCTCGCGCCAGCCGCGGGCACGACGGCTGCGTAGGTCGTCGCGTCGTCGCCGGGAACGCGCAGCGCCACGTCCGAGGGCTCCGGCTCGTCCCACGCATCGAACACGTCACCGTGGGTCGCGAGCTCGCGGGCCTCGTCCACCGCACCGGCCGGAACGGGCACCGCGGCCGAGCGGGCCAGTGCCGCGAGGGTCACGAACACCACGTCGGCCCCGGACGCGGTCGCTGCCGAGGCGACGTCGACGGCATCCGTCACCACCACGTCGACCCCGGCGACACCGGAGTCGCCAGCGGCCGGCGCGCCCACGGCATCCGACGCCCGTCTGCGGGGCACGTCGACAGCCGCGCCGACAGACCACGTCGCGAGCGCCCAGTAGAGCGTGCGCCAGTGCGGCGGCAGGTCCAGCCGCACGACCGAACCGCCCCCGACGTCGAGGTCGTCGCGCAGGAGGTTCGCCCCCTTGGCCACCCAGTTGGCGAGGACGCGCGCGGACAGCTCGATGCGCTCGCCGCGGGTGGCGGACTCGGTGTCGTCGTAGACGGTGATCCGCGGTCGCCCGGGGTCGGCGGCGACGAGGGCGCGCAGGAGGTGGGCCGGGGTCGGGTGCGCGGTGCTCACGCAGGCGACCATAACCGGCGCGCCCGACAGGGCCACGCGGGTTGCTGCCCTGCCCGCCCGGTCGCAATCCGGCACTAGGCTCGCGCCATGAGTGAACGCACGGTGATCACCTTCGGAACTTTCGACGTCTTCCACGTCGGGCACATCCGGGTGCTCCAGCGTGCCGCCGCGCTCGGTGACCGGTTGGTCGTCGGCGTCTCGGCAGACGCCCTCAACCTGGCCAAGAAGGGCCGCGCCCCCGTGTACTCGCAGGACGAGCGGATGGAGATCGTCGCGAGCCTGCGCGTCGTCGACGAGGTCTTCGTCGAGGAGTCCCTGGAGCAGAAGCGCGACTACATCATCGAGCACGGCGCCGACGTCCTCGTCATGGGTGACGACTGGGCGGGCAAGTTCGACTGGGTGGGCGACGTCTGCAAGGTCGTCTACCTCCCGCGCACGCCGTCGGTGTCCACGACCGGAATCATCGAGCACATCGCCAGCCTGGGTTCGTGAGGTCCCGTCTCCTGACGTCGGTGGCGCTCGGGGCTGCCCTGTGGGTCGTCCTCGTGAGCGCGGTGGGGGCTGTGCTGTCGGGGCTGGGGTGGTGGTCGCCGGCGTTCGCGTGGCCCGTCGCGGTGCTGGTGGCCGGGCTGAGTGGCTGGTGGGCCCGCAGCGTTCCAGGCGTTCGGATGCCGGTCGCGGCCTCGGGCGTTCTCGTCGCCGTCGCGCTCGGGTTCACGGTGTGGGCCGGCGCGACCCACTCGGAGCAGGTGCTCCCGAGGCGCGATGCAGCGAGCAACCTCCAGGCGGCCGTGAGCCTCGCGACCACCCATGAACGGGTCGTCGGCGTCGACGCCGAATCGGTCGGTGGTCCGGCGGTGCTCGCGCTCGACGGGGTGACCCTCGCGAGCCCGGCCTTCTTCCAGGTGGGCACACCGCAGGAGCCGGCCGTCCAGCCGCAGTTCGTCGTCGGGCCGGCCGTGGTCTACGGCTTCGGGTGGTGGGCCGGTGGTGGGCCGGTGGCGCTCGTCCTTCCCGCCGTGGCGATGGGTCTGGCCCTCCTTGCGCTGGGGCTGCTCGTGGCGCGGGTGGTCAGCGCCTGGGCTGGGGTGGTGTCGGCGCTGGTGGTCGGGCTGCTGTTCCCGGTGGTGCACACGGCGCGCGCCACCTACTCGGAGCCGCTCGCGATGCTCACCGTGACCGGTGCGCTGTTGGCCCTGACGATCGCGGTGGCTCAGGCGTCGGAGGCCGTGCCGGGGCCGGGTGCCGTGCCGGGGCCGGGCTTCGTCGGTGACCAGTCGTCACAGGGTCGCGTACGCGACGGATCGCTGGCGTGGCCGGACGGTGCAGGGCGCGCTGCGCTCGTCGCGGGAGTGCTGCTCGGCGGCACCGGGCTGGTGCGCATCGATGTCCTGCGCGAGGCCGTGCTCGTCCTCCCGGTGCTCGCACTGGGCGCGGTGCTCGGAGCCAGGTGGGTGCGCCCGGCCCTCGTCGGGATGCTGACCTCGCTGGCGGTGGCCGCGGTGGCCGCGGTGACGTTGTCGTGGCAGTACGTGGCGGCCATCGCGGGCAGCCTCCTGCCACTGGTGGCCCTCGCCGTGGTGGTGGGGGCGGCGTCGCTGGTGGCCGTTGCCCTGCGCAGGAAGGGGGTGCGGATGCCGCTGCCCCCGGGCGTGGTTCGACGCCTTCCCGACGTGGCCGCGGCAGCTGTGGTCGTCGTGGGGGTGGGCCTCGCCTCGCGCCCGCTGTGGCTCGTCGTGCGTCAGGACCCGAACGACCCCGGGGCCCGGTACGTCGCGGGGATGCAGGAGCGGTTGGGCCTGCCGGTCGACGGTGGCCGGACCTACGCCGAGCAGTCGGTCGCGTGGCTGTCGTGGTACCTCGGCCCGGTGGCGCTCGCGGTGGCGCTCGTCGTCCTCGCGGCTCTCGTGCGCCGTGCGGTGTCGTCCGTGGCGCTGGGCCGGATCGAGGCCTGGGTGCCTGCACTGGTGGTGGCGTCGGGGTCGACCCTGCTGACCCTGGTGCGTCCCGGCATCACCCCGGATCACCCGTGGGCCGATCGCCGGTTGCTCATCGCGCTGCCGCTGGTGGTCGTGCTCGTGGTGGTTGCCGGGCAGTGGCTCGTGGAGCGCACTGCCGAGGCGGGGGCACCCGCCGGCAGGGTGTGGGCCGGCCGTCTGGGTGCAGCGGTGCTCGGCCTGCTCGTCGTCGGGCCGGCGCTCGCGGCGACCTGGCCCCACCGCTCGGGTGGGGTGGAGCAAGGCTCGTTGGCGGCCGTGGAGCGGGTGTGCGACTCCCTCGAACCCGGGGACGTCGTGATGGCGGTGGATTCTCGAGCCGCGAACGAGTGGCCACAGGTGGTGCGGGGCATGTGCGCGATCCCGACAGTCTCGACGACGACGTCCCTGCGGCGAGACCCGGCTGCCCTGCGCGCCGTCGTCGATGAGGTGTCGGCGGCGGTGGGGGAGAGGGGCGGGCGACTCGTCCTCCTCGGTGCGGATTCACCCGATGTCGGCGCTGGCGGTGCGGCTCTGGAACCCGAGGTGTTCTCGACCCTTGGCGTTCGCGGCGAGCTCGTCGCCGACGTGGCCGTTCGGGAGGACGAGCACGTGTTGGTGACGCGGCCGACCGGCACGGATCCGCTGCCCGTCAGGGTGTGGCTGGCGCCTGCCGGCTGAGCATCGCCACCCCCGGGGTGCCGGCCGATTTGGTGGGCTCCGTGGAGTCGGTCTACAGTTCTCGTCGTCAGCCCGTGAGGGAGCAACGGACGCCAAGCGGTGGGATGCACATCCCGCACCAAGCAGGCCGGTCCCGCGGAGCAGACACCCGACCACGTCGTGGCCAGGAGCACCTCGAGTGCCTCGGGCAGCGGATTGGAACTGGGCCCGGAGACGGTGCTACAGTATGGGACCCGCCGAGATCCAAGCGCGATCGTCTCCGGCCGGCTCGAGAGAGCAGGCGGATTTGACGCCCAAGCAGGGACGCGGGTAAGTTAGAACGGTTGCCTCGCCTCTGGCGATGGAAACCACGGTACAGCCCCAGACGAGGGACTTTCTGAGTTCGTCGGTGGTGCGCGTCCGATCTTTGAGAACTCAACAGCGTGTCAATAATCGATGCCAATATTTTTGTCGTTGGCTCAGGTGTGCTGCTGCTCGTTGTGGGTGGTGGTGGGTTTGGGTTGGCGATGTTTTTCCTTTGATTGACAATGAATGATCAGCTTTTTGCTGGTTGTTTGTGCTCAGCCGGGTTTGTGACACTTTGTGGTTATGGATTTTCTCGGCCCTGTTGGGGTTGGGGATTTTCGACATCAACGGAGAGTTTGATCCTGGCTCAGGACGAACGCTGGCGGCGTGCTTAACACATGCAAGTCGAACGGTGATCTTGAGAGCTTGCTCTTGGGTGATCAGTGGCGAACGGGTGAGTAACACGTGAGTAACCTGCCCCTGACTCTGGAATAACTTCGGGAAACCGAAGCTAATACCGGATATGACACAGAGCCGCATGGTTTCTGTGTGGAAAGTTTTTCGGTTGGGGATGGACTCGCGGCCTATCAGCTTGTTGGTGAGGTAATGGCTCACCAAGGCGACGACGGGTAGCCGGCCTGAGAGGGCGACCGGCCACACTGGGACTGAGACACGGCCCAGACTCCTACGGGAGGCAGCAGTGGGGAATATTGCACAATGGGCGAAAGCCTGATGCAGCGACGCCGCGTGAGGGATGAAGGCCTTCGGGTTGTAAACCTCTTTCAGTAGGGAAGAAGCGCAAGTGACGGTACCTACAGAAGAAGCACCGGCTAACTACGTGCCAGCAGCCGCGGTAATACGTAGGGTGCGAGCGTTGTCCGGAATTATTGGGCGTAAAGAGCTTGTAGGCGGTTTGTCGCGTCTGCCGTGAAAATCCGGGGCTCAACTCCGGACTTGCGGTGGGTACGGGCAGACTAGAGTGTGGTAGGGGAGACTGGAATTCCTGGTGTAGCGGTGAAATGCGCAGATATCAGGAGGAACACCGATGGCGAAGGCAGGTCTCTGGGCCACTACTGACGCTGAGAAGCGAAAGCGTGGGGAGCGAACAGGATTAGATACCCTGGTAGTCCACGCCGTAAACGTTGGGAACTAGGTGTGGGTCTCATTCCACGAGATCCGTGCCGCAGCTAACGCATTAAGTTCCCCGCCTGGGGAGTACGGCCGCAAGGCTAAAACTCAAAGGAATTGACGGGGGCCCGCACAAGCGGCGGAGCATGTGGATTAATTCGATGCAACGCGAAGAACCTTACCAAGGCTTGACATACACCGGAAACATTCAGAGATGGGTGCCCCGTAAGGTCGGTGTACAGGTGGTGCATGGTTGTCGTCAGCTCGTGTCGTGAGATGTTGGGTTAAGTCCCGCAACGAGCGCAACCCTCGTTCCATGTTGCCAGCAACACTTTTGGGTGGTTGGGGACTCATGGGAGACTGCCGGGGTCAACTCGGAGGAAGGTGGGGATGACGTCAAATCATCATGCCCCTTATGTCTTGGGCTTCACACATGCTACAATGGCCGGTACAAAGGGCTGCGATACCGCGAGGTGGAGCGAATCCCAAAAAACCGGTCTCAGTTCGGATTGGGGTCTGCAACTCGACCCCATGAAGTCGGAGTCGCTAGTAATCGCAGATCAGCAACGCTGCGGTGAATACGTTCCCGGGCCTTGTACACACCGCCCGTCAAGTCACGAAAGTCGGTAACACCCGAAGCCGGTGGCCCAACCCCTTGTGGGAGGGAGCCGTCGAAGGTGGGACTGGCGATTGGGACTAAGTCGTAACAAGGTAGCCGTACCGGAAGGTGCGGCTGGATCACCTCCTTTCTAAGGAGCACTGGCCAGCTCTGTCTGGTCCAGGCCCTGGTTTGCCTCCGAGTGTGGGGCACCGGGTGCTCAAGGGTGGAACATCGATTAGTTGGCACCAGGTGTCGTGTCTGTCGCTAGTACAGCCGGTCACTCGTTCGCGGGTGGTGGGTGTGGAAGGTGGTGGGGGCGGGGTTTGGTGCTTGACACGTTGTTGGGTCCTGAGGGATCGGGCCTTTGTGCCTGTTTCTTCTGGGCTACCCCGAGTGTGGGGTGGTTGTGGGCTGTCATCACGGTTGAACCGCCAGGCTGTGTGTTTGGTAGGCGCCGGTGGTGGTGATGGTGCCGCCCGTATGTTGAGAACTACACAGTGGACGCGAGCATCTTAAAATCTTTGTGCAATCAAGTTTTTAAGGGCAAACGGTGGATGCCTTGGCACCAGGAACCGAAGAAGGACGTAGGAATCTGCGATAAGCCTCGGGGAGTCGATAACCAGACTGTGATCCGAGGATTTCCGAATGGGGAAACCCGGCTGGAGGCAAGTCCAGTCACTCCCGCCTGAACACATAGGGCGGGTAGAGGGAACGTGGGGAAGTGAAACATCTCAGTACCCACAGGAAGAGAAAGCAACCGCGATTCCGTGAGTAGTGGCGAGCGAAAGCGGAAGAGGCTAAACCTTAGTTGTGTGATACCTGTCAGGGGTTGCAGCTAAGGGGTCGTGGGACTTCTTTTGTCAGTGCTGACACGCTGGCGTGGAGTCAAAAATTTGCGTCATAGTCGAAGGGCTTTGAATGGTCCGGCATAGAGGGTGCGACCCCCGTAGACGAAATGTCGTGAACTCCATTGAGAAGCACCCAAGTAGCACGGGGCCCGAGAAATCCCGTGTGAATCTGGCGGGACCACCCGCTAAGCCTAAATATTCCCTGGTGACCGATAGCGGACAAGTACCGTGAGGGAAAGGTGAAAAGTACCCCGGGAGGGGAGTGAAATAGATCCTGAAACCGTTTGCCTACAATCCGTTGGAGCCTCCTTGTGGGGTGACAGCGTGCCTTTTGAAGAATGAGCCTGCGAGTTAGTGCTCAGTGGCGAGGTTAACCCGTGTGGGGAAGCCGTAGCGAAAGCGAGTCCGAAGAGGGCGTTTGAGTCGCTGGGTCTAGACCCGAAGCGGAGTGATCTACCCATGGCCAGGTTGAAGCGACGGTAAGACGTCGTGGAGGACCGAACCCACTTAGGTTGAAAACTGAGGGGATGAGCTGTGGGTAGGGGTGAAAGGCCAATCAAACTCCGTGATAGCTGGTTCTCCCCGAAATGCATTTAGGTGCAGCGTCACGTGTTTCTTGCCGGAGGTAGAGCTACTGGATAGCCGATGGGCCTTACCAGGTTACTGACGTTAGCCAAACTCCGAATGCCGGTAAGTGAGAGCGTGGCAGTGAGACTGCGGGGGATAAGCTCCGTAGTCGAGAGGGAAACAGCCCAGACCACCATCTAAGGTCCCTAAGCGTGTGCTAAGTGGGAAAGGATGTGGAGTTGCATTGACAACCAGGAGGTTGGCTTAGAAGCAGCCACCCTTTAAAGAGTGCGTAATAGCTCACTGGTCAAGTGATTCCGCGCCGACAATGTAGCGGGGCTCAAGCACACCACCGAAGCTGTGGCATTGACACATTGCCCGGCCACCACACCTGCGGGTTGGTGGTCCAAGCGTGTTGATGGGTAGGGGAGCGTCGTGTGGCCAGGGAAGCGGCGGAGTGATCCAGCCGTGGAGGCCACACGAGTGAGAATGCAGGCATGAGTAGCGAAAGACGGGTGAGAAACCCGTCCGCCGAATAACCAAGGGTTCCAGGGTCAAGCTAATCTGCCCTGGGTAAGTCGGGACCTAAGGCGAGGCCGACAGGCGTAGTCGATGGACATCCGGTTGATATTCCGGAACCGGCGAAGAACCGCCCATGACGAACCGAGTGATGCTAAGCGCCTGAAGCCACCACGTAACCATTCCCTTTCGAGGGGGTGGGGTGGTGGTGGAGCGCGCGACCCGACCTTGTAGTAGTCAAGCGATGGAGTGACGCAGGAAGGTAGCCTCCGCGTGGCGATGGTTGTCCACGTCCAAGGGTGTAGGGCGAGCTGTAGGCAAATCCGCAGCTCACATAGCCTGAGACCTGATAGTGACCGCGAATGCGGGAAGCAGGGTGATCCTATGCTGCCAAGAAAATCTTCTAGCGAGGTTCGAGCCGCCCGTACCCCAAACCGACTCAGGTGGTTAGGTAGAGAATACCAAGGCGATCGAGTGAATCGTGGTTAAGGAATTCGGCAAAATGCCCCCGTAACTTCGGGAGAAGGGGGGCCCGGACCCTGAAGTGACTTGCTCACTAGGGTGAAGGGCCGCAGAGACCAGGGAGAAGCGACTGTTTACTAAAAACACAGGTCCGTGCGAAGTCGCAAGACGATGTATACGGACTGACGCCTGCCCGGTGCTGGAAGGTTAAGAGGACCGGTTAGACCTTTTGGGTCGACGCTGAGAATTTAAGCCCCAGTAAACGGCGGTGGTAACTATAACCATCCTAAGGTAGCGAAATTCCTTGTCGGGTAAGTTCCGACCTGCACGAATGGCGTAACGACTTCTCCACTGTCTCAACCGCGAACTCGGCGAAATTGCACTACGAGTAAAGATGCTCGTTACGCGCAGCAGGACGGAAAGACCCCGGGACCTTTACTATAGCTTGGTATTGGTGTTCGGTACGGCTTGTGTAGGATAGGTGGGAGACTGTGAAGCATGCACGCCAGTGTGTGTGGAGTCAACGTTGAAATACCACTCTGGTCGTTCTGGATATCTAACCTCGGTCCGTGATCCGGATCAGGGACAGTGCCTGGTGGGTAGTTTAACTGGGGCGGTTGCCTCCTAAAAGGTAACGGAGGCGCTCAAAGGTTCCCTCAGCCTGGTTGGCAATCAGGTTTCGAGTGTAAGTGCACAAGGGAGCTTGACTGCGAGAGAGACATCTCGAGCAGGGACGAAAGTCGGAACTAGTGACCCGGCGGTGGCTTGTGGAAGCGCCGTCGCTCAACGGATAAAAGGTACCCCGGGGATAACAGGCTGATCTTGCCCAAGAGTCCATATCGACGGCATGGTTTGGCACCTCGATGTCGGCTCGTCGCATCCTGGGGGTGGAGTTGCTCCCAAGGGTTGGGCTGTTCGCCCATTAAAGCGGTACGCGAGCTGGGTTTAGAACGTCGTGAGACAGTTCGGTCCCTATCCGCTGTGCGCGTAGGAAACTTGAGAAGGGCTGACCCTAGTACGAGAGGACCGGGTTGGACGAACCTCTGGTGTGTCAGTTGTCCTGCCAAGGGCACCGCTGATTAGCTACGTTCGGAAGTGATAACCGCTGAAAGCATCTAAGCGGGAAGCACGCTTCAAGATGAGGTTTCCATGCACCATCAGGTGTGAGAGGCTCCCGGCGAGACTACCGGGTTGATAGGCCAGACGTGGAAGTGCAGCAATGCATGTAGCTGACTGGTACTAATAAGCCGACAACTTGATACACACACCAAAAGATTCTTAATGCGTGTTCGCGTCCACTGTGCAGTTCCCGAGATACGGTCGGGAAACCACTGACATCTCCATAGAGTTTCGGCTGTCATAGCGAAGGGGAAACGCCCGGTCCCATTCCGAACCCGGAAGCTAAGCCCTTCAGCGCCGATGGTACTGCACTGGTGACGGTGTGGGAGAGTAGGACGCAGCCGGACAAACATTCACGAAGAGGGCCCACCACACACCTGGTGGGCCCTTTTCCCATACCCCAGACATCTCCCGACGGGTTTATCGGGTCACCCGATAAACCGGCTCATCCCAATCGAGGGTGTAGGAGTTGGGGTCTGAAGCCGCCGGATTCGAGGAGGCATCTGGCGATGTAGTTGGTGAGGTTGCGGAACCCGAGGGCTGATCCGCGTAGGTGCTCGAGGCGACCGTTGATGGCTTCGGTGGGTCCGTTGCTGGTGCCGGGGCGGTCGAAGTAGGCCAGGACATCAGCGGCTCGGGTCTTCAGGGTCCGGCCGAGTTTGGTGACCTCGACCAGCGCGGTGGGGACGCCGGTGCTGACGGAGTCGATGAGCTTGACCATCAGCTCACGTCCTGTCGCGCGGTCTTCGTGCCGGTAGGCGGCGATCATTCTCTGGTAGATGCCCCAGGTCGCCTCGACCTGCACGTGCTCGTCTGGCGTGAACAGGGCGGTGAGCCGCTCGGCCTGTGTGTCGGTGAGCAGGTCAGCGCCGGTGTGCAGGGTCCGCCGGGCCCGGTAGAGCGGGTCGCTCTTGCGGCCGCGGTGGCCGTGCAGGTCTTGTTGGACGCGGCGCCGGCAGGTGTCCAGGGCGTCCCCGGCCAAGCGCACGACGTGAAAGGGATCCATGACGGTGACCGCGTCGGGTAGTTCCTCGGCGGTGGCGGTCTTGAACCCGGTGAACCCGTCCATCGCGACCACCTCCACAGCGTCACGCCACGCTTGGGGGCGGTGCGCGAGCCAGGTCTTGAACGCCGCCTTGGAGCGGCCCTCGACCATGTCGAGCAGCCGGGCTGGACCGGTGCCGTCACGGATCCCGGTGAGGTCGATGATCACGGTGACGTACTTGTCGCCCGTGCGGGTGTGGCGCCACACGTGCTCGTCGACGCCGATCGCGGTGACGCCGTCGAAGCGTCCCGGGTCGTCGATCAGGGCCCGTTTGCCCTCGGCCAGGACGGCGTTGTTGGCGGTGTTCCACGCGACCGCGAGTCCTTCGGCGACCCGCGCCACCGTGAGGTGTTTGAGCACGATCGCCTCCAGTGCCCACCGCAGCCCCTGACGTGACAACTTCGCCCGCGGCTCCGCCGCGGCGGTGGTGTCTTGGCGCCACACGTGGCCGCAGTGCGCACACCGGTACCGACGGACCGTCACCACCAGCGTGGTCGGGCGCCACCCGAACGGTTCGTGCGCCAACACCCTGGTAACCGTGTCCCGCGGTGCGCCCTCGCACCCACACCGCCGGCACCACTGATCAGGCTCGACCACCCGGCACGCGATCACCGCACGGTCACGCTCCACCCGCTGCCCCACCGCCTCGAGGCCGAGCTCGTCAAGGCGGGCGAACGTGGTCAGGTCAGGGCTGGTGAAGGTAGCGTCAGGCACGTCGAGGTCTTCCAGGTGGGCAGCGTCAGAACTTCCATCCTGCGAAGGCCTCGACGCCTATCCCCGCACCGACGCGCCGACCACGGCGAAGTCAGGCCCTACACCCTCGATTGGGAAGAGCCGATAAACCCACACTCTGCGTGACAACGCTTCCCCAGCGAAGAACAGGCCTGTCCAGAAGAGTGTGGGCCGTCAGCGGGTGAAGGCAGCCTGAGCGTGCCGTTGCACGGCGACGTAGGTCGCGTGGTCCGCTGCGGGGATGAGGCCAGGTCGCAAGGACCGGGCGCTGTAGACCGTCCCGTCCGGGTGGCCCACGAAGCCGCCGGCCTCGGTGACCATGAGCGATCCGGGGACGTGGTCCCACGGGTTGGTGCGGCTGTAGAGGATGTAGTCAGCATCCCCCGAGATGAGCTTCGGGTAGTCCACTCCGCAGCACACCCAGGACAGTCCCATCCGGGGGAGGGTGCCCAGCTGTTGGTCGCGCATCGCCCAGATCGACGTCACCCCACGAGGCTGCTCATCAGCTGCCACTGAATTGACGTGCTGGCGGACGCCGTCGCGCCAGGTGCCGGCCCCGCGTTCGGCGACCCAAGCGACCTGGTGCTCGGGCTGCCAGATCCAGGCGCGCACGGCCTGCCCACCCACGGTCTCGGACACCATGACCGCATGGTCCGGCGACCCGTGGACGAAGTTCTTCGTCCCGTCGACCGGGTCGACCGTGAATGCATGCTCCGCCGCGAGATAGCGCTCCATCACCGAGTGGTCGAGCGAATGAGCCTCCTCGCCCAGCACCACGGCATCCGGGTAGGCCTCGAGCAACGCGGCCGTGATGATCACCTCGGCCTCACGATCAGCGATCGTCACGAGGTCACCGGGGTTCTTCTCGATCACCTCACCAGCGGCCAGTGCGCGAAAGCGAGGAGTGATCACCTCGGCGGCGACATCACGCAGCAGGTCCAGAACGGCATCCGTCGACAATCCGGGCATGGAGCAACCGTGTCACATCTACGTGCCGTCAGCGCGATTGGGTCGAGGCGCAGCCTCAACCACGACCCGCGGGCACCTAGAGTCGCAGGCATGGCCAGGTTGCGGCGGGTGTCCCCGCAGATGAAGGGGTGGACACGGCGCCGGGCAGGCAAGGGGTTCGCGTACCTCGACTCGGACGGAGCCCGTCTGCCCAAGGAGGACGTGGAGCGAATCCGGGGTCTGGCCATCCCGCCGGCGTGGCAGGATGTGTGGATCTGTCCGTGGCCCAACGGGCACATCCAGGCGATCGGCACGGATGCCGCGGGTCGGCGCCAGTACCTCTACCACCCGGTGTGGCGAGCCAAGCGCGACGAGCTGAAGTTCGACCGGGTCAAGGGGGCCGGCACCCGGTTGGCCAAGGCACGTGAGCGGATCATCGGCGACCTGCGGGCCGAAGGGATGCCGCTAGCCCGAGCAGCCGCGACCGCGACCCGGCTGCTCGACCTCGGCTACTTCCGCATCGGCAGTGACGCCTACACCGACGCCAACGGTTCGTTCGGCCTGACCACCCTGGAGCGGCGGCACGTGCGGCGCCGTGGGCAGGACCTTGTGTTCAGTTTCGTCGGGAAGTCCGGCATCGAGCACTCCATCACCATCAGCGACCCGCACGTCATCGAGTCGCTCAATCTCATGCGCAAGCGGCGCGGCGGGTCGACCCGACTGCTGGCCTACCGCGGGCCGGCGCGCTGGGCCGACCTCGACGCCAGCGCCGTCAACTCCTACATCTCCGAGATGGTCGCCGAGGACCTCACGGCCAAGGACTTCCGCACGTGGCACGCCACCGTCCTGGCTGCCGTCGCCCTGGCAGAGTCCCCGGAGCGCGGAGACACCAAGGCCTCGCAGAAGCGTGCGGTCAAGGCCGCTGTCGAGGAGGTGTCCGCGTACCTGGGGAACACCCCGACGATCGCCAAGAAGTCGTACATCGACCCACGGGTCATCGACCAGTACGAGGCCGGGGTCACTGTCGCGGGCACTCTCTCCAAGAAGTACCGCGACGACACCGCACGGCAGGCGGCCATCGAGAAGGCCGTCGGGCGGCTCATCGACGGAGCCGACTGACGGACGCAGCCTGCACCAACGACATCTGCCCCACGAGCGGAGCCAGCCCGTCGTGCTCACACCACAAGGTTGACCTTCGCAGGGGAAAGGATGTCCTGTGAAGGTGAAGGTCCTGGCACCGAGCGAGAAAGTTGAGGCGGGGGTGGGGGTGCTCGAAGCCAGTGGGGGAGCGCGCCGCCGGTAGGCTCACGGGTGATGAATGAGCACCCTGAAGCCGTGCCCTCGGGCGCCGACACTCGAGCAGTCCCCACGCCCGCTGGCGCCGACGACCACGCGCACCTGCACGCGGCCCCCACCGAGAAGATCTCGGTGCGCTCCGGGGAGATGGCCGGGCGCAGCAACGACCCGGCCGGCCCGGCATCCCCGACCGGCGCCAGCGAGGTGGCCGCACCCGGAGCGCGCACCGGCCACCCGAGCTACCCGATCGAGGACGGCCCCGCAGGCCCCGGCCCCGCGCCGTACGTCACGATCGTGCTGCCCTGCTACAACGAGGGCGCGCACGTGCTGAAGGAGATCGACCGCATCACCGCGGCGATGACCGCCAGCGAGCTGACGTACGAGCTGCTCTGCATCGACGACGCCAGCACCGACGACACCCTCGACGTGCTGCGCCACGCCCAGCAGAACTACCCGAACCTGCGCATCCTGCCGTTCCGGCGCAACGGCGGCTCGGGCACGGCCCGGCGCATCGGCACCCAGCAGGCCCGCGGCGAGATCGTCGTGTGGACCGACGCCGACATGACCTACGAGAACGAGCGCATCCCCGAGCTCGTGCGGATCCTGCGCGACGACGCCACCTACGACCAGGTCGTCGGCGCCCGCACCACCGAGGAGGGCACCCACAAGTGGGCTCGCGTGCCCGCCAAGTGGCTCATCCGCAACATCGCCCAGTGGCTGACCAAGACCAAGATCCCCGACCTGAACTCGGGTCTGCGGGCCTTCCGCCGCGAGGTGTCGCTGCCCTACCTGCGCCTGCTGCCGGCCGGGTTCTCCTGCGTCACGACGATCACCATCGCGTTCCTGTCCAACCAGCACGACATCAAGTACGTCGAGACCAGCTACGCCAAGCGCGCCGGGGTGAGCAAGTTCCACTTCGTCGGGGACGCCTACCGCTACATCCTCCAGGTGCTGCGCATGGTGATGTACTTCGACCCGCTCAAGGTGCTCATGCCCCCGGCGCTGTGGATGATCGTCCTCGGCGTCGGCAAGGCGGTCGTCGACATGGTGCGTCACCCGTTCTACTTCCCGGCGAGCACGGTGCTGCTCATCGTCAGCGGCATCATGATCGCCAGCCTGGCCCTGCTCTCCGACCTCGTGGTGAGATCGCGAGACGGTGTCTGAGCGCGACGCGTCGTCGGGCAGCGCCGCGCTCACCGTCGCGCTCGTCGGCCCCACGCACCCCTTCAAGGGTGGGGTGGCGGCCCACACGACGACCCTGGCGCACGAGCTGAGCGAAGCCGGTCACGACGTCACCCTCGTGTCGTGGAGCCACCTCTACCCGAGTGCGCTCTACCCCGGCGAGCAGTCCGTGCCCGGCGGCGCCCCCGACGTCGAGCCGTTCCCGCGCACTCTGCGGGTGCTCTCCTGGGCCCGCCCGGACACCTGGCTGCGCGCCGGTCGACGCCTGCGTGACGTCGACGTCATCATCGTCGTGCACGTCATCCCCGCCGTGGTCCCCGCCCACCTGGCCCTGCTGCGCGCCGCCGGCGCCGGCCGCGCCACGGCATCCGGGCACGGCCCGCGCACGATCCTCATCGCCCACAACGTGCTCCCGCACGAGAGCCACCCAGGTGCCCGCCAGCTCGTCGAGGCGCTCGTGCAGCGGGTGGATGCCGTCGTGGTCCACTCCGACGAGCAGGCCCGCCTCGCGGCCACCCTCGTCGCGCACCACGTGCGCGAGCTCGACCTGCCACCGCACCTGCCCGGGGGAGACCCCGAGCCCCGCGTGGCCAACGACGCCGATGCAGGCGAGACCCCCGTGCGGGTGCTCGCTCTCGGCATCGTGCGCGACTACAAGGGGGTCGACCTCCTCGTCGACGCGGTGCGCGACGTGCCCGGCATCCACCTCACCATCGCGGGGGAGCTGTGGGGGGATGCCGGTCGCACCGTTCGCGAGCTCGCCAACGACCCGCGCGTGGTGGGTCGCGTCGAGCTGCACCCGGGGTACGTGCCCGCCGACCGGATCGCCGGGCTGCTCGCCCAGCACGACGTGCTCGCCCTGACCTACCGCTCGGCCACCGCGTCGCAGAACGTGCTGCTCGCGCGCAAGCATGGCCTGCCGGTGCTCGCGACCACCGTCGGCACCTTCCCCGAGCAGATCAGGGACGGCGTCGACGGGCTGCTCGTGCCACCGGGCGACCGGGCGGCCCTGGTCGAGGCCCTGCGCCGTCTGACCGAGCCCGGCGCCACCGAGGCGCTGCGCTCGGCCGTGCGCCCCCCTGACCTCTCCGGGCCGTGGGCGAACTACGTCGGGGGCATCGAGGCGCTTGCCGCTGCCCCGCTCGACCCCGTCGACGAGGCCCTGTCCGAGGTCGACGGGGCCGGGCTCCGGCTCGGCCCGGTGGCACGCGCGAAGGCGACCGTGGCCGGCATCCGGGCGCGCCGTCGTCCCGTCGTCGAGATCGCTCCGGGCGACATCCCGTCGCGGGTGCGAGCGACCGACGTGCTGGCCCTGGACTCCGACGCCGTCGACGCCGTCGCCATCGCCCGGGGGCTCGGGCTGCCCCGGCCCGGCGAGCCGGTGGCGGCCTGGGCGGCCCTCGGGGCGCTCGCCGCGGTGGTGCGCATCCGCGACGACGGGCACCGCTCCTCGGTCATCGTCGACGAGTCCGGCAGCGGGAGCCCGCTCGGTCGCTGGGCCAGGGCCGTCGGGTTCGCCCCCGTCGAGCTCGAGCTGACCGGTCACCGTGCCGCCGTCGCCGTGCTCGACATCGACACCGCGAGCCTGGACGTCATCACCCGGCTGCATCCCGGCGGCTGCACGGCATCCGACGTCGACGTCGCCATCGGCCAGGCGTCCTGGGCGCTGCGCTCGGGCGGGCTGCTCATCCTCACCCTGCCCATCGGCGACGACGACCCCGACTTCGCGGTGCGCCCAGCCGACGTGCGCGGCATCCTCGCGCGCGCCGACGACCTCGGGCTGAGGCTCGTCGGAGACGCCGACGGTGACGTGCTCGACCGCATGCGTGACGCCCGCGCCGAGGCCACGGGCGGCGACTCCCCGGCCTACGCGATGCTCCGCCTGACCTTCCGGCGGCGCTGACGTGGCGGCGTTGACATGACCGGTCTGGGCGACGACGCGCTGCCGACCGAGGCTGCTGTCGGGCGGCGCCGCAGCCTGTTCGACACCCTGCGCTGGGTGGCGCTCGCGGTGGTCCTCGCGGCGGCCGGGGTCGCGCTCTGGCGCAACTGGGCGCAGGTCTCGGGTGAGCTCGGCGAGATGGGCTGGGCCACCGTGGCGCTGGCGTTCGTGCTCGTCGTCGCCGCGCCGGTGCTCACCCTCATGGGGTGGCGCGTGCTGCTCGCGGACCTCGGCACCCACCTCCCGGCGGCACCGGCATCCAGCGTCTTCCTCGTGGGGCAGCTCGGCAAGTACCTGCCCGGGTCGGTCTGGTCCGTCGTGGCCCAGACCGAGATGGGGGCCCGGCTGCACGTGCCACGGCGGCGGATGGCCGTCGTCGGCATCCTGTCGATCGGTTTGGCGGTGCTCAC
This sequence comes from Ornithinibacter aureus, assembly GCF_009858245.1. Taxonomy (NCBI): domain Bacteria; kingdom Bacillati; phylum Actinomycetota; class Actinomycetes; order Micrococcales; family Intrasporangiaceae; genus Ornithinibacter; species Ornithinibacter aureus. The sequence goes on from NZ_VMSB01000001.1 coordinate 3,469,307, forward strand.
CGGGTGCGTGCTCGGGGTCCCCGCCCTGCCGCGGCTCGTCGACCGTGACGCCGACGCCTTCTCGTGGTGGTGGATCGCGCTCGCCGTCGGTCTCGGGGCGGTGTTGCTGTGGCCCCGGCTGCTCAACGCCGCCATCACCCGGGGGCTGCGGCTGCTGCGGCGAGAGCCCCTCGAGCACGAGCTGTCGGGGCGGGCGATCGCCCTGACCTCGGCCTGGTTCGTCGGCGCGTGGGTCTCCACGGGGCTCGGGACCTTCGTGCTCGCGCGCAGCGTGGCACCCGAGGTGCCGCTCGGCCCGCTGCTCGTCACGAGCGTGTGCGGCTTCGCGCTCGCGTCCGCGGCCGGCATGTTCAGCATCCTCGTGCCAGCCGGCGTCGGGGTGCGCGACGGCCTGCTCGCCCTCCTGCTCGTCACCCTCATGCCGCTGCCGGCGGCGACCGCGGTGGTCGTCGTCGCCCGGTTCCTCGCCGTCCTCGCGGACCTCGTGCTCGCCGGCGCCGCCTGGGCCTGGGGGCGTCGCCACCACCTCCTAGGATCGACCCCGTGACCGACGACCAGGGCCGAGAGGAGCAGCTGGCCTACTCCGAGACGATGGCCAAGATGCTCGACGAGCAGGCCCGGCGGCAGAAGGCGGCCAAGCTCATCGCGGTCGTGCGCCACGCCCTCGGGGTCGAGCGGCTCGACGGGCTGCGCGCCCTCGACGTCGGCTGCTCGGCGGGCTTCATCGCCGACGAGCTCGCCCTCGCCGGGGCGAGCACGACCGGCGTCGACATCGACGAACCCGGGCTGGCGAAGGCCCGGGCCCGCTTCGGCGAGCGGGTCGACTTCCGGGTGGCCCGCGGTGAGGCGCTGCCGTCCGACGACGACACGTTCGACATCGTCGTGCTCAACCACATCTACGAACACGTGGTCGACCCCGAAGCCGTCGTCGCCGACATCCACCGGGTGCTGCGCCCGGGCGGGGTGCTCTACCTCGGCATCGGCCACCGCTGGCAGGTGCTCGAACCGCACCACCGGCTGCCGTTCCTGTCCTGGCTGCCGCGCGGTGCCGCGGACCGCTACATATGGCTGACCGGCAAGGGCGAGCACTACTACGAGCGCTACTACACCCCGGCCGGGTTGCGCCGCCTCTTCGCCGACTTCGACGTGTGGGACTACACCGTCCCGGTGCTGTCGGACCCCAGCGCGTTCGCCGCTGGTGACAACGTGCCCGCGTGGTCGCGCCGGGTGCCGCCGGCCGTGTTCCGGGCGGCCCTGCCGCTCGTGCCGACCTACGTGTGGGCTGCCTTCAAGGGTGCGTCCACCCCGAGCGGTCCTGCCCTGCGGGTGGCTCCCCGCCACCTCGGCTCCTGATTCGGGAGGCGACCCGTTCGGATGCCGGTGAATGAGCCTCGTTCGCGGGTGGTCCACACCTCCCGGCCGGTGCCGCTCGGGGCGGTGGTCTCGGTGTTCCGCCGGGGCGGGGGAGACCCCACGAGCCGGCGCGAGCATGACGCCTGGTGGTTCGGCTGGCTCACGCCCGACGGCCCGGTGACGCTCAGGCTGTCGGTCGCTGCTGCCGCGGGCGAGGTGGCGGCGCAGGCCTGGGGGGCCGGCTCGGCGTGGGCCCTCGAGCAGGTGCCCGATCTCGTCGGTGAGCGAGACGACCCCGCGGGGTTCGAGCCGCACCACGCCCCCGTGGCGCAGGCGTGGCGGGTCTTCCCCGGGTGGCGGGTGCCGCGCTCGGGTCTGGTGCTCCAGGCGCTGGTGCCCTCGGTGATCGAGCAGAAGGTGACCGGGCAGGAGGCCTTCTCGGGGTACCGGCGATTGGTGACCCGCTTCGGGGAGCCTGCGCCCGGGCCGGGAGCCGACCTCGCTCTCAAGGTGCCACCGAGCGCGGCGGGGTGGGCCGGCATCCCGTCGTGGGAGTGGTTGGCCGCCGGTGTCGATCCGGCTCGCTCGCGCACCGTCGTGCACGCGGTTCGTCATGCGAGGCGGATCGAGGAGTGTGCCGACCTGCCGGTGGAGGCTGCCCGTGCTCGGCTGCAGGCGCTGCCCGGAGTGGGGCGCTGGACGTGGGCCGAGGTGGCGCAGCGGGCGCTGGGGCTGGCCGACGAGGTGAGCTTCGGCGACTACCACGTGGCGAAGAACATCGGCTGGGCGCTGACCGGCACACCCGTCGACGACGACGGGCTGGCGGAGTTGCTTCAGCCGTATGCCGGGCACCGCTACCGCGTCCAGCGGCTGCTCGAGCTGGCCGGGGCCAATCGGCCTCGGCGCGGCCCGCGGATGTCGCCGCGAACCCACCTGCCCGTGCGCGGGCGCTGATCGGACCTGGTGTCGGGTGGCTCGCGGAGGGGGCGCCTGGTGGGGTGGGGTGTCAGGGGCGCGGTTGGTTGCGCGGTTGGCATCCCTTGGGGTGGGGATGACGGCGGAGTGGGGTGTCAGGGGCGCGGTTGGTTGCGCGGTTGGCACCCCATGAGCAGCTCTGAGCAAGCTCATCGGCACCCGCGACCTGTGGATATCGCCAATCAGTCGTGGATCCGCGCGAGAGTTGGCCGATGGAGAGCGCGCAACCTCAGGCTGGCACCGCCCCAAGGCCCCGACGGTCGAGACTGGCTCGACCGGATCGGGCCCGACTGGCCGAGTCGGTCGCAGGTGACCACGACGGGGTTGCCCATCGGTCCGACCTGCGATCCGTCGGCATCACCCGTGCCGATGTGCGAAGTGAGGTCTCGGCCGGCCGATGGCTCACGAGGGGCGTGCAGACCGTCGTCGTCGGCAATGGGGAGCCCACGGGCAGAGCCCTGCTCTGGCGCGCAGTCTGGGAGACCGGTGCTGGGTCCGTCCTCGACGGAGTGTCAGCGCTGGTCGCCTCCGGCCTCACCATGTACGAGCCGTCGGTCATCGATGTCTCCGTGCCGAAGGCGAATCGGAGCAGGCAGGTCGAGGGAGTGCGACGACACCGGCGGCGGATCATGCCTGCCTCCCGCAGGTCGGGCTTGCCTCGAGTTGACGTGCCGTTGGCGGCGATCAACGGCGCGGCGTGGGCTGTGAGCGACCGGCAGGCCGTCCTGATTCTCTGCCTCGTGCTGCAGCAGAGGCTCACCACGCCTGAACGGTTGTCCGCGGCCTGGAACGAGTGCAGGACCCGCATGTCTCCGGCTCGCCAAGCGCTGCTGAGGGTCACGCTTGGTGACCTGTGCAACGGGGCACACTCGTTGGGTGAGCTCGACTTCGCTGGCCTCTGCCGTGAGTACGGACTCCCCGAGCCGAGCCGACAGGTGGTGAGGGCTCTCCCGAGCGGCCGGGTGTATCTCGATGCCGCGTGGGAGGACGTCGGTCTTGTGGTGGAGGTCGATGGAGGGCACCACGCTCTCGCGCTCCATGTCGTCGACGATGCGCTGCGCCAGAACTCGGTCGTCCTGCGGGAAGAGCGCGTGCTCCGCGTCCCCGTGCTCGGGCTGCGGTTGGTACCTGATCAGTTCATGGCTCAGGTCGTTGAGGCGCACCGACTCCTGAGCGCCGCGGCTGCCTGAACTCGGCCGGCGGGGTGGGGTGTCAGGGGCGCGGCTGGTTGCGCGGTTGGCATCCCTTGGTGCTGGCGTCGTTGCCGGGTGAAGGGAATTCCTTGCCCGGGGAAACGACCCTGTACAGCACCCCCTGAGGCTCTCTCAGGATTGCCGCGAAGCGTGCGATGTGACCGCTGGATCGGGTTCCGACAGGGTCAGCGTCACGCAGAGCGGACCTCTCGCAGTGACGGTGGCGCGCAGGCCCTCACTGTGTGCCGCGACCTCGAGGCGGGTCACCAGGCGGCCGAGCTCGTAGTCCTCGGGCGCGGCGAGGGCGATCTCGGCGACGGCTGCTCCGCGGGCCCCGTCCTGCGTGGTGTCCTTGGCGGCGTCGGCTCCCCGTGCCGATCGGACGTCGACGTCGGCCGACCCCTCGGGGACCTCGAGCAGGGCCAGCGCGACGACGCGACCCACCCGGGCCACCACGTCGTCGCGGTCACCGGCCGATGCGACGCCCACCTCGAGCGCCTCGTCGCTGCCCGGCGCCGCACCCAGCGCAGTCCGCACCGCCTCGACGTGCCCGAGGGCGAACCAGTCCCCGGGGCCGGTGCGCACGAGCCGGCGGGCACCCTCCGCCGAGGCGTCGAAGCAGGCCGGGTCCAGCCCGCGCACGAGCGCGGCGGGGATGCCGTTCGCCTTCCCCTTCACGAGGTCGGCGGCTGCCGCGACCTCGTCCGCGACCGCGCGCATGGTCACCGCGAGCGGGCGCCCGTCGTGGTCGACGCCGCCGCGCAGGTCCTCGAGAACGTGCAGGCCGGCGCTGCCCAGGGCGAAGTCGGTGAGCCCTCCACGCCAGGCACGGCCCGCGGTGTCGCTCAGCACGACCGCGAACGGCGTCGAGGCGTCCAGACCGAGCAGGGCCAGCACGTCCGAGCGCAACCGGTCGGCCACGGCATCCGGGTCATCCGGCAGCACCAGCAGGGTGGCGGACGGCCCGGTGTTCGACCCGTCGACACCGGCCGCGGCCATGACCGGCCCGGCCACCGACTCGACGACCCGGGTCGGTCGACCGTCGGCCCAGCGCTCGGCGACGACGCGCACGGTCCCGGCCGCGACGGCATCCACCTTCGAGCCGCTCCAGGTCAGGCCCAGCGACTTCGACGCCACCTTGCTCGAGACGACGAGGCAGTCCCCGGCACCGAGCGAGACCCCGTCGCGGGCGAGGGCGTCGACGACGAGACGGGCGACGTCGGACCCGGCCACGACCTCCCCGATGCCACGAACCCCGACCACGGTGAGTGACGGCGCCGGTGAGCCCGCAGCGTCGAGGTGCCCCGGCATCCGCGGGTCACTCACGCGCGCACCGCGTCGGCGAGGCGCAGCGCGTGGGCGGCGATGCGGGCGGTCGCCTCGACGTCGGTCATCAGCAAGGGCCCGTCGAACGCCTCGACTCGGGCGCGGGCGCGGGTGGTGGCGTCGGCGGGATCGACGAGCCAGCCGTCGAGGAAGTCCTCGTACAGGCCCGCGACCGCCTGGGCCGTCGAGTCGATGCCGATCGTGCTCAGGCAGGCGTCGGCGTGCCCGCGGATCGGCCGGCCCGAGATGAGGGGGGAGATGCCGACGACGGGAGCAGTGGTGCCGCGCAGGGCGTCCCGCACCCCCGGCACCCCGAGGATGATGCCGATCGAGACCACCGGGTTGCTCGGCGGCAGCAGCACGACGTCGGCGGAGCGGATCGCGTCGAGAACGCCCGGGGCGGCGGTGGCGCGGTCGAGGCCGGCCACGACGAACCGCTGCGCCGGGATCGAGGCCTGGTGGCGCACCCACCACTCCTGGAAGTGGATCGCCCGCTCGGCAGCACCGTCGCCCTCGCCGTCACCGTCGGCCACGACCACGTGGGTCTCGACGGGCATGTCGGACATCGGCAGCAGCGTGATCCGTCGCTCGGGCAGCCCCCAGCGGGCCGCCAGGCGCGCGGTCACCTCGCTGAGCGACACCCCCTGACCCAGCCACTGCGAGCGCACGATGTGCGTGCCGACGTCGAGGTCACCGAGGGCGAACCACTGCGGCAGCGCACCGTAGGCCGCGAGCTCACCCTGCACGCGGTGGCTCTCGTCGGCGCGGCCCCACCCCTGACCCTCGTGGATGCCGCCGCCCAGGGTGTAGAGCAGGGTGTCGACGTCGGGGCTCACCCGCAGGCCGAACAAGGTGATGTCGTCACCCGTGTTGGCGATGACGGTCACCGTGGAGTCGGCCAGAGCGGGAGTGGTGTCGAGGTGGTGGCGCAGTCCGCGGATGAACCGGGCGCCGCCGACCCCGCCTGCGAGAGCGGTGATGTGCATGGCGCCAGTGTCCCAGCAGGGCCGTTCGGTCGGCGATTCGCCCACGAAACGCCGTGGATCACGCAAAAAGGGGAGCAATAACACCACCCGGCTTGACGCGGGGTGCATGACACGCGTGTAATTCCATGCATGTGCTCCGGCTGCCCGACCGGTTCACATGGGTCGAGGGGCGAGGAGACGTGATGAACGAGTTGTACCTGATCGACGGACTGCTCGAGGAGAGCGAGGCCGACGACGGCGGTCTGTCCTGGCAGGAGCGCTCACTGTGCGCCCAGACCGACCCCGAGGCGTTCTTCCCCGAGAAGGGCGGCTCCACTCGCGAGGCCAAGAAGGTCTGCGTCGGGTGTGACGTGCGCTCCGAGTGCCTGGAGTACGCGCTCGAGAACGACGAGCGCTTCGGCATCTGGGGCGGGCTGTCCGAGCGCGAGCGTCGCAAGCTCAAGAAGCGCGCGGTGTGACGATCGGCCCCCGCCGGCCGTCGTCACGCCTTCTCGGACCGTCCCGCCAGACCGCATGACCTTGGCCGCCGCGCACCCCACCCCGACCCCGTCCGACCCCCTCACCCCGGACGGTGCCCAAGCGACGGTGGCCGCAGTGGTCATCACCCGTCGTGACCCCGGCGGGCTGGCCGACCTCCTCACCGCAGTCCTCGAGCAGTCGCTGACGCCGGATGCCGTGATCGTCCTGGACCGCACGCCCCCCGGGTCCCCCGCGGCCGCGACCGTGGGCGACGTCGTCGACCGGGCCCGCAGCAGCCACCGCGTGCCCCTCACGATCGTCCCCGGCGACCAGCGGGCCCCCGTGCGCACCGCGATCCACCGTGCCCTGCTCGACCAGCAGGACCCCACGACCCTGGCCTGGCTCCTGCCTGTCGGCACCACCCCCGAGCCCGGCGCCCTCGTCGCCCTCGTCGACGACTGGCGGCGCTCGCCGTCCACCGGCATCCTCGGCCCGAAGCACGTCGACGCCGAGCACCCGAACCTGCTCCGGGGCCTGTCGATCCGCACCACTCGCGGGGGTCGGCTCCTGCCGCGACCCGCACCGGGCGAGCCCGACCAGGGCCAGTACGACCGGCTGAGTGACGTCCTCGCCGTGCCGCTGGCAGGCTCCCTCGTCGAGCGTGACCTGCTCACCGACCTCGGCGGGTGGGAGCGCAGTTTGGGGGACGTCGGGGCCGACCTCGACCTCGGGTGGCGAGCACACGCGGCCGGGCGCCGCGTCGTCGTCGTGCCCTCCGCGCGCGTGCACACCGACGCCGCGCTGACGCTGGTGTCGGCGCCCACCCCCGGCCAGCGCCGGGCCGCCCGCCGCGTGGCCCTCGCCCGGGCGCCGTGGTGGACGGTGCCCGCCATGGCACTGTGGATCGCCGTCACCAGCGTGCTCGCGGCCCTCGGGCTGTTGCTGCTCAAGCGGCCCCGTGCGGCGTGGGCCGAGTTCTCGTCCCTGGCCTCCCTCGACCCGTTCCGTGGCACGATCGCCCGCTGGCGCACGCGCCGACGCCGCGAGGTGGGGCGCCGCGACCTGCGGGCCCTGTTCGAGCCGCGGCGCGCCGTGCTCACGTCCTGGGCGGATGCCGTCCACGACGCCGTCGTCGGGCCGCGCCAGCCCGTCGGTGAAGAGGCCCACGAACACACGCACCGGTCGTGGCTGTCCACGGTGCTGCGCACCCCCGGGGTGCTCGCGGGTGTCGGCGCGGCCATCGTCGCGGCAGCTGCCGGGCGTTCGCTCGGGGTCGGGGTGCTCACGGGTGCCGGGTCCGGCCTCGCCGGCGGCGAACTGGTCGGCACGCGCGCCGACGCCGCCACCCTCTGGCACTCCTGGGCCGACGGCTGGTCGGGCGCCGGCCTCGGTGGCCCCGGCCCGGTCGCCCCGTCGGCGGCCCTGCTCGCGCTGCCCACCCGAGTCGTCGACGCACTGCCCCTGGTGCCGCAGGCGTCGTCACCGGCGGGGTTGGTCGTCGCGCTCCTCGTCATCGTGGGGATGCCGCTCGCGGCCGTGAGTGCCTACCTCGCCCTGCGGCCGGTGGCCGGCACCCGCTGGGTGCGGGCCCTTGCCGCGTTCGCGTGGGCCACCACGGGTGTCGCCGCGGCGTCGGTGGCCCAGGGGAGGGTGGGGGCCCTCGTCGCGCTCGTCCTGCTGCCGCCGCTGGCCTGCGGGCTGTGGCTCATCGCCGCTCGCCGGTCGACGGCCACGAGTGCCTTCGCGACGGCGCTGGCTGCCGTGCTGCTGGGGGCCTTCGCGCCGGTGCTGCTCGTCCCCGTCGTGGTGCTCGCGCTCGTTCTGTTCCTCGTGCGCAGCCGGGTGCGCCTGCACGCGCTCGTCGTCGCGGTGGTCCCGGTCGCGGTGCTGGCGCCGTGGCTCGTGCGGGCCGCTGAGACGTCCGTGCCCGCACTGCTCGCCGGCTCCGGTCTGGCCCAGTGGGGAGGGCAGGCGCCGCTGCCGTGGCAGGTCGCGCTGCTCAGCCCCGGGGGCGCCGGGACGCCGCTCGTGTGGACCGCTGCGCCGCTCGTGGCGCTCGCCGCCCTGTCCCTGGTGCGCGGCCGTTCGTGGGGCGGCTCGGGTGCCGTCCTCGCCGTGCTCGCCCCCGTGCTGTTGGCACTCGCCCTGATCGCCCCCTCCGTGCGGCTCGGCACCATCCCCGCCGGGCTCGAGGGAGCCGGCGAACCCATCACCGTGTGGGCCGGCACCATGCTGCTGCCGTTCGCGCTCGTCGTCGTGCTCGCCCTGGCCCGCGGACTCGACGGCATCGTGCTGGGCCGGGCCGCGTCGACCCGACTCGCCCCCGTCCTAGCGCGGCGCGCCGTGGCGAGCACCGGCATCCTCGCCGTCCTGGTGTCCGCGGGCGGGGTGATCTGGGCGACGCTCGGCAGCGAGCTCGCGCCGTGGGTCGACCCGCGGCCAGCCGTCTCGGTCGAGCAGGCGCAGGGCGCCTTCGCGACCCGGGCGCTGTTCGTCAGCCCGGGGGAGCGCGGTGCGGGCTACCGGTTCGTCGGCCGCGAGGCTGCCGACGTCGTGCGCCCGCTGCCCGTCGTGACCGAGGCCGACGCGGCGATGGCCTCCGACGTCACGTCCATGCTCGGTGACGCGTCGTCGGGGGCAGAACTGTTCTCGGGCACCGCCACCGACCTGCTCGCCGTGCGCGGTGACGTCGACCTCGACGTCACCCGCCGGCTCGACGCCACCGAGGGCTTGCAGCGCATCGCCCCGCGCGAGGGGTGGCAGATGTGGCGGGTCAGCCCGCGCACCGGGGAGCCCGACGAGCGAGCGCTCGTCGCCCCGCCCCGGCTGCGGCTGGTGAGCCCCGAGGGCGTCGTGCTCGTGCCGACGACGGGGCTGCACGCCGCCACCGAGGCCAGCCTCGTGGCTCCGTCCGGCGGGCAGCTCGTCGTGGCCGAACCCGCGGACTGGGCCGAGCACGCCGTCGTCACGGTCGACGGGGTTGTCCTCGACGCCGTGGACGGTGCCCCGACCCCGACCTACGAGGTTCCGGTCGGGGGCAGTCGACTGGCCATCACCGTGACCAACCCCGAGCGCTGGTGGCAGGTCGGCCAGGTCGTGGCGGTGCTCGTGCTCGCCTTCCTGGCGGTGCCCTTCGGGCGGCGCGAGTCACGGGTGCGTGCCGGATGAACGTGGTGACACGAGGCCTGTCCCGTGCCGGTTCTGCGCTGCGGGCGCTGAACTGGGCGGGGATCACCCGCGTCGTCGTCCCGGCCGGGGTCGCCGTCGGGCTCGTGGCGTTCACGACGGCCAACCCCCGCGAGATCGAGCTCGTGGAGGCCACAGGGTCCGCCGAGGCGTCGGTGGCTGGGTTCTCCCTGGCGACCCGGGTCACGCAGACGTGCCCGGGCCCGGAGCTCAGCGGCATCCCCGGCGTTACGGACGCGACGGTCCCGGCGACGGTCACTGCGGCGGCCGGGCCCGAGGAGCTGCTGCCCGCCCCGGCGACCGGCGACGGGCGGCTCGTCGCGGCATCCGGGAACACCGAGGTGCTGACGCTCGGCACCCGCCCGGGGGTGCAGAGCGCCCCGCTCGGGGGTGCCGGGGCCGTGGTGCTGATCGGGGAGGGGCCGTTCGCTCCCGCCGTCGCCGGAACCCAGGAATGGCGCGTCGAGCGACCTGAGCTGCGGGGTCTGGTCAGCGTGCCGTGTGGGCCCGGCGCCGCAGAGCACTGGCTGCTCGGCGGCGGCGAGGGCCCGGGTCGCCAGGAGCGGCTGGTGCTCTCCAACCCCGGCGCCAACCCGGTGACCGCCGACGTCACGGTGCACGGCGCCTCCGGGCCGCTCGCCGACCCGTACGTCGAGACCGTGCCTCCCGGCGGGAGGGTCAGCCTGTTGCTCGACGCCAAGGCCGGGGATGAGTCGCTGCTCGCCGTGCACGTGCGCGCCGGGGGTGGCGGGGTGCGCGCCACGCTGACCGACACGTGGATCGAGGGCAGCAGGGCGCTCGGTGCCGAGACCACCTCCGCGACCGCGGCGGCGAGTGAGGTCCAGGTCGTGCCGGGGGTGGCGTTCGGTGGCGGGCCGACCGCCGTGCGGGTGGCGGTGCCCGGTGATCAGGATGCCGTGGTGCGGGTCAGCGTGTTCGGTCCGCAGGGTCTGGTTCCGACGACGGGGGAGAGCGTGCTGAGCGTCGTCGCCGGCGGTGTCGGTCAGCTCGAGGTGCGGGGCGTGCCCGCCGGGACCTACGCCGTGGCACTGCGGGCAGACGTGCCCGTCGTGGCGTCGGTGCTCAGCCGCACGGTCTCGTCGGGTGCCCCGGCAGGGGGCGTCGCAGACGATCAGGTCACGCCCGGGGACTTCGCGTGGTCGACGTCCGTCGAGGGGGTCCCGTCAGCGGTGCCGGATGACGAGATGGCGCCGGTGGCAGCGGCAGCGTTCGACCCCACGGGCGGGGTGGACCGCACCCTGCACCTCATCTCCGTCGGCGGGAACGGCACGGTCGAGGTGCTCACCGTGGTCGACGGCACGGCACGCTCGCGCAGGATCGACCTGCTCGGCGACCGGCTCGTGACGGTCGACCTCGACGGTGCGAGCTCGGTGTGGGTGCGCCCGGTCACGGGCAGTGGCCTCGTGCACGGCTCGGTGCTCAGCGGGGTCGGTGAGGGTGCGTCGCGGTTGATCTCGTCGATGCCCCTGCAGGCCAGCGCCGTCACCTCGGCGGTCAGCCGCGCGTTCCCCCTGCCCTGACGTACCTCCACCGACCAATAGGTCGATCCGGGTACGGGTGTGCGGTTGGGGGCATGTACCTGCACTGACCTATTGGTCGATCTGGGTACGGGCGTCAGGGTTCCTGGGCAATCGGGGGGGGGTCAGGCGTCGGGGTCGCGGTCCGGGTCGATCTCGTGGGGCGGCACGCCGAGCAGCGCGGCCACCTGCTCGGTCACGACCTCCCGCACGATCTCGGCGAGGTCGGCGTCGTCCTGGGCGCGAGCCTCGATCGGTCTGCGGTAGACGACGACCAACGGGTCACGATCGGCGGTGCCGCGCAGCAGCCGGCCCAGCGGGGGCGTCTGCTCCTCCCACGGGGCCGGGTCCTGCGGGGGGACCTCCTCGACGGCGAACTCGAGCGCGGCGTACCGCGTGCCGAGGTGGGGGCGCAGGCGGTCGGCACAGTCCAGCACGAGTGCGTCGAACTGCTCCGAGCGGCTGCGCATCGCAGGCACCGACGGCCACGCCATCGGCCCCCGGATCCCTCGCCCGTGCCGGTCCCTGCGTCCTGATGGGCTCACGGTTGGCATGGTACGGCCAGCCTGTGGCAGCCGCCCGACCCGCCAGCGGCGTGCCTGCGCCGGGTCGTCGGTGGGTCGGCCTAAAGTCGACGACGTGAATGTGTCTCGTCGGTGTTCCAAGACCGCGTGCCGCCAGCCGGCGGTCGCCACCTTGACGTACGTCTACGCCGACCAGGCTGCTGTCCTCGGTCCGCTCGCGACGTACGCCGAGCCGCACACCTACGACCTGTGCCACCAGCACGCGACCCGCCTGACCGCGCCGCGGGGCTGGGAGGTCGTGCGCCTCGTCGCCGAGTACCCCGAACCGCAGCCGAGCACCGATGACCTCCTCGCCCTCGCGGATGCCGTGCGCGAGGCCGGTCGTCCGCGGCGGTCCCAGCCCCCGGCGGCCCCGACCGCAGCCCCGGCGGCGGCGTCCGTCGCTGCGGCGGGGACGGCATCCGAGGGCTACGACCGCGGCCCGACCGTGGTCACCGGCGAGGTCCGCCGGGGCCACCTGCGGATGCTGCCCAGCGCCACCGACACCTGAGCGGCGCCCACCCCTGCCGGGGCGTCGCGTCCGGCACTGTGGCTGCTCCAGCGGACCACGACGCCGGACGTAACAGCCGACGAGGGGTGCCGCACCTCGCGTAGGCTCGCCTGCCGTGACTGCCACCTCCCTCGCCGATGTCGTCAAGGCCTACGACGTGCGCGGCATCGTCCCCGACCAGCTCGACACCAGGGTCACCCGTGCCCTCGGAGCCGCCTTCGCCGAGGTCGTCGTGATCCCCGAGGGGGCGAGCGGCTGCGTCATCGGGCACGACATGCGCGACACGAGCCCCGAGCTGTCGTCCGCGTTCGCCGACGGGGCGCGCAGCCGCGGGGTCGACGTCACCCTCATCGGCCTCGCGAGCACCGACGGCCTCTACTACGCGAGCGGCGCGCTCGACCTGCCCGGCGCGATGTTCACCGCCAGCCACAACCCCGCCGCGTACAACGGCATCAAGCTCTGCCGCGCCGGCGCCCGTCCCGTCGGACAGGACAGCGGGCTCTCCGACATCCGCGTGCTCGCCGAGCGCATCCTCGACGGTTCGGTGCCCGACCCCGACGTGACCCCGGGCGACCTCGCCGAGCGCGATGTCCTCGCCGACTACGCGTCGTTCCTGCGCGGGCTCGTCGACCTGTCCGGCATCCGGCCGCTGCGGGTCGTCGTCGACGCCGGAAACGGGATGGGCGGGTTCACCGTGCCAGCGGTCCTCGAGGCGGGTGCCGGGCTGCCCGCGCTGCCGCTGACGATCGTCCCGCTGTACTTCGAGCTCGACGGCACCTTCCCGAACCACGAGGCGAACCCGCTCGACCCCAAGAACCTCGTCGACCTCCAGGCCGCCGTGGTCGAGCACGGCGCGGATCTCGGACTGGCGTTCGACGGCGATGCCGACCGCTGCTTCGTCGTCGACGAGCGCGGCGAGCCCGTCAGCCCGAGCGCCATCACCGCCCTCATCGCGCGCCGCGAGGTGGCGCGCGCGGTCGCCCAGGGGGCCACGGCATCCGACGTGGCGATCGTCCACAACGTCATCTGCTCGGCGCAGGTGCCGGAGGTCATCGCGGCGACGGGGGCGCGCGCCATCCGCACCCGCGTCGGGCACTCGTTCATCAAGGCCGAGATGGCGCGGCACGACGCGGTCTTCGGCGGCGAGCACAGCGCGCACTACTACTTCCGCGACTTCTGGTTCGCCGACACCGGAATGCTCGCCGCGATGCACACGCTCGCCGCGCTGGGCGAGCAGGACGCCCCGCTGAGTGTCGTCATGGGTGACCTGCACCGGTACGCCGCGTCCGGGGAGATCAACTCCACGGTCTCGGATGCCGCGGCCGCCACCGCGCGCGTGCGCACCTGGGCGCAGGGGCAGGGCGTCGTGGCCGATGAGCTCGACGGTCTCACGCTGACCCACGCCGGGTCCGGGGAGGGCAGCGGCGACCCGATGTGGTGGCTGAACCTGCGCGCCTCGAACACCGAGCCGCTGCTGCGCCTGAACGTCGAGGCCGCGGGCGAGGCCACGATGGAGTGGGTGCGCGACACCGCGCTCGCTCTCATCCGCGCCTGACCCGACTGATTGCGCTCCAGCCACCTCCCCACCCCGACTGATTGCAATCCAGCCACCTCCCCACCCCGACTTCGTGCGACTTCGGGGCGCCTCCAGCCCGGTCCGAGCCAGATCGAGCACCAAAGTCGCACGAAGTGGAGAGCGATCGGTGTGGGAGGATCAGGGCTGTTCGACACCACCCCCGGAAGGACGTCATGAGCGAGCAGGCAACCCCCGCGTCGGCGATCGAGCCGTGGCTGCGCGAGATCCTGCGCTGCCCCGCGTGCCGCAGCGAGCTGCGCGATCACACCGGCCCCACCGGCGGCCCGGAACTGGTGTGCACCTCGGGTGAGTGTGGGCTCGCGTACCGCATCGACGACGGCGTGCCGGTGCTGCTCGTCGACGAGGCCCGCCACCCCGCCTGAGGGGGCCGACGATGCCGTGGGTCGACGAGAGGCGCCTCGACGACTCCGAGGAGTTGCGCGTCCTCGATTCGCGTGACTCGTTGCGGTCGTTGGCGTCGGCCGGGGCGCAGGTGCGTCGGGCGATCGTGTCGGCGCAGGAGGCCGGCATCACCACCGCCGCCGGGGGAGAGCGCCCGCGATCGGTGCTGGTCGCCGCGCTCGGCGGCTCCGCGCTGGTCTGCGACGTGCTCGACCTGCTCGCCGAGCCCGGGTCGCCCGTGCCGGTCACGACCCGCCGGTCCGCACCACTGCCGGGGTGGGTGGGGCCTCTCGACCTGGTCATCGCCGTCTCGCAGTCGGGGCGCGCCGCCGGCCCACTCGCCCTCGCCGCCGAGGCCGCCCGCCGCGGCGCCTCCCTGCTGACCGTCGGTGCCGCCGACTCGCCGCTCGCCGACGTCTGCGCCCGCGCTCGGGGTGTCCACGTCGACGTGGCGCTGCCGACGCCGTCGTCGCGCACCGCGCTGTGGTCACTGCTCACCCCCGTGCTGCTCGCGGCCGATGCACTCGGCCTCGTCGACTGCCCCGCACCGGTGCTCGAACGAGTCGCCGACGTGCTCGACGCCGTTGCGGAGGAGTGCCGCCCCAGTTCCGAGTCGTTCCTCAACCCCGCGAAGGTGCTCGCCCTCGGCCTGGGCGCGACCGTGCCGGTCGTGCTCGGCGACGGCCCGCTGGCCGGGGTGGCCGCCAACCGGGCCGCGGCCATGTTGGCCCGCACTGCACGGGTTCCGGCTACGCACGGCGCACTCCCGGATGCCGCCTCGCAGGTCGTCGCGTGCCTCGACGGGCCGTTCGGATCGGGCCCCGACGACGGCCCCGGCGCTTCGGCCGACGACCTGTTCGCCGACCCCTACCTGGATGGACCCCCGGCTCAGCGCCTCGGACTGCTCGCCCTGCGTGACCCCGACCAGACCCCGGATGCCGTGGCGCTCGCTGACGCGGTCGTCGCGTCGGCGCGCGAGAGCGGCATCCCGGTGTTCGAGCAGCAGGCGCGGTCAGGGGCGCCGATAGAACGGCTCGCCTCGCTGGTTGCGCTCACCGACTTCACGGCCACCTACCTGGCACTGGGCCTCGGGCTCGACCCGTCGGTGTCACGGCACGTCACGGAACTGCGCGACCGCACCTCGTGACGAGGGAGCGGCACGTCACTGAGCTGCGCGACCGCTCTTCGTGAAGAGCGCTTCAAGCGACGCGCGTGATCTCGCGGGTCCTTGAACGCCGCGCTCACGTGTTTCGTGGGCTGTGCAAAGAACGCGCAACCCATCGTCCGTTTGGTCAATTCTTCCCGGAATGCGCCGATTCTTCCCATTGGACGCCGTGCCGTGGCTACGCGGCTCATCGAACTTGACCGGGCACCTCGCTGATCGCAGCTGAGGCTCGCCGGTATTGACGAGTGCAGGCCCAGCGTATGGCGCGGCGGTGATTGTGCACGTTGCGGTAGCCGAACGCGTTGCGGCCTTGGTGTTTCGCGAGGCGGTTGTACCCCTCGGACCTGGCGTTGGAGTAGTCCGTGATGATCGCGGCCTCGATGGCCGGCCACCACTGCTCGATGGTCGCAGCGAACCGGTGGACCTCGGGCGAGGTCGAGGCGGCGGCCTGCTCGTACAACGCCCAGAGCCGGTCCCGGATGAGCGAGCGTTCGGGGAAGGTCCCGGACAGCGCGAGGAGGTGGCGCAGGTTCTCCTTGACGGTGTACGCGTGCAGGATCTCGATGCCGGGGTCACCGGCGTCGATCAGGGCGTTCCACAGCTTCGCGAACGCGGCGGGGTCCAAGCGTTCGTGGCCGATGAGGAGCTTGCGGCGGCCGGCCCACTCGGGGTCACGCTTGCGGCCGCGGCGGCCACGCACATCACGAGTGGCGTGCTGACGGACCTCGGTGACCATGTCGTTGGCCAGCCGCACCAAGTGAAAACGATCAGCGACGACGACCGCGTTCGGCAGGGCGTCAGTGACCGCCCGCAGGTAGGACGCGGACAGGTCGATCGTGACGTGGGTGATCCCGGCCCGGCCACGAATCTGGCTGCTCCGCAATCCATTCGGCGACTTTGGCGGCGGTGCGGCCGTCGATGTGAGCGAGCAGGCCGCCGGTGCCTGCGGCGTCGACGATCCCGGTGTGCCACCGGTCCGCGAGCACGAACCAGCGCCCCGTGACCGGGTCCTGGGCCCACTTGACCTTGCCGCGGCGAGTCTCGTCGATCCCGAGCACGGTCACCGGCGGCAGCGGCTGCGCCAGGACGGGGTCGACGTGCGCGATGAACGCGCGGTGTGCCACCGGCCAGGACACCGCGTAGTGCTCCGCGCCGGCCTTCACGCAGGAGAACCGCTGCGCGATCCCGGCACCGCACTCCGTCCGCAGCCTGCTCGTCACCCTGGCCCTCGCCGGGACCGCGGGTAGCGACTCGGTGAACGACCCCCGAGGGCACGCCGCCTCCCGGCAGCGCCACCGCCGCTTGTGCCACACCAGATGCAACGGGGCCTGCCCGTAGGGAACGTCCCGCGGCCTGGTGACGGCGTGACCCTTGACCGAGGTCGACAGCACCCCACACGACGGGCAGCCCGCCGCGCTCTCGTCGTCGGTGACCACATGCACCACCCGGCCGCCCTCGTCGTCGAGCTCGACCTGCGCCACCGCCAACCCCTCGAGTCCCAGGAGCAGTGTCGCGTCCTGCCCCGACCTGTCGTCCTGCCCTGCCGTGTCGTCCTGGACCGCCTGAAATTGCGTACGCTGAACCAAGCCCGTGACCTCACCTTCGTGACCATGAACTGCCTTGACAACAGCCATGATCACCGAGGTCACGGGCCCTACAGCGTCACCACGCAGGCACCGCGTGCCCGGTCAAGTTCGAAGAGCCGGCTACGCTGCACCTTCGCCCAAATCCCAGCATCATGCTGGGCGCATTTGTGCTTTGGGGGTCTACTGATGGTCCATTCGAAAGTGATGTGTCGTGAGAATTCTCTCCAAGGTCGCCGCCTGCTTCCTGCTGACGCTGGCCGCGGCCTCAGGATTGAGTGGGTGCGGTGGAAGTTCCGCATCTGAGGCGACGACGGCCGCCGTAGCGCCCACAGTCACTGTTTCGACCACCGTGGAAGTGACTGCCACGCCCTCACCATCGGAGTCGGAGTCGGAGGTGCCGGCCGAGGTCGAATCAACGACTGCGGCGCCGGAGACGTTCACGATGCCGAAACTTGTCGGCCAGAACCTGCAACTCGCCCAGGACATGCTCCAGAAGGATGGTTCGTTCCTTCTCGACCAAGTTGATGCGCTCGGTCTGGGCAGGATCCAGGTCATGGACTCGAACTGGCAGGTCTGCACGCAGTCCCCGAAGGCTGGCAAAGAGGTCCCCGTTGACACGATGGTCACGCTCGCCTCCGTAAAGCTGACCGAGGACTGTCCGTGATCCCCTCGCACGACACGACGGGGCCATGTGACGCCCTGCACGCAAGAACCACACGGAAGCTCGATTGCCCACGCAATCGCATGTCGGAAGGAAGAGAATGAGCAGCACCCCCGCCGGTTGGTACCCGCAACCAGATGGAACCCAGCGCTATTGGGATGGAGCCAGTTGGACCGAGCACGTCGCTCCCGGAGCGGGGCAGGGGCACGGGTCTGCGCAAGTGGGCGCGGCTGACAGCCACTCAGGTGGGTCGACGTTCGCAAGCAGCGAAGCCCCGGCGAGTGCGGAGTCGCTTCCGTCGAGTCAGCGTCCGTGGTTCAAGAAGAAGCGCTACGTGGTTCCGGGTGGGCTCGTGACGGCCTTCGTGCTCATCGGCGCCCTGGGTGGAGGCGGGGATGACGCGAACAAGCCGCAAGCTGCGCTCGAGGCGTCTGCATCCTCGTCGGCCTTGCCGAGCCCTGAGACTCCTGCGGCACCGAAGACCACAGCGCCAGCGACCGCAGAGCCGGCACCCGAGCCCTCCACATCAACCGCTCCTAAGCCAGCGCCGGCACCGTCGCCAACCAAGGCGGCTCCTGCCCCGGAGGCGAAGTCCGCAGGAACGGTCTCGCAGCTCAACGCGCTTCGCTCAGCAGAGTCGTACCTTGAATTCAAGGGATTCAGCAAGAAGGGCCTCATTGACCAACTCTCCAGCGAGTACGGTGAAGGGTTCCCTCGAAAGGACGCCGAGTGGGCCGTCGAGAATCTTGATGTCAATTGGAATGAGCAGGCGGTCCGAGCCGGGCAGAGCTACCTCGACTTCAAGGGATTCTCGCGCAGTGGACTAATCGATCAGTTGAGCAGCGATTACGGTGACCAGTTCACCAAGAAGCAGGCGACGTATGCGGCCGACAAGTTGGGGCTGTGAGTGCCACTCGGCGTGCCTCGGCATCTCGTGATCGGGCCAAGAGCACCTCTCGCGTGGTGCTCTTGGCTCGACCTGCCGGTCGCTCGGCACGTCACTGAGCTGCGCGACCGCTCTTCGTGACAAGGGCCGCAAGCGACGCGTGTGCCTTGGTGGCTGACTCGATGGCGGCCCGTTCGGCCCGGGCGGCCGACAGCTGAGCGCGCCGCGCGGCATCCTCGGCCTGGCTGGACGAGGTGACCTGAGCTTCGAGGTCGGCCAGCTGCCGGCGCACAGCGGCGAGCTCGGACTCGAGGTCTTCGCGGCGGCGGCGCGCTCCGACGGCGTCGGCGGTGGCGCGCTCCGCCACGGCATGTGCGTCGCGCACCGCCTGCTCAGCCTGCTCGAGAACCCGCTCGGCATCGGCGACGGCCCGGGCGGCAGCGGCCCGCGCCTCGGCGTCCGACAGGGCCTGTGGCGCGTCCGTCACGATGCGCGGCACCCCGCCAGCTGGTGCCGCGACCCGGTCGGCGAGCGCGACGACGCGTGACAGGTCGACCGGCTCCAGCCCGTTTGAGCTGAAGGTGTCGGTGAGGCGGCCCGTCGCGAGGGCTGCGCCGGCATTCGGGTCGACCATCGCGGATCGCAGGGTCTCCTCGACGTCCGCGGCCACCTGCCCCGAGACCTTGCGACCGGCACCCGTCGCGATGGCCACGGCCTGCGCCGCCACCGCGCGGGTGAGCTGCCGTCGCTGCTCGTCCAGGGCGCGCAGGTCACTGGCTCCGAGCGTGCCCTGCGCTGCCCTCAGCCGAATGCCCAGATCCAGCAGGGAATCGACCTCGCCGCGCTGCTCACGCACTAGTTGGTTGACCACCCACGCCCCCGCGGTCGGTTTGCGAAGCAGCTGCACGGCGTCGGCCAGGGCGCGATCACCGGCGTCCTTGGCTGCCTTGGCACGGGCGTTGCGGGCGGCGGTGAAGGCTTCGGGTGGTAGCCCGTAGAGCTCGTCGGCGATGTCGTCGAGGAGCACGTCGTTACCCCCCGGTGCCGGCCGTGTGAGTGCGCGCTGGATCACCCGAACTCTTCTTGGGTTGCTTTGGCGGACGGGCGAGCGCACGCGCCACGGCGGGTTCGACCCACGAGGCCATCGCCCCCTCCGCCTCGAGATCGGCTGCGGAGACCAGGACGACCCCGCCCATCGTGCGCTCACCCATCGTGGCGCGGCGTGCACCGGCCTCGAGCGCCGGGCTGACCCCATCCGTGCCGACGTGCACCATCAGGTCTGTGCCGACCGCGCCGACAGCCATGTGGGTGTTGACGGTCCAGCACAGGCCGCCGAACATCCTGATCTCTCGGTAGCCAGCGTCCCCGGCTGCGACACCGACGGCATCCCGGATCTTCTGCGCCACGTCCTCGTCATACGCCATGAGCACCCAACCCCTTCGTCGCCGCGAGCCTAACGCCGGCGTGCGACACCACACCACGAGCGCGATGACCAGCGGCGCCACCGCGGCCAGGCCGAGCCAGACGACGTCCCGGCTGGCCCACGAGGTGGGGCCGGGGAGTGCGTCAGGTGGCGGGGTCAGCAATTGGGAGCGCACAATGCCGTCCTGTTCCCGAATCATCTGGGTGGTCGAGTCGCGGGCCTGGTTCAGGCGGCTGACGTCGACGACGACTGCTCCGTCGCCGTCGGCCGAGGTGGTGAACCAGTCCTGCGAGCCGACGCAGACGCAGGCCGTCGTGCCCGGCACCGGCGTGACCGTGGTGCCATCAGGAGTCCTCGAGGAGGATGGTGAGCCAGTCGAGGTGCTTGGTCCATCGACGAGCCTCAGCCGCCCCGGCTGCCGCTCCTCGAAAGAACACCCGGGCGAAGGTGACGGGGCTGATGGGGGAGCGGAAGTCCGCCCTGATCGCGAGGCTCAACTCCACGGAGCGCACCGTCGCCGCCACGGCCTTCTCGGTGAACTGAGCGGTGTCGGGGTCTGCTGCGAACATGCTCGCCACGAACCACTTGCGGTTGATGTCGTCCGGGTCGACGAACTGGGCGAGGGCGCCGTCGCCGTAGCGTTCGTCGGCAGTCTGGTCGAGCACCTTCGTGAACACGCGCCACTGTTTTCGGAACTCATCGACGTAGATGGCTCCGAACTTGGGGTCGTTGATCAGCGCGAAGTACTGGTCGAAGTCCTGGCCCCAACAGGCCAGTCCGGCACCGATGCCCTCGTCGATCATGACGACGTAGCCGACGTACCAGCGCCCGGGGTTCACGGCATCCTGGAAGTAGACCGGGCACCGGCCGTTCGAGACCTCACCGAGAACCGCGCCCGCAGCGCCCGCCGGCACATCGCTGGGGGAGCAGAAGTGGTCCACGTCGAGCGCCCGTCAGCCGGTGAATCCGAGGGCCAGCGCTACTTCCTCCACCGCGTGCGCCTCTGCCGGGCTGATCCGCGGGATGAACTTCCCGTTCTTGGCAACGGCTGCGGCGATCGCCACGATGTTTGCGCGAAAGGCTGTGGACTCGCCGTCGGACGCCTGCTTCAGGATGCCAGCGACGTCGTGCAGCGACTGTTGCGCACTGCGACCACTCAGCACGGATTGCATGGCCCGCTGGAGGACCACCTCCTTGCTGTTCTCGCACGACCGCATGACCGACGCGAAGAGTTGCTCATCCGGGTTTCCTGCCACCCGTGAGTTCTCGAAGCACTTGATCAGCATCGCCGACTTCAGCCTCGGGATCTTGCCGTCCGGCGCCGTGACGAGGAGGAAGGCGTACATGACGGCGTTCTGCAACTCGTCCCACTGCTGCGGGGTGAATCGTGGGTCTGCAGTCACGTCGCACCCCTGTCGGTGGGTAACGCACTTTCGCCGGGCAACGCCTTGTGCGCTCAATGTCCCAGTGGTCGAAAGGGTCGTCAACAGCCGAACGGACACCATGTGTGGCACGGGCCGTTCAGGTGTTGCAGGGGTCAGAGCGGATTGGCGAGGTGCAGCCGCTCAGCCCCGGGAAGCGTCATCAGGTCTGCACCCGCGAGCAGCAGCTTGCTGCGCCGCAGCCCCGACCCCACGACCACCTCGCCGGCTCCGACCACCGCGTCGTCGACGAGGATCGGCCAGCCGTCCGGCAACCCGACCGGCGTGATGCCGCCGAACTCCATCCCCGTCAGCCCGACGGCATCCTCGTGCGGTGCGAACGAGATCTTGCGCGCGCCGAGGTGGCGGCGCACGACGCCGTTGACGTCAGCGCGGTGCGTGGCGAGCACCATGACCGCGGCGTAGGTCGTGACGTCACCGCGTCGGCCGGCCACGATCACGCAGTTGGCGCTCGCCGCGGGGGAGACGTCGTAGGCCTCGCAGAAGGATGCCGTGTCGGCGAGCGTTGCGGCGATCGGCGCCACCAGGGCGCCCGGCACCGAGGTGATGGCGGCCGCGACGGGCGGTGCCAGCAGGTCGGTGAGCGAGGCGGCAGGTGACCAGGGGAGCGTTCCACGGGCGGACGGCATCCCCAGACCGTAGCGAACTCATCCACCACCCACGCTGCGGTATTCTGGGCTCTTGCCGGCGCGGGTGATAACCCTCCACGCACGTGCGGCCCAGAAGGGCGACGCCGGGTCAGCCCATCGTTGTGACCCCAAGGAGTACTTCCATGTCCGTTGACCACAAGGTCGCCGACCTGTCCCTGGCCGAGGCCGGCCGTCACCAGATCCGCCTCGCCGAGCACGAGATGCCCGGCCTGATGTCCCTGCGCGCCGAGTTCGGCGAGTCGCAGCCGCTCAAGGGCGCACGCATCGCCGGCTCGCTGCACATGACCGTGCAGACCGCCGTGCTCATCGAGACGCTGACCGCGCTCGGTGCCGAGGTCCGGTGGGCCTCCTGCAACATCTACTCCACGCAGGACGAGGCCGCCGCGGCCATCGTCGTCGGCCCGGGCGGCACCCCCGAGGACCCGCAGGGTGTGCCGGTCTTCGCCTGGAAGGGCGAGACCCTCGAGGAGTACTGGGACTGCACCGAGCAGATCCTCACCTGGCCCGGTGGCCACGGCGCCAACATGATCCTCGACGACGGTGGCGACGCCACCATGCTCGTGCACAAGGGCAAGGAGTGGGAGGCCGCCGGTCAGGTTCCCCCCACCTCCGAGGAGGACACCGAGGAGTTCGGCGTCTTCAAGGCGCTCGTGCGCCGCACCCTCGCGCAGGACCCGCAGAAGTGGACCAAGGTCGCCGCCGAGATCAAGGGCGTCACCGAGGAGACCACCACCGGTGTGCACCGCCTCTACCAGCTGGCCGAGGCCGGCGAGCTGCTCTTCCCGGCCATCAACGTCAACGACTCGGTGACCAAGAGCAAGTTCGACAACAAGTACGGATGCCGTCACAGCCTCATCGACGGCCTCAACCGCGCCACCGACGTCCTCATCGGCGGCAAGGTCGCCGTCGTCGCCGGGTACGGCGACGTGGGCAAGGGCTGCGCCGAGTCGCTGCGCGGCCAGGGCGCCCGCGTCATCGTCACCGAGATCGACCCCATCTGCGCGCTGCAGGCCGCGATGGACGGCTACCAGGTCGCCAAGCTGGAGTCCGTGATCAGCCAGGCCGACATCGTCGTCACCTCGACCGGGTGCTTCAACGTCGTCACCGCCGAGCACATGCAGCAGATGAAGAACAAGGCGATCCTGGCCAACATCGGCCACTTCGACAACGAGATCGACATGGCCGGCTTGGCCAAGGTCCCGGGCGTGAAGAAGCAGGAGATCAAGCCGCAGGTGCACGAGTGGACCTTCGAGGACGGCGACTCGATCATCGTGCTCTCCGAGGGTCGCCTGATGAACCTCGGCAACGCCACCGGCCACCCGAGCTTCGTCATGTCGAACTCGTTCTCCAACCAGACGATCGCGCAGATCGAGCTGTTCAACAAGACCGACGAGTACTTCACCGAGGAGGGCGCGCCCAAGGTCGAGACGCTGCCCAAGCACCTCGACGAGAAGGTCGCCCAGCTGCACCTCGACGCGCTCGGGGTCGAGCTCACGGAGCTGACCAAGGAGCAGGCCGAGTACCTCGGCGTCGACGTCGCCGGGCCGTACAAGCCGGAGCACTACCGCTACTGACGTAGCCAGGTGTGCGCGCGTCGCCCGCTGACCGACCAGAGCCGGGTGCCGTCATGAGCCACGGCATCCGGCTCTCGGTGTCGGGGGCCCAAGGGCCTCTTCGCGGGCAGTCGCCCCGCCGCTCGACCGAACGGCCCACCCCCGTCAACCGTTCGGTTCTTTTCGGCGACCCGTCGGGGGATGGTTGGGCACGGGGTCAAGACGCGACGCTGGTTCCGTGGGCGAGGATCGACCTCGACTGTGTTGAAAGGAATACCGGATGGCCACACGTCGATTGCCGCGCCATGCCAGCACCACTCGGTCGGAGAGAGGCGTGACGGTTGTCGAGTACGGCCTCATCGTGGCGCTGATCGCACTGGCCGCCATCATCACCGTCATCGCGCTGGGCTGGATCTAGTCGAGTGGCCCTCGTCGGCCGGGCCGTCGGAGCCGGAGGTCACGTGGGAGGTTGCTCCCCGATGAGCCCGAGCCGCACGGCCATGATGACGACGCTTGCACGGTTGTGCGCCCCGAGCTTTTCGTAGATCTTGCCGATGTGGGTCTTGACCGTCGACTGGCTCATGAACAGCGCGCGCCCCACCTGAGCCACTGACGCCCCCTCGACGAGCAGCTTGAGCACCTCGGTCTCGCGCGAGGTCAGCGTCGCCTGCGGGGCCTCGCTGCGGCGCCGCAGCGCCTCGGCGAGCCCGCTCGTCGAGAACTCCAGCGGCATCTCGGCAGCTCGGCGCACCGCGGAGATCACCTGCTCCGCCGGTGAGCTCTTGCGGACCAGTGCCGACGCACCGGCATCCAATGCCTCCAGCAGGCTCGAGTCGTCGCTGAGCATCGTCAGCACCACGAGCCCGATGTCCTTCGACCGCTCCCGCGCGGAGCGCACGAGTGACAACCCGCTGCCGTCGGGCATGGTCACGTCGATGATGGCGACGACCTTGCCGTCCGGAGGGGCCGACAGGGCTCGCTCGAGCAAGGCGTGCCCCTCGGCCAGCGAGCCGGCCTGACCGACCACCTCGATGTCGCCCTGCGCGCCCAGCATCGCCGCCACCCCCTCGCGCACGACCGCGTGGTCGTCGACGAGCAGGACCTTGAGCGTCACGAGCGCCCCCTTCCTCAGGTTTGGCCTGATGCCCCGCCCAGGGACGGGGTCGGCTCCTCGACCCTCAGGGTAACCGTCAGCCGGCCTGGAGTGCCGGAGCCCATGGTCAGGTGCGCCGCGACACCCTCCACCCGGGGAGTGGCGTAGCTCTGGCGCGCCGACCGGGGGTCGCCGTCGTGCTCGACCTCGACGCTCACCGGCCCGACGACGGATGCCGTGAGCGTCACCCACGCGTTGTGGGCGCCGCTTGCCTGCGCATCGGCCAACACGTCCATGACGAGGCGGTGCACGAGGATCTCGACACGGGGGTCGAGCCGGCGTTGGCGCTCGCTCACGGTCACCGTGGTGCGCATGCCGGTGACGCTGCCGAAGCTCTGGACGGCGGCACCGAGCACCGCCCCGAGGCCGCTGCCCGGCCGCTCGGCGACCCGCAGGTCGGTGATGTTGAGGCGCAGGTCGGCCATGACACCGCTCAGCTGCTGGCGGAAGGCGTCGAGGCTGTCACGCAGGGGAACGCCGGGTGGCCCGGCCTGCGCCCGCAGGGCGTCGACGCCGTAGCCGAGGGCCGCGAGCTCCTGCGCGATCCCGTCGTGGATGTCGCGTGCGATCCGGTCTCGTTCCTCGATGCTCGCCACCTGCCGCAGCTCGCCGAACAGCAGCCCGGCCTGGATCGTCGGCGCGACTCGCCGGGTCACCTCCCGGGCGACCCGCCGCTCTTCGGTCGTGAACGGCTGCGTCGCGTCGCGCTCGGCCACCAGCACGGTCGTCGACCCGTTGCCGAGCGCACACGGCACGACGAGCGCCCGGCGCTCACCGAGATCGTCGGTGAAGGTCACCTCGGTCGGGGTGAACCGGTCCGCACCGACCGACAGCACCCGGCCTATCTCGTCGGAGACCGCCCACGGTGCCCGCGTCGACCCGCGCAGCGCAACCGGCACGAGGTGGCGCGAATCCGGCGTGACGAGCACGGCGCTGCGGGTCGACGGCACGTCCGAGGCCAACAGGTCGAGGGCGAGCGTCGCGCTCGCGAGCGCGTCCAGACCGGTGGACATCTGGGCGGAGAGGTCCTGCAGACGGGCGATGAGCTCGATGGCCTCACGTGCTGCCGGGTCCGACTCCTCGGCGGCCGCCTCCGCGGCCAGCCGCTGGTTCCACGCCCCGAGGACGCTGAGCGCGGCGGCCGCCGCGAGCCACGCGAGCAGCGACCACGTGAGGTCGTGGTCGTGTTCGCCGAGGGCGAAGGCCAGGAGGCAGGCGCCACCGGCCGCGGCCGAGGTCAGCAGCACCCCGAACCGGCCCAGGCGGGTGCCGGCGTGGTATGCCGGGGCGAACACGAGCAGCGTCGCTCCGGTGTGGATCAGGCCGTACGCCGCACCCGCCGCTGCGGCAGATGTCGCGAGCATCGCCACGACAAGGCTCTCGACGACGCCTTGGCGAGCCACCGGCAGCCGGTCGAGGGTCGTGATGACGAGTTCGACCATCGTCACGAGCGCCAGCCACGGCAGCACCTGAAGGAGCACGTTGCTGATCTCGGCGACGAACACGGCGAGGATGAGGAAGGTCAGGCGAATGGCGACCGAGGCGTCGAGCCAGTTGAGCCAGCGCTGTCGGGTCACCTACGCAGGGTAGCCCCGGGCCGTGCTCACCCGGCCTGACCAGCCCCGTTGCGTGCAGGGAACTCCCACAGTGCTGTGCGAGACTGGCTCGACAGTCTGCCCCGGGAAAGGAACCGCCGACGTGAAGGGTCGTGTGCTCGTCGTCGATGACGACCTCGCGCTGGCGGAGATGCTCGGCATCGTCCTGCGCAACGAAGGCCTGGAGGTGCACCACGTCGCCGACGGCTCGTCCGCGATCGGTGCCTTCCGCGAGCACCGCCCCGACCTGGTGCTCCTCGACGTCATGCTCCCCGGCATCGACGGGCTAGAGGTGTGCCGCCAGATCCGGGGCGAGTCGGGCGTGCCGATCGTCATGCTGACCGCCCGCACCGACACCGTCGACGTCGTCGTGGGCCTGGAATCCGGTGCCGACGACTACGTCGTCAAGCCCTTCAAGCCCCAGGAGCTCATCGCCCGGGTGCGGGCCCGCCTGCGGCGCGACAACGAGCCCGAGCCCGAGCGCCTCACCATCGGCGACCTCGCCATCGACGTCGCCGGCCACTCGGTGACCCGTGGCGACGAGCGGCTCTC
The DNA here is from genome assembly GCF_009858245.1 of Ornithinibacter aureus. Classification (NCBI taxonomy): domain Bacteria; kingdom Bacillati; phylum Actinomycetota; class Actinomycetes; order Micrococcales; family Intrasporangiaceae; genus Ornithinibacter; species Ornithinibacter aureus. The sequence continues at coordinate 3,496,041 of NZ_VMSB01000001.1, forward strand.
GATCACCCCGCTCGAGTTCGACCTGCTCGTCGCCCTGGCCCGCAAGCCCTGGCAGGTGTTCACCCGCGAGGTGCTCCTCGAGCAGGTGTGGGGCTACCGGCACGCCGGTGACACCCGGTTGGTCAATGTTCACGTCCAGCGACTGCGCAGCAAGATCGAGCACGACCCCGAGCGTCCCGAGATCGTCGTCACCGTGCGCGGTGTCGGCTACAAGGCCGGCCAGGCCTGAGCTCGATGCGCGATGCGCTCGCCCACCTGGGTCAACGGTGGCGGCAGTCCCTCCAGCTGAGGGTCGTCACGACGACGATGCTCCTCGGCCTGCTCGTCGTCTCCGCCCTCGGCGGGGTGCTCTACCAGCAGATCGCCCGCGGTCTGGAGAGCGACAAGATCGACACCTCGCAGTCCGAGGCGCTCGCGCTGGCCGCCCAGGCCCAGACGACGTGGGACAACTCCACCGCCACCTCGGTCGACGACCTTGACCAGGCGGCCCGCGACATCATGACGCGCCTGCTCGCGGCGCCGGGGTCCAACCCCAGCCGCTACGTCGTCATGAGCCGCTCGGTCGGCAACGACAGCGACATCGTGCTCGCGACCCTGCGCAGCGGCGTCCTCGACCTGTCGGTGGTGAGCCCCGAGCTCCAGGCCGCCGTGGCGGCATCCCCGGGTCGCCAGCAGACCCAGATGAGCGAGGTCACCCTCGGAGGCGAGAACCTCCCGGCGTTCATCGTCGGCAGCGTCGTCGAGGTGCCCAACGCCGGCCCCTACGACCTGTACTTCATCTACCCGCTGGGGCAGGAGGTCGCGACGATGGACTTGATCACGAACTCGTTCGTGATCGCCGGTCTCACCCTGACCCTGCTCGTCGGCGCCGTCGCGTGGGTGGTCACCCGGCAGGTCGTCGCCCCGGTGCGCCGGGCTGGTGAGGTCGCCCAGCGGCTGTCGGCCGGCAAGCTCAACGAACGGATGCCGTCGCGCGGCGAGGACGACCTCGCCCTCCTCGCGACGTCGTTCAACGCCATGGCTGACAGCCTCCAGTCGCAGATCCGCCAGCTCGAGGGGCTGTCCGCCGTGCAGCAGCGCTTCGTCTCCGACGTCTCGCACGAACTGCGCACGCCGCTCACGACGATCCGGATGGCCGTCGACGTCATCCACGACTCCCGCACCGGCTTCGACCACTCGGTGGCCCGGTCCGCCGAACTGCTCGCCGGTGAGCTGGACCGGTTCGAGGAACTGCTCGCCGACCTGCTCGAGATCAGCCGCTTCGACGCCGGCGCCGCCGCCCTCGACGTCGAGACGGTCGACCTGCGCAGCCCCCTGCGCCGCGTCGTCGAGGCCACCCGGCCGTTGGCCGACCGGCGGGGGAGCGTGGTCACCCTCCACGTGCCCGACGAGCCGGCCGAGGCCGAGGTCGACGAGCGCCGGGTCGAGCGCATCCTGCGCAACCTCGTCGTCAACGCCATCGAGCACGGTGAGGGCCGGCCCGTCGACATCCACGTCGGTGTCGGGTCGGATGCCGTGGCGGTCGTCGTCGAGGACCACGGCGTCGGTCTGCGGCCGGGTGAGGCGGCCAACGTCTTCACCCGGTTCTGGCGCGCCGACCCCGCTCGCGCCCGCACGACGGGCGGCACGGGGCTCGGCCTGTCGATCTCGCTCGAGGATGCTCGCCTGCACCACGGGTGGCTCCAGGCGTGGGGTGAGCGCGGGGTCGGCTCGCGGTTCCGCCTGACCCTGCCGCAGCGGGCGGGGGCGACCCTGCACGGCTCACCGCTGCCGCTCAGCCCGAACGAGGAGCCATGACCAGGTTCGTGCGGGCGGCCCTTGCCCTCCTGGTGGTGCTGGCGCTCGCCGGCTGCGGGGGGCTGTCGAGCGAAGGGCCCGTCGAGCCCGGTCGCGAGGTCGGCAGCGGTCGCCCCGCCGACCTGCGGGTGACCTTCCCAGGGCCCCGAACCGGTGAGATCCAGGAGAGCATCGTGCGCGGCTTCGTGCGCGCAGGGGCAGCCAGCGATGCGGCCTACGACAACGCGCGCGCCTTCCTCACCGCCTCGGTCAGCGAGGCGTGGAACCCTGACGCCTCGCTCGTGCTCCTGGCCGAGGCAGCGCCACCCGCCACGGTGCTCGTCAACCCCACGACCGTGCGCATCACCGCCAAGGTCGCCGCCACCGTCGACGAGGAAGGGCGCCACACCGCCGCGCCACCGGGAAGCACCGTGACGGCCGAGTTCCAGCTCGAGACCGTGGGCGGGCAGTGGCGCATCGCGGCCCTGCCCGAGGGCTTCGGCCGCTGGATCGCCAGCACCGAGGTCAACCGGCTCGTGCGCCCCTACGCCGTGCACTACGTGTCGACGAGTCAGCGGGCGCTCATCCCCGACGTGCGGTGGTTCCCCGTCGATCGCCTCGCCACCCGGCTGGCACGCGCCCAGATCCTGCCCCTGCCCGAGCACTTCGACGGTGCGGCCGTCACGGCTGTCCCGCTCGGCGCACGGCTGCTCGGCGACGCCGTCTCGATCGATTCAGGGGTCGCGACCGTCAACCTCATCTCAAGCAAGCTGGCGCCCGGCCAGACGACGAGAAAGAACCTGTGGGCACAGTTCGTCGCCACGCTCATCCAGGATCCCGCAGTCACTCGGGTGTCCCTCTCCGTCGACGACGTGCCCGTCAACCTGCTCACGCTCGACGGTTCGGCCGGCACGCTCGCCGAGGTCGGGTTCACCCCGCCGCCGCCGGTCACCCTGGCTGCCCCGGTGGTCCGCCGTGGCGAGGAGGTGGCGGTCTTCGACCCCAGCAGCCTCGGGGACCAGGAACCGCGTGAGCCCGCCGACCAGCGACCCTACCCCGCAGTGCCCGCCGGCTTCTCCCGTCTGGCCCTGTCCGCCGATGGCAACGAGCTGGCGGCGATCAACCCGGGCGGTGACGGAGTCTCCCGTTGGCGCGACGCCAACCGCTACGTCGTGCCGCTGCCCGGCGGTGCCGTCGGGAGCCCGTCCTACGACAGCCGGGGCTGGCTGTGGGTGGGTGCCGTCGGCGCCGGGGGCGCCGGCGCGCCACGACTGTTCGTCGTCAACACGGCATCCGACCCGGCCGGGGCCGACGCCGCTGCCGTCGCCGTCGAGGCGGCCTGGCTCGCCGGGCGCCGGGTGCTCGAGGCCCGCGTCGCCCCCGACCGAGACCGCATCGCCGTGCTGTCCACGGCGGCCGACGGCCGCGACGCGCGGATCGACCTCTCCGGGGTCGTTCGCTCACGCGCCGGGCAGCCGCAGCGGCTCGCGTCGCCGCTGCGCCTCGGTGTCTCGCTGGTGCGGGCCACGAGCCTGGCCTGGCTCGACGACCGCACCCTGGCCGCGCTCGGGGTCCTCGAGGGCAGCACCCTCCAGCCGGTCATCATCACCGTCGGCGGAGGAGTGCGGGCACTGACGGCAGCCCCGGATGCCGTGGCCATCACGTCCACGGGCGGCGAACGTGACCTGTGGGTCACCACCTCGACGGGACGCCTGCTCGGCCGTGCGGGCTCCCAGTGGGTCGACAGCGGCCCAGCGACCGACCTCGCCGTCGCCTCCGGCTGACGGAGCCCAATCGAGAGGTCGAGACATGCCCGGGATCCCCGATCTGCACCTGCATGTCTCGACCCCTCGATGTCGCGCGTCCACAGGGGGGCGATCCTCACGGGCGGCAGCACGTGGTGTCGGGTCATGCTGGGCCCAAGGGGGTGCCATGGGGGACAGGCTCTGGGAACGGGTGGCGGGCGCAGCGGCAGCGGCCGGTGAGCTCGTGCTGCCGTCGCGGTGCGCGGCCTGCCACCGACCCGGCCCACCGCTCTGCCGAGCCTGCACGGCCACCCTGCGCACGGCATCCCAGGGGTGGCCCGCGCTCGTCACCCTCGATCCGAGCCCGCTCGGGATGCCGGCCTGCTGGGCGGCGGCGCCGTTCGACGGGCCGCTGCGGTTGGCCGTCACGGCCTACAAGGACGAGGAGAGACGCGACCTGCGCCCTGCCCTCGGACAGCTGCTGGCGTCGGCGCTGACGACCGCCTTCGCCGCTGACCCCACCCTGCGCCGCCACGTCGCGCGGGATGGACCCGTGCTGCTCGTGCCCCTTCCGACGGCACGGTCGGCGCGGCGGCGGCGAGGCGACGACCCGGTCGGGGACCTCGCCCGCGCGGGTGCGCGCGGTGGCCCGCCCGGCATCCACCTCGCGCCAGCCCTGCGGCACACCCGGCGGGTCGCCGACCAGTCCCGCCTCGACCGCTCGGCCAGGGCGGCGAACCTCGCCGGCGCGATCGAGGTGTCACGGCGGTGGCGCGAGGTGGTTCGGGGGGCGACGTGCCTGCTCGTCGACGACGTCGTGACCACCGGCGCGACGATGGCGGAGGCCGCCCGGGCGCTTCGGACCGTCGGCGCTGAGCACGTCGTCGCTGCCGCGGTGGCCGCCACACCGCGCCGTGTGACCCCCGCCCTTGTGGCCCGTCGGGCGGCGGACTAGCGTCAGTGCATGAGCCCCGATTGTGCGGAGGTGGTGCCGAGTTTCGCCGTAGAGCACTGAGCAACAAACCCCCAGCACAAGGAGGACCACGTGGACATTTCCGTCACCGGACGGCACCTGACCGTCTCCGATCGATTCCGTGCACACATCGAGGAGAAGCTGGCGAAGATCACCCAGCTCGAGCCGCGCACGCGTCGAGTGGAGGTTCTGATCAGCCACGAACCCAACCGCCGGCAGGCCAAGGCCTGCGACAAGGTGGAGATCACCTGCTACGCCAAGGGCCCCGTCATCCGGGCCGAGGCGTGCGAAGAGGACAAGTACGCAGCCCTCGACGTGGCGATCGACAAGCTGATGGAACGGCTCAGGCGTCAGCACGACCGGCGACAGGTCCACCGAGGGCGTCGAACGCCCGAGTCCGTGGCGGCCGCGACCGCCCGCATCGTGCCCCCGGCCGACCAGTCCGTGGTCGATGCCGCCCCCGAGGTCGACGAGCCGGACGGCCCGTTCGGTGACTCGCCGGTCGAGGTCCGCGAGAAGATCCACCGCTCCTCGCCGATGACGCTGGCTGATGCCCTGCGCGAGATGGAACTCGTCGGGCACGACTTCTACCTCTTCCACGACACCGACACCGACCGCGCGAGCGTGGTCTACCGCCGCCGTGGGTGGAGCTACGGCGTGCTGCACCTCGACCTCGACGACGGCCCCCAGGACGGGCTCGCCGACGACGAGGCAGCCGCCTCCTGATGGCGCGCAGGTCCGGGTGGTGGGCAACACCGCCCGGACCTGCCACCATGTTCTCGTGCAGGTGACGCAGGGACCGTGAACGGAGACCGCGTGCAGTCCGTTTCCCCGGGGACGGTGACCCGTGTGGTCATCGCGGACGACCATGCCCAGTACCGGCGGGGCATGCAGATCGTCGTCGAGCTCGAGGGCACCGCGCGCGTGGTCGGCGAGGCTTCCAACGGTGACGAGGCCCTGGCGGTCTGCACCCGGCTGCGGCCCGACATCGTGCTCATGGACGTTCGTATGCCGGGCGTCGGCGGCATCGAGGCCTGCCGCCGGATCCGCTGGGCGGTGCCCGAGACCCGCATCATCATGCTCACCATGTCCGATGAGGAGGACGACCTCTTCGAGGCGATCAAGGCCGGTGCCAGCGGGTACCTGCTCAAGGGCGTGCCGGGGGAGGAGGTCCTCGCGGCGATCGGTCGGGTCGGCGAGGGGCAGGCGATCATCCCGGCCAGCATGGCTGCCATCCTGCTCACGGAGTTCGCCAGGCTCAGCCGCAACCCCGAACCGTTCCAGCGCACCCTGCCGCCACTCACCGATCGCGAGGTCGAGGTGCTGCGCCTCGTCGCACGGGGCCAGGCCAACCGCGAGATCGCCGAGGGGTTGGTCATCTCGGAGAACACCGTGAAGAACCACGTGCGCAACATCCTCGAGAAGCTGCACCTGCACTCACGGGTCGAGGCCGCCGTCTACGCGCACCAGCAGCACCTGATCCCCACGGATGAGTGACGCGCCCGCGCCCGTGCGTCTGTCGCAACGGGCTGCGCGCCGCATCGCGCTCGCCGCCCAGGGGTTCGGGCGGCCACGACCCGAGAGCCCCGGCATCCGTGACGTCCAGCGGGTCATCGACACCGTCACCGTCGTGCAGATCGACAGCGTCAACGTCGTCTCGCGCAGCCACTACCTGCCGTTCTTCTCCCGGCTCGGGGTCTATGACCCTTCGCTCGTCGACACCGCCCGTGACCGGGCGCCGCGACGACTCGTCGAGTACTGGGCGCACGAGGCCTCGCTCGTCGCCCCGTCGACGTGGCCCCTGCTCGACTTCCGGATGCGGCGCGCACGCGAGGACGCGTGGGGCACCATGCGGCACGTCGCGCGCGAGCGCCCCGACCTCGTCGAGGCCGTGCTCGACGAGGTCGCCAGGCGCGGGCCGATGACCAGCCGCGAGGTGGAGGCCGCCCTGGCCCATGACCTGCCTCGCCAGCGCGGCGACTGGGGGTGGAACTGGTCGCTGGTCAAGAGCGCCCTCGAGCACCTGTTCTGGGCGGGGGAGGTGTCCAGCGCCGGGAGGACGGCGCAGTTCGAGCGGCGCTACGCGGTGCCTGCGCGGGTGCTGCCCCCGCCCCTTCGGGCGCTCGCGCTCGACCCGCAGGCCCGGCCCTCGGAGGCCGAGAGCTTCCGCCGGCTCATCGAGCTGTCCGCCCGCGCCCACGGCGTCGGCACCGAGCAGTGCCTGCGTGACTACTTCCGGCTGCGCCCCGAGCAGGCCAGGCCGGCCATCGCTGCCCTCGTCGCCGACGGAACGTTGGTGCCGGCCGAGATCGCGGGTTGGCGACGACCCGCCTACCTGCACCGCGACGCCCGGCGACCACGCGGCATCCGGGCGCGTGCCCTGCTGTCACCGTTCGACTCCCTCATCTGGCAGCGCGACCGCACCAGCGCCCTGTTCGACTTCGACTACCGGCTCGAGATCTACGTGCCCGAGCACCTGCGCGTGCACGGCTACTACGTGCTGCCGTTCCTGTTGGCGGAGGACCTCGTCGCGCGCCTGGACCTCAAGGCCGACCGGGCCGCGGGGGTGCTGCGGGTGCGGCGGTGCACGTGGGAGCCCGGCCGCGGTGGTGCCGAGGACCGGCGCGAGCTCGACGAGGAACTCGCCCTGCTGGCCACCTTCCTCGGCCTCACCCGTACCCAGATCGACCAATAGGTCACCGGAGGTACGCCCAGCCCGCGACTTCTTGCACTCCAGCCACATCTGGCAAGGCCTGGCAGGTGGCTGGAGTGCAAGAAGTCGTGTCAGGGGCGGTGCAGGAGCTCCCAGTGCAGGGCGTCGACGGCCCTTCCGCCGGGCAGCACGTCGGCAGCGGTCTCCCGCCCCCAGCTGGTGAACCCGAGTCGGTCGAGCACGGCGTTGCTCGCCGCGTTGTCCTCGGCGGTCTGGGCCACCAGCCGGCGCATCCCGAGTCCGCCCTCGCCCCGGGGCGTGAACGCGTGCTCGACGACGGCCTGCGCAGCAGCGCTCGCCACGCCGCGACCGCGGGCACTGGGCAGCACCTGGTACCCGAGCTCGGCGGTGTCGTCGTCCAAGGTGCCCTCGGTGACGAACACGAGCACCTCGCCCAACGCGGCATCCGACTCGGCGTCGGCGATGCACCAGCTCTGGGTCACGCCGAGCGACATCCGCTCGCGGCGCACGAGCAGCCAGTCGGCAAAGGTGTCGGCGTCGAGCACGCCCCGCGCCGGCATGTGGTGCGCCGGTTGGTCACGGCCCTCAAGATGTCTGACGTCGTCGTCGCTCCACGGGCGCAGCAGGATGCCGTTGCCCCCGTCCGCGGTGAGCAGCGGCGGGTCGGCCCACGGGGTCCGGGGTTCCATGACGTCGTCGGCGCCCAGGCTGCCCCGCCACATGTCGATCGCGGTGCCGCCGGCAGGGTCGGCCGAGGCCTGGGGGGTGGTGCCGTGGTGGGTGAACCCGCAAGCCCACGCCACCCGCCACGACGCGAAGTTGCCGCGCTCGGCCTCCCAGTGCAACCGGACCCCGCCCTGCGCGAACCACCACCGGCAGACCAGGCGCAGGGCACCGGCCATCAGGCCCTGGCCCCGCCCGTCGGGGTGCAACCCGTACCCGATGCTGGCCGCGCCCCCCGCGATGGGGCGCACGTCGATGGTGCCGAGAAAGCGTGCCTGCGGGTCCGCGGCATCCGAGATCGCCCAGAGCCGGTTGCCGTCCTCGGCCAGCCAGCCGGACTCGATGAACGCGAGGAACTCGCGGGCCTGCTCCAGCGAGTACGGCCTGGGCACGGTCGTCCACCGCACGCTCTCGGGGTCGATGGACTGCTCGACGATGGCCCCGGCATCGTCGGGGCGGTGGGCGCGAAGGCGCACCACGCCGTCGGTGAGCTCGGGCACGCAGCCGGGAAACGGCATCCTCGTCATGCCCCCACCCAACCATCCGGCTCCTCACCGGGGAACCGCATTTTGTGCTGCGTCGTTGGCCTGACCGGTGAGTCGGACACGGGTCCGGCGGCCGTCCGCCTGCTCGACTACCCTAGGCAGGTCCACCCCGTGGTGGTCACTGCCGCACGTCCGCTGCCTGAGGAGTCCCCTGCCGTGAAATTCGTCGAGAAGCTGTTGCGCGCCGGTGAAGGCCGCATCCTCAAGAAGCTCGACAACATCGCGGCCCAGGTCAACGCGATCGAGGAGGACTTCGAGAAGCTGACCGACGCCGAGCTGCGTGCCGAGACCGACGTCTTCAAGAAGCGCCTCGCCGACGGCGAGACCCTCGACGACATCCTGCCCGAGGCGTTCGCCGCGGTGCGTGAGGCCAGCAAGCGCACGCTCGGCAAGCGGCACTTCGACGTGCAGATCATGGGTGGCGCGGCGCTGCACATGGGCAACGTCGCCGAGATGCGCACCGGTGAGGGCAAGACCCTCGTCGCGACCCTGCCGTCCTACCTCAACGCACTCACGGGCAAGGGCGTGCACGTCATCACCGTCAACGACTACCTCGCCGAGTACCAGTCCGAGCTGATGGGTCGCGTGCACCGCTTCCTCGGCCTCGAGACCGGCTGCATCCTCGCGTCGATGACGCCCGAGCAGCGACGCGCCGAGTACGCCAAGGACATCACCTACGGCACGAACAACGAGTTCGGCTTCGACTACCTGCGCGACAACATGGCCTGGTCGGTCGACGAGCTCGTGCAGCGCGAGCACAACTTCGCCATCGTCGACGAGGTCGACTCGATCCTCATCGACGAGGCCCGCACGCCACTCATCATCTCCGGCCCGGCCGACGCCCCCGCGAAGTGGTACGTCGAGTTCGCCAAGATCGCCGCCCGCCTGGAGCGCGGCGAGCTCGAGTCCGGCCGCGGCGACTACGAGGTCGACGAGAAGAAGCGCACCGTCGGCGTGCTCGAGAGCGGCATCGAGAAGGTCGAGGACCACCTCGGCATCGACAACCTCTACGAGTCGGCCAACACCCCGCTCATCGGCTACCTCAACAACGCCATCAAGGCCAAGGAGCTCTTCCAGCGCGACAAGGACTACGTCGTCCTCAACGGTGAGGTGCTGATCGTCGACGAGCACACCGGGCGCATGCTCGCCGGCCGCCGCTACAACGAGGGCATGCACCAGGCCATCGAGGCCAAGGAGGGGGTGGAGATCAAGAACGAGAACCAGACCCTCGCGACGATCACCCTCCAGAACTACTTCCGTATGTACGACAAGCTCTCGGGCATGACCGGCACGGCCATGACCGAGGCCGCCGAGCTCAACTCGATCTACACCCTGGGTGTCGTGCCGATCCCGACCAACCGGTCGATGATCCGCCGCGACGAGGCCGACCTCGTCTACCGCACCGAGGAGGCCAAGTACCGCGCCGTCGTCGACGACATCGTCGAGCGCCACGAACACGGCCAGCCCGTGCTCGTCGGCACGGTCTCGGTCGAGAAGTCCGAGTACCTCTCCGAGCAGCTGCGTCGCCGGGGGATCAAGCACGAGGTGCTCAACGCCAAGCACCACGAGCGCGAGGCGAGCATCGTCGCGGATGCCGGCCGCAAGGGCGCCGTGACCGTCGCCACGAACATGGCCGGTCGCGGAACCGACATCATGCTCGGTGGCAACCCCGAGTTCCGCGCGGTGGAGGCACTCAAGGCTCGCGGTCTGGACCCGCACGAGACGCCCGAGGAGTACGAGGCGGCCTGGGACGACGCGCTCGCCGCCGCCGAGGAGCAGGTCGCGGCCGAGCACGCCGAGGTCACCGAGCTCGGCGGGCTGTACGTGCTCGGCACCGAGCGCCACGAGTCGCGCCGCATCGACAACCAGCTGCGCGGTCGTTCCGGTCGCCAGGGCGACCCGGGTGAGTCGCGGTTCTACCTCTCCCTCGAGGACCACCTGATGCGGCTGTTCAACGCCGGTCTCGTCGACCGCGTGATGACCACCGCCAAGCTCGACGACGACCAGCCGATCGAGTCCAAGATGGTGTCGCGCTCGATCCAGTCGGCGCAGGCGCAGGTCGAGGCGCAGAACTACGAGATCCGCAAGAACGTCCTCAAGTACGACGACGTGCTGAACCGCCAGCGCACCGTCATCTACGACGAGCGCCGCCGGGTCCTCGAGGGTGAGGACCTGCACGAGCAGCTGCGCTACTTCGTCAACGATGTCATCGAGGGCTACGTCGACGCCGAGACCGCCACCGGCTTCCCCGAGGACTGGAACCTCGAGCGGCTCTGGACGGCACTGCGCGCGCTCTACCCGATCTCGGTCGACCACGCCCAGCTCGCCGAGGCCGCGGGTGGCCTGAGCGGGCTGACCAACGAGCGCCTCAAGGAGGAGATCCTCTCCGACGCGCACCACGCCTACGACGAGCGCGAGAAGGCCCTGGGCTCCGAGGTCATGCGCGAGGTCGAGCGGCGCGTCATGCTCTCGGTGCTGGACCGCAAGTGGCGTGAGCACCTCTACGAGATGGACTACCTCAAGGAGGGCATCGGCCTGCGCGCGATGGCCCAGCGCGACCCGCTCGTGGAGTACCAGCGCGAGGGCTTCGCCCTGTGGAACACCATGAACGAGGCCGTCAAGGAGGAGTCCGTCGGGCTGCTCTTCCACGTCGACGTGCAGGTCGACCAGCCCGCCGAGGCCGCTCCTGCGGTGGCGCCGGTGCACGTCTCCGAGATGTTCGGTGGGCTCGCGGGCGGCGGTGCGACGGCCGATTCGGATGCCGCGTCGAGCCCCGTGCAGGACGACGCGCCGGATGCCGTGGCCGCGTCGTCGGGCGGTGCGCCAGCGGATGGTGTCCATGACGGCTCGGGTGCCGATGCGGCTGCAGCCGCCGAGGCCGCCCCGAAGGTCGAGGTCTCCGGAGTTGGCGTCGGCCGGCCCCGCACCGGTGCCCTGCACTACACGGCGCCGAGCGAGAGCGGCGGGGTCGAGGAGCGCGACGAGAGGGCACCGGCATCCGCGAGCGCCCTGACCGACGAGCAGCTGAAGTCGACGCCGAAGAACAGCCCGTGCCCGTGTGGGTCGGGGAAGAAGTTCAAGATGTGCCACGGTCGCCGCTGAGCGGTCGGGCGCCAGCCACTGACGTCGGGGCAGACGTGACCACCTGGTCACAGCTGCCCCGGCGTCGTCGTTCCTCGGTGGGTGTCGAGGTCACCCCGGCAGGGTGATTCGCCGGCTGGCCACCGGCCCTTGCCGCCCTCGCTGCGTTGGCGATCGCCGCCCTGTTCAGCACCGGCAGCCTGCCCACCCGACAGGGGCAGTCAGGCGCGGACGCGAAGGTGCCCGCAGGCTCGGCGTAGCCGCTCCGCCTGCGCGCTCAGGTCGGCTCAGCCGATCTGGAGGGCGGTGACCCGCCACTTCCCGTCCTGACCCTCGAGGCGCATCGCCACGGCACGCACCCTCGATCCGTGCTGGAGCACCACGGCGGCCTCGATGACTCCGTCGACGGGCTCGCACACTCGCACCCTGAGCACGCTCAGGCGTTGGCGGGTCGTGCGGGCGCCGGGGTTGGCCGCCCGCCGGGCAGCGAGGGCGCTGCGTCGCGCGACCACGGCGTAGACCTCGGGGGAGGTCCACCGCACCACCTGAGGGGCGGGTCGCAGCCCGGTCATCACCTCGATCAGCGCGTGGGTGATGCGTCCTGCCCACCATGTCGGGTCGGGAAGGTCGTCTCGCGCCGTGCGCTGGGGGCCGAACAGCGTGTCGTCGGATGCCGTGTCGAACGAGACAGCGAGCGTCCCCTGGACGTAGCCGGAGTTGGCGAGCCGCTCCTGCTGGGCCTGCCGGGAGCGGCGCATCGCCTCATCGAGGGCGAGCGGCTCGGGGAGCACGCGAAGGCGGGCTGGCGTGGATCGGGCCTGGGCGGGTCGAGGCAGCGCGGCGCGGGCCGGTGAGGCACTCACGGGACTCTCACCTCTGGTGCGCGCAGCACCTGACCGGGGAGGATGAGATCCGGGTCGTCGCCGATGACGGCACGGTTCGCGTCGAACCACGCGGGCCACGCCTGCGCGATCTCGGCGTCGGACGCGTTGGGGCCGAGGTGGCGCGCGGCGATGCTCCACAAGGTGTCTCCGCGGTGCACCACGACGTCCACGGGGGCGTCGACGGCAGCGTTCGGTGTTCGGCTGAGGAGCCCGACGTCGGCCTGGGGCCGAACCGTCGGGGCAGTCGGGACCCACGAGGGGTCCGGAAGGGCGTGGAAGCCGGGGTCGGGCAGGGAGGGGGCCACGGCATCCGGACTGGGCGTGGGGGTGCCCGTGGGTTCGGTGAGTGAAGGCGCGGGGGAGGGGTGCGCAGGGGACGGTGGTGCAGGGGTCGCCGGAGCCGTCGAGGACTGGGAGATCGAGATCGACGGGGTGGGTGGCTCGGCGACCGCGGCACCCGGAGCCACACCAGCCACCACCCCGACCCCGAGGACGAACGCGGCGGTCTGCCGGAGCAGCCGCGGCGTCACGATGTCCGCGACGACCTGTGCTCCCCGGCCGAGCGACCCCGGCACCCGGGCCAGCAGGCTCAGCGTCAGCCCCAGCGCGAGCCACAGCACGCAGGCCAGCGCGACGGCCGCGGTGATGCCCACGAGCAGCTCATCGGCGCGGGCCGGACCGCCGGTGCCCACTGCCGCGACCGTGCGCTCGACGACGCGCCACAGCACCACCGCGACAGCCGCCGAGGCGCCGAGGCCGAGGAGGCCCCGGACGGCGACGACCATCGGTTTGATGCCGTTTGGTGATGTTTGCATGCTGATGACGGTAAACGGGCAGAACTGGCCCCGCAACCGGAGTGTGCTCGGCTGTGGACATCCCTACAGTGGCGCCATGAGGTGGGAGGGACTCTTTGCAGACCTCGAGGGGCAGTTGGCGGCGGAGGAACGGCGCGAACTCGACGACGAGGTGGCCGAACGCACGCGCCGCGAGCGGGCGCTCGTCACGTTGTCCGACCGCCTGGCCGGCGCCGTGGGGACGACGGTGCGGCTGGGGCTCGGTGCCGGGCTGCGCGTGCAGGGTGAGGTCGCTGACCTGGGCGACGGGTGGGTGCTGCTGCGTGACCCGGCAGTCGGTCGCGAGCACCTCGTTCCGACCGCCGCCGTGGTCACGGTGAGTGCACTCGGGGCCCGCGTCGAGGCGGCCCGGGCCGCGCGCCGGTTCGGGCTCGGGTACGCCCTGCGGGCCCTCTCACGAGATCGGGCGACGGTGGCGATGAGCCTGTCAGGGGTGGGTGTCACCGCAGGAGCGGGGGTCGGTGTCGGGCCGGGTGCAGGGCCGGGGTCCGGGGTCGGTTTTGGCTTCTCGGCGGCCGGGGGCTCGGTGCTGGTCGGCACGATCGACGCCGTGGGAGCCGACCACCTCGACCTCGCCGAGCACCCTGAGGGGGTACCTCGCCGCCGAGGGAACGTGACCGCCATGACGACGGTGCCCTTCCACGCGCTGCTGCTCGTGGAGTCGCGCCGCTGAGCGCAGTCAGGCTCGGTGGTCGTCGTGCTCGCCGAGGTCTGAGCGGGTCAAGACGAGGTCGCGGGTCTGCGCGTACATGCGCTGGATGTACGCCTCGAGCTCGACGGTCTCGACCCGCCACTGACCCCGGCCCCCGACCTTGATCGCGGGCAGGTCACCACTGCGGACGAGCGCATAGGCCTGTGCTGCAGAGATGTCGAGGATCTCGGACACCTCGGTCAGGGGAAGGAAACGGCGGGCCACGTCGTCAGTGTGCCATCCACAGGGTGGGTTCCTCGGCGGGTTGTCCACAGGGTGCTGCGCTCGGCAGGCGAGATGCGGGCAGGTCCACCACAATCGGTGCCCATGACCGATCTGCCGACTCCCACCGCCTCCCGACTGCGGCCGCCGTCCTGGCGCGACTCACGCCTCATCATCGGCGTGCTCCTCGTGCTGTTGTCGACCGTCCTCGGCTCGGTGGTCGTGGCCCGGGCCGACGATCGCGTGCCCGTCTACGCGGCCAAGGGGGAGGTCGCGCCGGGTCAGCAGCTCACGGCGGCCGACGTCGTGCGGGTCGACGTCCTGCTCGGTGACGGTGCGGTGGGTTACCTGCCTGCCGACGGCCCTCTTCCTGACGACACCTGGGCACTTCGCCCCCTGCGCCCCGGCGAGCTCATCCCCCAGGCCGCGGTCGGCAGGTCGGATGCCGTGACGGTGCAGCTCGTCGCGCTGCTCGTCGACTCGACGTCGGCCTCGGCCCTGACGGCCGGTTCGGTCGTCGACGTGTACGTCAACCGCCCCAAGGAGGGCACGACGATCGGCCTGCCCACCTACGCCGGGCCCGAGCGCGTGCTCGAGGGTGTGTCGGTGGTGCGCGTCGCAGGTGAGGACGACGTCCTCGGGGGCGCCACGGCATCCCGCGCGGTCCAGGTGATGGTGCCGCGAGAAGCCGTGCGCGACCTCGTCGCCGATGTCGACCTCGGCGCCCGGATCACCCTCGTGCCGGTGCCCGGCGGCGCCGCGGCGGCTGCCCCGTGACCAGCGTCCTCGCGGCCCTCACCGACCGCCACGAGGCCGAGTTCGTCCGGTCGCTCGAGGCCGCGCCCGACCTCGAGCTCGTGCGGCGGTGCGCCGACGTTGCCGAGCTGCTGTCGGCCGGGGCCGCCGGTGCCGCGCGCGTCGCCGTCGTCTCACCCGACCTGCGTGGCCTCGACCGTGACGCGCTGCGCCACCTCGCCGGGCACGGCGTACGCGTCGCGGGTCTGGTGGCACCCGGCGACGACGAGGGGGAGCGGCGGCTGCGCCAGCTCGGCGTGACGCTGATCCTCACGCCGGGGGAGTCGCCGGATGCCGTCTCCCTCGCCCTGTGCGGGTTGGCCGGCGACCTGGCCCCGTCGGGTGCGGGGCGGTCCGGCGGCGGGGGCGGCGGCACCGGGGAGGACGACGGCGGTGGCGCGGGGAGCCCGTGGGGTGTGGACGAGGCGGGAAACCCCGTACTCGATGGCGGGCAGCGGCTCGTCGGCACCGGCCACGACCCCACGGCCGAGCACGAGGACGGCTCCGAGGGTGACGTGCCGACCCCGATCACCGTGGTCTGGGGCCCGACGGGAGCCCCGGGGCGCACCACCGTGGCCGTGACGCTGGCGGCGCACCTGGCCGCCGGGGGAGTGCGCACCCTGCTCGTCGACCTCGACACGTGGGGAGCCAGCGTGGCCCAGGTGCTCGGTCTGATCGACGAGGCCCCGGGCGTCGCCGCGGCGGCGCGGGCCTCCGAGCAGGGCTCGCTAGACGCCGTCGGCCTGGCGCGGGTCGCGCCCGAGGTGGTACCCGGCCTGCGCGTGCTCACCGGGCTGCCGAAGGCTGAGCGCTGGCCCGAGCTGCGGGCGGCCGCGATCGAGGACGTCCTCCGGCTGGCCCGGCAGGTCGTCGAGCACGTCGTCATCGACGCCGGCTTCGCCCTCGAGGACGACGAGGAGCTGAGCTACGACACGGTCGCCCCGCGTCGAAACGCCACGACCCTGACCGCCCTCGAGCAGGCCGACCACCTCGTGGTCGTCGGGTCCGCCGACCCGGTCGGGCTGCAGCGGCTCGTGCGTGGCGTGCAGGAGGTCGCCGTGCTGCCCTCGCCACGACCTGTCATCGTCGTCAACAAGGTCCGCGCGTCCGTGGCCGGGGCACGTCCCGAGCGGGCGATCGCCGACGTCCTCGGCCGGTTCGCCGGCATGGAGAGCGTGCGGTTCCTGCCGTGGGTGCCCGACGACTGCGATGCAGCCCTGCTCGCCGGGCGCTCCCTGCTCGAGGTCGCGCCCCAAGGGGGGTTGACCTCGGAGTTGGCGGGCCTGGCGGTCGACCTCGACCCGCGGATGCCGTCGGCGGCGCGACCCAGAGGTCGCGGCCGCGGGCGTCGCCGGGCCCCTGCGTCGGGCCTGCGCGCAGCCGTCGGCAGTGCCACCGCGACCGTGCTGCCCGGGAGGCGGCGGGCGGTCTGACACGATAGGGCCGTGGTAGACCGGCTCAGCTCCCTGGACACCTCGTTCCTGCACCTCGAGGACGCGACCACGCCGATGCACGTCGGCTCGGTGATGGTCTTCGACGCGCCCGAGGGCGGCTTCGACTACGAGAGCCTCGTGACCCTCATCAGCGAGCGGATCGCGCACGTGCCGCGCTACCGGCAGAAGATCAAGTCCGTCCCCGGTGGGCTGGCCAACCCGGTGTGGGTCGACGACAAGCACTTCGACATGAGCTACCACGTGCGGCGCAGCGCCCTGCCGCGACCGGGCTCGGACGAACAGCTTGAGGAGCTCGTCGCCCGCATCCAGCCACGCCCCCTGGACCGCACCCGCCCCCTGTGGGAGGTCTACCTCGTCGAGGGCCTGGCCGAGGACCGGTTCGCGATCATCAGCAAGACCCACCATAGCCTCGTCGACGGCATCAGGGCCGTGGACATCGGCAACGTCCTCGTCGACGGAAACCCCACGGCGAGCGACGGCATCCTCACCACGTGGCGCGCCCGCGCAGAACCGAGCAGCGTCGAACTCGTCGTCGGTGCGGTCGCCGAGGCGGTCCGCACCCCCAGCCAGGTCGTCGACACGGTCCAGCACGGCATCGCCGACGTGGGCAAGACCCTCGGCAAGGTGACCTCGGTCGCCAGTGAGGTCATCTCGACCCTGGCGCGGGTCTCCGCGCGGCCGGCGCCCGAATCGCCGCTCAACGCGTCGGTCGGGCGGGCGCGGCGCTACGTCATGATCGGCACCGACCTCGACGACTACCGCAAGATCCGCACCCGGCTGGGCCAGGGAGCCTTCGCCGACGAGGTCACCGTCAACGACGTCATCCTCGCGACGATCGCCGGCGCCTTCCGCTCGTGGCTGCTCACCCGCGGCGAGGCCGTCTACGGCGGCACGACCATCCGCGCCATGGTGCCGGTGTCGGTGCACGAGGGCCCCGAGGCCCCGACGGGCGCCCAGATGACGGCCTGCTTCGTCGACCTGCCGGTGGGCGAGCCCGGGCCGTCGATGCGCCTGCACCAGATCGCGTTCTCGATGCGCCAGCAGATGGAGGGCGGCGGGCGCCGCGCCGTCTCGGCCGACACCCTCGCCGGGCTCGGTGGCTTCGCACCCCCGACGATGCACGCCCTCGGTGCCCGCCTCGGCGGTGTGGTCTCCAAGCGCCTCTACAACGTCGTCATCACCAACGTGCCCGGGCCGCAGACGCCGCTCTACGCGGCCGGTGCCCGCATGGTCTCCACCTACCCGGTGACGCCGCTCGGGCGGGGTCAGGCCCTGTCGATCGGGCTCACCTCGTACGACGGCGGCGTGTACTACGGCCTCTACGCCGACCGCGACGCCATGCCGGATGCCGACGTGCTCGGTCGCGGGGTCGTCGACTCGCTCCACGAACTGCTCGAGGCCCCCCGCCCCAAGACCCGCTGACCGACCACCGCGCCACCGCGCCACCCGAGGAGCCCGTATGCCGCTCGCCCGCATCTACCTCCCGCTCACGTCTGCGGACCTTGCCGACCTGGCCGAGGGTCGCCCCGTGGGCCCGGCCCCGTTGGCTGCGCACGCCGTGACCCCGCTGCTCGGTCGCACCGGGCTGGTCGTCGACGAGGAGGAGCTCGAGCACGCCGCCTGGCTGGCGGCCACGAGGGAGGCGAGCGGGCTGACGCAGGGTGGCGCGGTGCGACGGGTCATCGCCGCGGCCGACGTCGACGTCGCCCTCGTGCTCCACCCGACCGACCCTGACGTGCCGTCGCGGGTCACCGTGGCCGCACCCATCGAGCGTCGCCGGGTGGTGTCGTTCCACATCGACGAGCACGCCGGTGACACCGAACCGACCGACCTGCTCTGGTACGACGTCACCGAACTGGCCGACGTGCGCGACCTCGTCGACACCCCCTGACCCCCGCGACCTTCGGCGAGCGAGGTTGCACACGCGCGTGGTGGGCGACAGAGTGGCGGGGTGAGCCCGGCGTGGGGACCCCACGCGTCAATCGACCCAAGGAGTGCCACATCCCATGGATGCCGTGACCCACGTCCCTGCCCCGATCAACGAGACCGTCCTCGACTACGCACCGGGCAGTCCCGAGCGGGCGGCCCTCGAGGTGGCGCTGGTCGAGCTGGCCGGAACGAAGCACGACCTGCCCCACACCATCGGCGGGGTGCGGGTCGAGGGCAAGGGTCCACGCATCGAGGTGCGCCAGCCGCACGCCCACGCGAAGGTGCTCGGCGTGACCCGCGGGGCCACGAAGACCGAGGCTGCCGCGGCCGTGGATGCGGCGATGGCTGCGGCGCCAGCCTGGCGGGACATGGCCTTCGACGACCGCGCGGCGATCCTGCTCAAGGCTGCTGACCTGCTGGCCGGCCCGTGGCGCGCGAAGATCAACGCCGCGACGATGCTGGGGCAGAGCAAGACGGCATACCAGGCCGAGATCGACGCGGCGTGCGAGCTGATCGACTTCTGGCGCTTCAACGTCCACTTCGCGCGGCAGATCATCCAGGAGCAGCCGCCCGCCAACTCGCGCGGCCTGTGGAACCGCAGCGACTACCGCTCGCTTGAGGGCTTCGTCTACGCGGTGACCCCGTTCAACTTCACCGCGATCGCCGGCAACCTGCCGACGGCCCCGGCCCTGATGGGCAACACCGTCGTGTGGAAGCCCTCGCACTCGCAGCAGCTCGCCGCCCAGCTGACGATGGAGCTGCTCGAAGAGGCCGGGATGCCGCCCGGCGTCATCAACATGGTCAACGGGCACGGGCGCGAGGTCTCCGAGGTCGCCCTCGCGCACCCCGAGTTCGCGGGTCTGCACTTCACCGGGTCGACTGCGGTGTTCCAGGGGTTGTGGCAGCAGATCGGCGCGAACCTCACCGGGTACCGGCACTACCCGCGCATCGTCGGCGAGACCGGTGGCAAGGACTTCGTGCTGGCCCACCCGAGCGCCGACCCCGACGTGCTGCGCACCGCGCTGATCCGTGGGGCCTTCGAGTTCCAGGGCCAGAAGTGCTCGGCCGCCTCACGCGCGTACGTGCCGCGCTCGGTGTGGAAGGTCATCAAGAAGGACCTCGTCGAGCTCACCAACGGCCTGTCGGTCGGCGACGTCACCGACCTGTCGAACTTCATGGGCGCCGTCATCGACGACCGGGCCTTCGCCAAGCACAAGGCGGCCATCGACCGGGCCCACGCGACGAGCCACCTCGACGTCGTCGCCGGCGGCACCTACGACGACTCCGTCGGGTACTTCGTGCGGCCGACGATCGTCGAGAGCACCGACCCCAGCGACGAGATGTTCACCACCGAGTACTTCGGGCCGATCCTCGCAGTGCACGTCTACCCCGACCGGCAGTACTCCAAGGTCCTCGAGCAGATGGAGTCGGTCGCGCCCTACGCCCTCACCGGCGCGATCATCGCCCAGGACCGTGTCGTCGTCGCCGACGCCCTGCACCGGCTGCGCTTCGCCGCGGGCAACTTCTACATCAACGACAAGCCGACGGGCGCGGTCGTCGGGCAGCAGCCGTTCGGTGGAGGCCGCGCCTCGGGGACCAACGACAAGGCCGGCTCGGCGGCGAACCTCCTGCGCTGGACCTCGGTGCGCTCGATCAAGGAGAACTTCGTGCCGCCGACCCAGCACGCCTACCCCCACATGGGCTGATCACCCCTCCTCACCGCGACTTGTTGCCCTGCAGCCACCGTGACACGGTGGCTGCAGTGCAACACGTCGCGGGGTCAGCGGGCGAGCCACTCCTTCAGCAGAGCCGTCTCGATCTCGATGGCGCCCTCGATCGGCTCGGCGGCAGCCCGCTCGATCTTCCCCCCGATGAAGGGCACGTTGGCCTTGAGGTCGGCGTCGAGCACCTGACGGGTGCCGGAGCCGGAGGGCTCGAGGCGCAGGGTGCCCTTGAGGGTCAGCGGCGCACCCTTGACGTGCAGGTCGACCACCGACTCGCGGGAGCCGTCGGCTGCTGGCAGCGACCAGGTGTGCACCTCGATGATCGTCAGGTTGTCGCCGACGAACGACCTGGCGACGTCGGGAAGGCCGTCCGAGGGCAGGTGCCGCTCGGTGCGAACCCGGTGGGCACCGGCGGCGTCGGCCACGTCGACGGTGAAGTTGTGCGCGTCGTCAGTTGTCGCCACGCACTTGGCGTCCTGGAAGCCCGGATCGGTCAGCAGCGCGTAGACCTCCTCGACGGTCCCGGCCAGTTCATCACGCGTCGTCAGGTGCACCCTCATGTCCTTCCCTCGGCGTTGTCCGCAGTCGGGCGATCCTCTCATCCACGGCGCAGGTCGTGCGAGATCTCCGCCAGGCTCGCGCTCGAGGACCGCAACGCCGCAAGGACCCAGTCGCGGCGTCGCTGGTGCTGGGCGAGCACGAGGTCAAGGTCGCCCTGCAGGGTGGACTGCGCTCGGGCCCGATCGTGATCGGCCGCCGCGTCGGCCGTGCCGGTGACGCCCCACCCCCTCTCCACCCGACCGTCACGCACCTCCAGCCCGGCCTCGCGGGCCTGCTCCTCGATGCGCCGTCCCCGGGCCACGAGGTCGGCCAGGTCGCTCGCGTGGTCCTGGAGCACCCGCCCCATCCGGTCGAGTTCACTCGCCACCGCGTCGGTCGCGTCGGCGAGACCGCTGGCGCGCTGCCGCACACCGGCCGACGTCCGGCCGGTCCATCCCTGCGCGAGCTCGCGCGACGTGGCCCGCACCCGGCTCGCCTGCCCGGCCAGCCCCTGACCGACCGAGCGGGCCGTGGAGGCGCACGCTGACAGGGACGCCGGGTCGCCCGGCACCACGCTCATGGTCGCCACCCGTCGACAGCAGCGGTCTGCGTCGTCCGAGCCGTGGGCGTGGTGTTCTCCGCCGTGGCGTCGGTGTGGGCTCTCAGCGTCGTGGCGAGGTCGGATGCCGTCTCGCCCACCGCTCGCAGGGTGTCGGCCACCTGGTCCAACCAGTCATCGAGCACCCGCTGAGGGCGCGGTTCCCCCGTGACGACGAGTGAGGACAGCACGTCGTCCTCGGCGTCGGCGACGCGCTCGCGAAGGGCGAAGAGGGCATCGGCGGCCGCGCGGGCGAGAGCCGGGTCGGGACCAAGGGGCACCCCTTCACTGTAGGCCGCGCGGCGCCCACCCCTCGGAGTTACCCACAGGCCCCGCGGCGGGCGTCCTAGGCTCTGGCCCATGGCCAGCGACGACGCTCCGCGAGGGACCACGGCATCCGACGCCGCCCCGGACGCGGCACCCGTCACCCCGGACACGGCACCCGAGGCTGCCGCGCGACCTGATGCCGGCCTCGGGTCCGAGGCCGTCGGTCTGACGGCTGCCCTCGTGGCGATCGACTCGGTGAACCCGGGGCTCGTGCCGGGGGCTGCGGGGGAAGCAGCCATCGTCGAGCACCTGCGACACCGGCTGTCACGCGGCGGCTTCGACACCCACGTGGCTCAGGCTCCCGGGCACGTGGGCCGACCGAGCCTCGTGGCGGTCAGCCCGGCCGGCGCACCCGGGCCCACCGTCGTCCTGACCGGCCACCTCGACACCGTCGGGGTCGAGGGCATGGACGATCCGTTCGGGGCGCGGGTCGACGGCGACCGTCTCGAGGGGCGGGGTGCCTGCGACATGAAGGGCGGGGTGGCCGCGATGGTCGTCGCCGCCGAGGAACTCGCCCGCCGCCGGCTGCCCGGTCGGGTCGTGCTCGCCCTGGTGGCCGACGAGGAGGACGCCAGCCTGGGCACCCTGGCCGTGCTCGATGCACTCCCTGGTCTCGGCATCGAGCCCGACGTCGCCGTCATCGGTGAGCCCACGTGGCTCGCGCTGGCGCAGTCCCTGCGGGGCTACGCCCTCGTCGAGGTGACTCTCGAGGGGCGCGCCGCGCACTCGTCGCAGCCCGAGCAGGGTGTCAACGCTGTCGCCCACCTCGGCCGCCTGCTCGCCGCCGTGGAGTCCCGCGGGAGCCTGGTCGCCGAACGCGGCGGCTCGCTCATGGTCACCGTGGCTTCCGGCGGGGAGTCGCCGTTCGTGCTGGCTCGACACGCCACGGCGATCGTGGAGCGGAGGACCGTGCCGGGCGAGCGCTCCGAGGCGGCCCTCGCCGAGGTCGAGCACCTGCTCGTGCACCTGCGCCTCCAGGACGACACCGTCAGCGCCCGCGCGCGGCTCGTCGTCGCGCGCGACCCGTGGCAGCTCGACGACTCCGGCCCGGCGGCCGCCCTCGCGGCCGACCTGAGCCGCGCGCTCGGTGACGACGCGGCATCCGAACCCTTCCACGCGCCCTACTGGATGGAGGCGCCGCTGTGGCAGGCCGCCGGCATCCCCACGGTGGTCTGCGGCCCGGCCGGTGGCGGGTTGCACGCCGCCGACGAGTGGGTGGACCTGCACCAGGTGCGCCGCTACACCCTCGCCCTCATCGAGGCGGTCACGACGTGGGGGTCATCGGCATGACGTCCTTCGCCCGCCGCGCCGAGCGCGTCCAGCCCTCGGCGATCCGCGAGTTCCTCGCCCTGGCCGGCCAACCGGGGATCACGTCCTTCGCCGGCGGCTACCCCGACCCGACGCTGTTCCCGATGCGTGAGCTCCACGGCATCTACGACGCCCTCCTCACCGACGGCAACGCGTCAGCCTTGCAGTACACGGCATCCGAAGGGTTGCCCGAGCTGCGCGCCCTCGTCGCCGCCCGCCTGAGTGCGGACGGGATGCCGTGCACGGCCGACGACGTCCTCATCACCCAGGGTGGGCAGCAGGGGCTGGACCTCACCGCCAAGCTCTTCGTGGATGCCGGCGACGTCATCGTCACCGAGCGGCCCACCTTCCTCGGCGCGCTCATCGCCTTCAATCCGTGTGAACCGGACTACCGGTCGGTGCCGATGGATGACGAGGGCATGGACACCGACGCCCTCGAACAGGTGCTGCGCACCACCGATCGGGTCAAGCTCATCTACACCGTGCCCGACTACCAGAACCCGACGGGCCGCACGATGAGCCTCGCCCGGCGCCGTCGGCTCGTCGAGCTGGCGCAGGAGTTCGACGTCGTCGTCCTCGAGGACACCCCCTACCGCGAACTGCGGTACGAGGGGGAGCGGCTGCCGACGATCAAGAGCCTGGACACCACCGGCCGGGTCGTGCACCTCGGCAGCTTCTCGAAGATCCTCGCGCCCGGGCTGCGCCTCGGCTGGGCGCTCGCGACGCCGGAGATCCGCGAGAAGCTCGCGCTGCTCAAGCTCGCCGCGGACACCCAGAACGGCACCCTCAACATGCGGGCCGCGGCCGCCTACCTCGGTGGGTACGACATCGAGGGCCACATCGCGGGGATGCTGCCGACCTACCGGCACCAGCGCGACCTCATGCTCGCCTCCCTGCAAGAGCACTTCCCGCCCGGCATCACCTGGACCCGCGCCAACGGCGGGTTGTTCACCTGGGTGACCTTCCCTGCCGGGCTGGACATGGCCGCGTTCCAGCGCGACGTGCTGATCCCGCAGGCCGGCGTCATCGTCGTGCCCGGCACCCCGTTCTTCGCCGACCGGCCCGAGGCCAACCACGCGCGGATGAGCTTCTCGGGTGTTCCCGATGAGCGGCTTGTCGACGGGGTCCGGCGGATGGGTCGGTTGCTGAGCCAGGCGCTCACCTGACGCCAGGCCCGGCCCGAGTCGAGTGAGCGCAACACGCCGTGCAGCGCGTTTCGGACTCGGCGTGTTGCGCTCACTCGATGAGCGGAGAGCAGTCAGGGCGCACCCCGACACTGCGAAAGACCGAGCCGTCACGCGGCAGCCCGGCAGGGCCGAGCGCGGGCAGACTGGGGCCCATGCCCACCGACCCCCGAGGCCTGCGCGGCGACGCGCCCCTGCTCGACGCGTGGCTGCGTTTCCACGACGCTGCCCCGACACCCTTCACGATCCCCGGGCACAAGCAGCGCCACGACCTCGTCGGTGACGTCGTCGCCGGTGACGTCCCCCTGTACGCCGGCCTCGACACGATGAAGCTCTCGCGCGGTGTCGTCGGGCAGGCCGAAGCCCAGGCCGCGCACCTGTGGGGGGCCGACCTCTGCCGCTTCTCCGTCGGCGGGTCGACCCACGGCAACCAGGCACTCGCGCTCGCGATCGGCCGCCCGGGGGACCGGGTCGTCGTCGCGCGCACCCTGCACCGCTCGATGCTGCTCGGGCTCGTGCTCGCGGGTCTGGAGCCGGTCTGGGTGCGCCCCGAGGTCGACCCGGCCCACGGACTGCCCCTCGGGGTGACGGCCGCCGCGCTCGAGGCAGCCCTCGCCTCAGCCCCGGACGCCAAGGGCGCCTTCATCGGCGAGCCGTCCTACGTGGGCACCGTCGGCGACGTCAGCGCGCTCGCCGCCGTCGCACACCGCCACGGCATCCCGCTCGTCATC
This sequence comes from Ornithinibacter aureus, assembly GCF_009858245.1. Taxonomy (NCBI): domain Bacteria; kingdom Bacillati; phylum Actinomycetota; class Actinomycetes; order Micrococcales; family Intrasporangiaceae; genus Ornithinibacter; species Ornithinibacter aureus. The sequence goes on from NZ_VMSB01000001.1 coordinate 3,520,799, forward strand.
GACGCCGCGTGGGGCGCCCACCTCGGCTTCCACCCGGGGCTGCCGCCGCACGCACTCCAGGCGGGGGCCGACGCGCTCGTGACCAGTGCCCACAAGGCCCTGCCTGCCTGGTCGCAGGGCGCCATCGTGCTCGCCCGCACCACCCGCATCGGGCGGGCCCAGTTCGACGCCGCGGTCGAGGCCACGGCAACGACGAGCCCGTCGGGGGCGATCCTCGCGAGCATCGATGCCGCACGGGCGCTGCTCCAGCGCGACGGTGAGGCCCTGCTCGGGCCGGTCATCGAGGCGGTCGCCACGGCGCGCACCCGGCTGTCGACCATCGCGGGCCTGATGGTCCTCGACGGCCCGACGGTGGACCCCACCCGGCTCGTGCTCGTGCTCCCCGGCACCGGCGCCGATGGCAACGAGGTCGAGCAGGACCTGCTGGCGCGGGGGATGCCGGTCGAGATGGCCGATCGCGACACGATCGTCGCCATGGTGACGATGGCCGACCGGCCCGAGGCCATCGACGAGCTCGCAGGCGCACTGGCCGAGTCGATCCACACCCGGCGCTCCGTGGCGCGACCGGTCGTCGTGTCAGGGGTGTGGGCGGTGGACCCGGTGACGGTGATGAGCCCTCGCGAGGCGTTCTTCGCGGCCCGCGAGAGCGTCCCGGTGGAGCGGGCGGTCGGGCGGGTGAGCGCTGAGCTCATCGCGCCCTACCCGCCCGGCATCCCCGTGCTCGCACCCGGCGAGGAGGTCACCGACGCCGTCGTGGCAGCCCTGCGGGCGGCGCGAGCCGCGGGCAGCCGGATCGCCTACGCCGCTGACCCGACCGTCAACACCCTCGACGTCGTCGCCGAGTAGCCCAGCAGTCAGGCCTTCGGGGTGAAGTCCCTTGCAACCTCGGCGAGCAGGCGAGCCCCGTAGCCCGTCGCCCCCTTGGAGCGCCACGACTCGTCGGCGTCGACGTTCATCGTCCCGGCGATGTCGATGTGGGCCCAGGGCACCTCGCCGACGAACTCGGCGAGGAAGAGCGCCGCCGTCGTCGAGCCCGCGAACGGCCCGCCGAGGTTGGAGATGTCGGCGATCTCGGAGTCGAGCTGCTTGCGGTACTTCTTCTCCAGGGGCAGCTGCCAGACCGGCTCGTCCACCGCGGTGCCGGCTGCCTTGACCTGGTCGACGATGCCCTGATCGTTGCCGAACAACCCGGCCGTCGCAGGACCGAGGGCGACGAGGACGGCGCCGGTCAGCGTCGCGATGTCGACGACGGCATCCACCCCCTCCTCGACCGCGAGGGCGAGCGCATCCATCATGACCAGGCGCCCCTCGGCATCCGTGTTCTTGATCTCGACGGTGGTGCCGTTGCGTGCGGTGAGCACGTCACCGAGCTTGACGGCCGTGCCCGACGGCATGTTGTCGGTGCACATCAGCCACCCCGTGACGGTGGACGGCACGCCGAGGTCGCGCAGCGCGGTGAAGGCGCCGAGCACCGCCGCGGCGCCGCCCATGTCCATCTTCATGAGCAGGTGCATCGGGTCCGAGGGCTTGATGCTGATGCCGCCCGAGTCGTACATGATGCCCTTGCCGACCAACCCCAGGTGGCCCGTCGGCTCACCCTCGGGGGTGTAGCGCAGCACGAGCATGCGGGGCTCCTCGGTGCTGCCGGCATTGACGCCGAGCAACCCGCCGCAGCGCATCTCGATGAGCTGCTCGCGGTCGAAGGCCTCGACGGTGAAGCCGTGGGCGTCGCCGAGCTCTGCCGCGACATCGGCCAGGGCGACGGCCGTCAGGTGTGCGGGCGGGCTGTTCGCGAGGTCGCGGGCGACGGCGCTCGCGCGCGACGTGACGACACCGGTGCGGATGCCGTCGGCGACCGCGCCGCCGTCGGCGCCGTCCACGCTGATCACCAAGGCCGACAGGGGCTTCTCCGGGTGCTCGGCCTTCAGTGCGGTGTAGCGGTAGCGCGCCAGCAGGGCACCCTCGGTGAGGACCTGGCCGGCCTGGGCCGCGTCGACACTGCTCGCGGGCACCCGGATGCCGAGGCGAGCGCCCAGCTTGGCGCTGGTGCGCGCGGCTGTTGCCGCGGCGTCGCGCAGGGCGTTGGCGTCGAGCTCACCGGCCGCGGGAGCACCGACGACGAGGAGGGCGGGGGCGCCTGCGCGAGGGAGGCAGAACGTCGCCCCGGGCTTGCCGTCGAATCCGGCAGCGGCCAACGCGTCGCGGTCGAGGTCGCCGAGCTCACTCGGCAGCTCACCCTCGGCCGGCACGACCACGGCGAGGACGTCGACCGTCGAGGCGTCGATGGACTCGACCGCGCTGACGTGCGTGGTCGCACTCGTCGACGGCACCGGGGTGAAGTCGTCGGGGACGGGCAGGTTCGGGTTCGGGCACATGCGCAGGGCTCCTCGAGGTCGACGTGTCTGGAACCTAGCGCGGTGACCTGACACGGCATCCAGCCGGTGTCATCGCGTGCGCCGGGCAGCAGCTCAGCGCCGTCGCGGCGCTCGTCCCGGTCCTCGCCGTGGTGGCGCCCGGGCCGGCCTGCCGCCCTCGCAGATGCTCAAGCCGCTCGTCACCACCGGCACGGCCGACCTCATCGCCAGCCGCCTGCCCGACGTCGCCCCGGTTGGTCTGCGCCTGCGCCATGTGGACCGCGCCGGTGACGACCTCGAGGGAAGGCCTCACGTATCCCAGCGGTCACCGGAGGCACTGGCCGCGTCGAGCGCCGAACTCGATTCCGGGCTCGGGGAGCCCGGCGGCGTCGCACACCCACGCACCGGCCAGCACGCTCTCGACGCTGAGACAGGTTGGGTGCGCAGTCGGGTCGGCACGGCGGCACGAAGTGGATAGGCTCGGCGCAGGACACGATGGCGTGTCCCACCGCACCCGGTGAGTCGTGACCAAGGAGTGCCACCGCACCATGTCGAGCGCCCAGGCCCGTACCCGCGAGGACGTCCTCGCCCCGATCGCTGAAGCGTTCGAGAAGGCGGTGCCGGACGGTGGGGGAGCCGATTTCGTCACGCGCTACTTCCGCCACGTGCCCCTCGACGAACTCACCTCGCGCACCCCCGACATCTATGCGGGCGCGGCGGCCAACCACCTCGTCCTGGCGCGCGACCGGCATCCCGGCGTGGCGAACGTGCGGGTCTACAACCCGACGACCGAGGTCGACGGCTGGTCCAACGCCCGCACGGTCATCCAGATCGTCACCGACGACATGCCCTTCCTCGTCGACTCCGTCACCGGCGCCCTCGTCGGCGCGGGCATCGACATCCACCTCATCGTCCACCCCCAGCTCATCGTCAGCCGGGACGCCGTCGGCCGGCTCGAGGAGGTGCTGGACCGCGACGCCACCGGCAAGGTCGCCCAGGGTGCCGTCGGCGAGGTCGCCGAGTCGTGGATGCTGCTGGCCGTCGACCGCGAGAGCGACGAGGAGCGACGGGCCGAGCTCGAGCGCACCGTGCGCGACGTCCTCGAGGACGTCCGCCAGGCCGTCGAGGACTGGCCGAAGATGCGCACCAAGGCCCTCGTCGTCGCCGCCGAGCTCGAGGGCGCCCCGCCCGAGGGCATCGACGCCGACGAGACGGCGCTCGCGATCCGGTTCCTGCGCTGGATGGCGGACAACCACTTCACCTTCCTGGGGTACCGCGACTACACGCTGCGCCAGACCGAGGCCGGCGAGGTCATCGAACCCGTCACCGGCTCGGGCCTGGGTCTGCTGCGCTCCGACCCGCCGCTCGGCAAGGCACCGGAGGTGCTGAGCGCCGAGGCGTCGGCCAAGGCCCACGAGGCCAACATCCTCGTGCTGACCAAGGCCAACTCGCGCTCGACCGTGCACCGCGTGGCCCACCTCGACTACGTCGGGGTCAAGGCCCACGCCGACGACGGGACCGTGGTCGGTGAGCGCCGCTTCCTCGGCCTCTACGCCTCCACGGCCTACACCGAGTCGGTGCTGCGCGTGCCGCTCGTCGCCGAGAAGGTGCAGGCGGTGCTCGACCGCTCCGGCGTGGCCCACGACAGCCACACCGGCAAGGACCTCCTCGGGGTCCTCGAGAGCTACCCGCGCGACGAGCTGATCCAGGCCAGCGTCGAGCAGCTCTACGAGACGACGATGGCCGTCACCCAGCTGCAGGAGCGGCGCCGCACCAAGCTGTTCATCCGCGAGGACGACTTCGGCCGCTTCGTGTCCTGCCTGGTCTACATCCCGCGCGACCGCTACAACACGGCCGTTCGCATGAAGATGGCCGACCTGCTCAAGGACACCTTCGGCGGGGAGTCCGTCGAGTTCTCCGCGCGCGTCAGCGAGTCGGCCCTGTCGCGGCTGCAGTTCGTCGTGCGCGTCGAGCGTGGCAAGCGGGTCCGTCGGCTCGACCGCGCCGAGCAGGACCTGCTCGAGCAGCGCCTCGTCGAGGTCAGCCGCACGTGGACCGACCGCCTCGGTGACGCCCTGCGCGCCGAGCACGGCGAGGAGGAGGGCGACCGGCTGCTCGACCGCTTCGGTCGCGCGTTCCCGACCGCCTACGAGGAGACCTTCACGGTGCGCCAGGGCGTGGCCGACCTCGCCCACCTCGACCGGCTCGGCGAGGGCACCGGCACGAGCGTCGCCCTCTACCGGCCGTCGCAGGCGCCCGACACCATCCGGCGCTTCAAGCTCTTCCGGGTCGACCCCCTCTCGCTGACCGACGTGTTGCCGATCTTCACCGACATGGGCGTCGAGGTCGTCGACGAGAACCCGTTCGAGATCGCCCGCGCCGACGGAACGCGCCTGCACGTCTACGACTTCGGCCTGCGCGTTCCCGACGCCGCGATCTGGGAGGAGTGCACGCACGACCAGCTGCGTCACCTCTTCGAGGGCGCGGTCTCCGCGGTCTGGGACGGCCGCGCCGAGTCCGACGGCTTCAACCGGCTCGTCCTCGCCGCGCAGCTCACCTGGCGTCAGGTCGTCATCCTGCGCACGGTCGCGAAGTACCTGCGCCAGACCCGCGCGACGTACTCGCAGGACTACCTCGAGGACGCCCTCGTCTCCCACCCGGGCATCGCCCGTGACCTCGTCGAGCTGTGGGAGGCCCGCTTCGACCCCGACCGCCGCGAGGGTGGGACGACGGCGGATGCCGGCCGTGCGGCATCCGCTGACGGTGACGGTTCCAGCGCGCAGAGCGCCGAGGCCGCCGCCGCGGCCCGGGTGCGCGACGCGCTCGACGAGGTGTCCTCGCTGGATCACGACCGGATCATCCGCGCGTTCCTCGGGGTGATCCTGGCCGGGCTGCGCACCAACTTCTACCAGGCCGGTGACGGCGACGCCGAGCACAAGCCGTACGTCTCCCTGAAGCTCAACCCCAAGGCCGTGCCCGACCTGCCGGCCCCGCGCCCGCAGTTCGAGATCTGGGTGTACAGCCCCCGGGTCGAGGGCGTGCACCTGCGCTTCGGCCCGGTCGCCCGTGGTGGCCTGCGCTGGAGCGACCGGCGCGAGGACTTCCGCACCGAGGCGCTCGGGCTCGTCAAGGCGCAGATGGTCAAGAACGCCGTCATCGTGCCGACCGGCTCCAAGGGCGGGTTCTACGCCAAGGACCTTCCCGACCCGGCCGTGGACCGCGAGGCCTGGCTCGAGGAGGGCAAGGCCGCCTACCGCCTGTTCATCTCCGGGCTGCTCGACGTGACCGACAACCGCGTCTCCGGTGGGGCGATCGTGCCGCCCCAGCGCGTCGTGCGCCACGACGGCGACGACCCCTACCTCGTCGTCGCGGCCGACAAGGGCACGGCCACCTTCTCCGACATCGCGAACGGCGTGGCGCAGTCGTACGGGTTCTGGCTCGACGACGCCTTCGCCTCCGGCGGGTCGGCCGGCTACGACCACAAGGCGATGGGCATCACGGCCCGCGGGGCGTGGGAGTCGGTCAAGCGCCACTTCCGCGAGATGGGCGTCGACACCCAGAGCCAGGACTTCACGGTCGTGGGCGTCGGAGACATGAGCGGTGACGTCTTCGGCAACGGCATGCTGCTCTCCGAGCACATCCGGCTCGTCGCGGCGTTCGACCACCGGCACGTGTTCATCGACCCCGACCCGGTGGCGGCCACGTCGTTCACTGAGCGGCAGCGACTGTTCACCCTGCCCCGGTCCTCGTGGGACGACTACGACCGTTCGCTCATCTCGGCCGGGGGAGGGGTCTTCCCCCGCTCGCTGAAGTCGATCGACATCACGCCCGAGATGGTCGCCGCGCTGGGCCTGCCCAAGGGCACCTCGACGATGACCCCGGCCGAGCTGATCCACGCGATCCTGCTCGCCCCGGTCGACCTGCTGTGGAACGGCGGCATCGGCACGTACGTCAAGGCTTCCACCGAGGACCACCTCTCGGTCGGTGACCGGGCCAACGACGCGATCCGGGTCGACGGCCGGCAGGTGCGGGCCAAGGTCATCGGTGAGGGCGGCAACCTCGGTCTGTCCCAGCTCGGCCGCATCGAGGCCGCGCTGAACGGCGTTCGGGTCAACACCGACGCCATCGACAACTCGGCCGGCGTCGACACCTCCGACCACGAGGTCAACATCAAGATCCTCCTCGGTGAGGTCGTGCGTGCCGGTGGCCTCACGACCGAGCAGCGCAACGAGCTGCTCGCGTCGATGACCGACGACGTCGCGGAGCACGTGCTGCGCGACAACTACGAGCAGAACGTCCTGCTGGGCAACGCCCGCGCGCAGGAGCTGTCGATGGCCAGCGTCCACGAGCGGCTCATCCACTGGCTCGAGGAGCGCGGTGACCTCGACCGCGGGCTGGAGTTCCTGCCCACCGACGCCGAGATCGAGAAGCGGGTGCACGACCGCCTGGGCCTGAAGTCGCCGGAGTTCGCGGTGCTGGTCGCCTACGCGAAGCTGGCCCTCAAGGAGGACATCCTCGCGAGCTCGATCCCCGACGACCCGTACTTCACCTGCACCCTGGCGGAGTACTTCCCGCCGCCGATCCGTGAGAGCTACGCCGATGAGCTCGCCGAGCACCCGCTGCGCCGCGAGATCATCACCAACTCGGTGGTCAACTCCATGGTCAACCGTGGCGGCATCACCTTCGCCTTCCGGGCGCAGGAGGAGGCCGGTGCCACCCCGGAGCAGGTGACCCGGGCGTTCGTCGTGTGCCGTGAGGTCTTCGGTCTGGCCGACTTCGTCGCCAAGGTCGAAGCGCTCGACAACGTCGTGCCGACGACCGCGCAGACGGCGCTCTACCTCGAGTTCCGGCGTCTGCTGGACCGCGCGGTGCGGTGGTTCCTCACCTCCCGCCCGACGAGGCTGGACATCAGCGCCGAGATCGAGCGGTTCGCCGGCACCATCGGCGACCTCGGCCCCCGGGTCGCGACGTTGCTGCGCGGTGACGAGAAGAAGCGCCTCGAGCGCAAGGTCACCGAGTTCCGCAAGGCGGGCGTGCCCGACGACCTCGCAGAGCACGCGGCATCCCTGCTCGACTGGTACTCGCTGCTCGACATCGTCGACATCGCCACCGACACGGGTCGTGAGCCGGATGCCGTGGCACCGCTGTACTACCTCGTCTCGGAGCGCTTCGGCATCGACACCATGCTCGGCAAGGTCACCCGCCTGCCGCGCGACGACCGATGGGACGCCCTGGCTCGCGGCGCGCTGCGCGACGACCTGTACTCGGTGCTCGAGTCGTTGACCCGTGCGGTCATCGAGACCGGTGGCACCGGCACCGATCCGGCCGAGCAGTGGAAGGCCTGGGAGGACGCCAACAAGGACGCCCTGACGCGCAGCACCACGGCGCTCGCGGCGATCCGCCGGCTCGACAACCCCAACATCGCCGCCCTCTCGGTGGCCCTGCGGACGCTGCGCTCGGTCATCCGCTCGGGGGCTGCCACCTGACCTCTGCGGCGTGACCTAGGGTTGCGCGCGTGAGCACCCTGGCGGACATGCTGCGCGACTCCACTGACCTCGAGCCGGCGCAGTCGGAATGGCTGCACCTGCTCGCGGGTGACTGGCAGCTCATCGCCGACCTGTCCTTCGCCGACCTCGTGCTGTGGGTGCGCGGCGGCGCGGCGGGCTGGCGGGCGGTGGCCCACGTGCGCCCCAACACCGGGCCGATGGTCTTCTACGACGACATCGTCGGCACGACGTCGAGCACTGCTCGGGCGGCGATGCTCGACGAGGCGGCGCGCACCCACCGGCTCGTCGCCAAGCCGGTGACGGCGATGCACGACGACGCCTCGATCCGTGAGGATGCCGTGCCCGTCGTCCACGCGGGCCGCACCATCGCGGTCGTCACCCGGCACTCGAACCTCACCGGGGCGCGCACCCCCAGTCGGCTCGAGCTGACCTATCGCAACCTCGCGGACGCCCTCATGCGGATGGTGGCGTCCGGGGAGTTCCCCTCGGCGTCGGCCCCGACCGGGATGCGCCGGGGCGCGCCACGGGTCGGTGACGGGGTCATCCACCTCGACCCTGACGGGGTCGTGCGCTACGCGAGCCCCAACGCCGTGTCCGCCGTGCACCGCACCGGGCACGTGGGCAACGTCATGGGGGAGGTGCTGGCGCAGGTGGTGGCCGACATCGCCGCCCGCGGGGGCAGCACCGTCGACGAGTCCCTGGCGGTCGTCGCCATGGGCCGGGCGGCCTGGCGCTCCGAGCTCGAGACGGCGAGCGCGACCATCACGCTGCGGGCGATCCCGCTGACGGTGGGCGGGGTGCGCACCGGGGCGATGGTGCTCCTTCGCGACGTCTCCGAGCTGCGCCGCCGGGAGCAGGAGCTGCTCACCAAGGACGCGACGATCCGCGAGATCCACCACCGGGTGAAGAACAACCTGCAGACGGTGGCCGCGCTGCTGCGCCTCCAGTCACGGCGGGTCACCGACGAGGCGGCGCGGGCGGCGCTCGACGAGGCCGTTCGGCGGGTCGGCACGATCGCCCTGGTGCACGAGACGCTCAGCCAGGGAATCGATGAGTCGGTGAACTTCGACGACATCGCCGTGCGTGGGCTGCGGGCCATCGTGGAGGTGGCCACGCGCGAGCACCGGGTCGACTCGACCTTCACCGGAAGCTTCGGCCGGATGCGCGCCGAGGACGCCACGGCGCTCGCCATGATCATCTCCGAGCTCGTCCAGAACGCTGTCGAGCACGGGTTCGCCGACCGCTCCGGCACCGTCGACGTCGCGGTCGAGCGCGAGACGCTCGACGACGGTGAGGAGCAGCTGACCGTGGTGATCACCGATGACGGGGTCGGGTTGCCCGCGGGCTTCCGGCCGGTGCTCGCCGGCCTCGGCACACGCATCGTGACCTCGCTGGCCACCGACCTGCGGGGGCGGATTCGCTGGTCCAGCAACGAGCCGCACGGAACGCGGGTGGAGTTCGTCGCGCGGCTACGCCCACTCAGCCGCTGAGTCGAGCAGATGTGACCACGTGGTCAGACCTGCACCGGTGGTCAGCCGGCGCGGCGCGCCCGGGCGTTGCGGCGCTTGAGGGCGCGGCGCTCGTCCTCGGACATGCCGCCCCAGACGCCGGCGTCCTGCCCGGACTCGATGGCCCACTTCAGGCACGTGTCCACGACCTCGCACCGGCGGCACACGACTTTGGCCTCCTCGATCTGAGCGATCGCCGGGCCGGTGTTCCCGATGGGGAAGAACAGCTCGGGGTCCTCGTCGAGGCAGGCAGCGCGGTCGCGCCAGTCCATGAAGGGTGCTCCTTGTCGCGGATGTAGCAGAGGTCGAGCGCCTGAAGGGGTGGTGCAGACGCCCGCTGGGTGCGTCGTCGCAACCAAGACGGACGTCCACAGCACAGACGTCCGTGGGGCAACACTACCGGTAACCGTAGAATTCCGTGAGGGTTTGCTGATTCAACTATTCGCGACCGGGTGGGGTTCCCCTTCAGCGCATCACTACGCTGGATGCCGTGCCCGTCGACTCCACCCCTGCTGCCCGCCGACTCGCCGCGTTGTCGCTCGGAGCCCAGGCCGTCATCCTCGTCGGGTTCGCCGTCTTCTACATCTACGAGCTCTCGATCGGTGAGGGCAGCGATGCCGTTCGGGTGGTCATGTCAGCCCTCGTCATCGCCCTGGGTGGGATCGGGCTGGCCGTGGTGACCCGCGGATGGCTGCGCGGCAGCTGGTGGCCTCGCACCCCCACCATCGTCTGGAGCCTGTTGCTGCTCCCCGTCGGGTGGGGGCTCATCCAGGGGACGAAGACCCTCGTGGGGTGGCTCGTCGTCGGTGTGGCGCTGGTCACGGCGCTTGCTGCGGTCGCGGCCAAGGAGCCGGAGACCGTCGTCGAACCAGGCGAGCCGGGGGAGCAGTCCGCCTGAGTCGTCCGCCTGGGCCCTCAGGGTGAGCGCTCAGACGCGGCCGTCCGCCGCGAAGACCTGAACCTCGGTCACGTCGCCGCGCGCCACCACGAGGGCCCGCCCCGGCAGCCGCGGCGGCACGTCGGTCAGCCGTGCGCCCAGCAGGTCACCGTCACCGCGTTCGGGGGTGAGCAGGATGCCGGTCCGGCGGCGGGCGAGGTCGACGTCGAGCCCGCGGAACCGCACGGCGAGCGAGGCGGTGTTGCTCGACGCCCCGAGCAGACCCCGGTCTCGGTCGACGAGCTCGGCGATCTCGGTCAACACGGGCAGCATGGCGCAGTCGTCACCGATCTGGTCCGCGTCGTCGACGAGGAGCACGAGGTCGTGGTGGCGCTGGCGCAACGTGATCAACTGGTCGACGTCTCGTGTGGACAGCACCGCTGCGGAGCCGAACCCGGGCTGGGAGCGGTCGTCGTGCCCCATGCCTCGGATCACCGCGACCGGGAGGCCCGCCTCCTGCGCAGAGCGCGCGAGCGTTGCCAGGGTCGTGGTGCGGCCGGAGCCGGGTGGTCCTGCGACGAGCAGGCGACGCCCGATGTCCACGGGATCCCATCGCCACACCTCGTGGCTGGGCGCGCGCAGGCCCAGGCTCAGGCCGAGGGGGGTCGCACCAGCGGTCGCGCCCTGGTGGTATCCCTCGGTGCAGTCGGTGCAGTCGGTGCAGTCGGTGCCGTCGGTGCCGCCGGGGTCGCTCGCTGCTCGATGAGCGATGGCGGGCAGGTCCCGCCACACCCACGGCTGGCGGACCTGGGTGTGGTGGCCGCGGCCGCCTCGGCTGGAGTGTGCGGCGACCTCGCAGGAGTCCTGTGCCGTCGAGGTGGCGATCTGCACCTCGCGGCGGTCTGCCAGCCGAACGGCCCTCCCCCGCGGTGGCTCGCGGGGGACGTCCGCGAGGCGCAAACCGGCCAGGGTGGCATCCAGGGGGTCGATCGTGCCGAGGAGCAGGGTGGTCGCTGCGATCGCCGACCATCGGGGCTGGAGCAGGCTGCGTCCGCCGGCGACCACGCCTACCACCCCGACGGAGGCGCCATCGCGCAGGATCGCGAGCACGGCATCCACGACGCCCTCGAGGTCGAGGGCGCCCTGCGCCTCGGCGAACTGCTCCCAGCCGTCGATCACCACGACGACCAGCGGTGCGTCCGGCGGATGGGCGGGGGTTGATCGCCGCGACTCCACCTCGCGGCTGAGGTGGGCGATCAGGGAGGCGAGACCGCGTCGACGCGTCGGTGTGAGGCGTGTGCCCACGTGCGGGAGGGCTTCGAGGTCTGCGAGCGAGGCGCCCGGGTCGATGAGGTGGACGTGTAGGCGGTCCGACGTCAGACGCCGCGCGAGCGAGAGCACCATCGTGCGCAGCGCCGTGGTGCGACCGCTGCCGGGGCGGCCGGACAGCAGCCACGAGCCGTCGCCGGGAGTCCACACGAGCGGTGAGACCTGTTGGTGCTCGGGTTCGTCGACTATCCCGATGCCGGCCCCCGGGGCGGGGTCGTGAGCGGGGATCGGCGGTTCGATGACCGGCTGCACGACGTCGGGCAGGGGCGGGAGCCACGGCGTGCGGGGCGTGGCACCCCCGCGCAGGACGTGCGCCTGCCGAGCCGCATCGACCAGGGGCGTGACCGCGTGCACCGAGGGAGCCGACACCTTGGGTTCTTCCGGCGCGCCGAGCGCGCTCACCGTGAGGAACGGCTCGGCATCGCTCTCTGCGCCGCTGACGGTCGCGGCCTGGAACGTGACCAGGATGCCGTCGCCGCCGCGGCTGAGGGCGCGTCCGGGAGTGCTCGAGCGGATGCCGGCCGCGGCCGGGTCCTCGAGGATGTCGACGGAGTCGGCGCGGTCGCGGACCCTGAAGGCGATGCGGAGGTTGACGTTGGCCTGGATCTCGGCGGTGACCGCACCTGACGGGCGCTGCGTGGCGAGCACGAGGTGGACGCCCAGCGAGCGCCCGAGGGCGGCCAGGCGCACCAGTCCGCTGATGAAGTCGGGCACCTCGTCGACCAGGGCCTTGAGTTCGTCGATGACGATGACGAGGCGGGGCACGCTCTCCGTTCCGGGGCCGTGGGCGCGGTGGTACCCCTCGAGGTCACTCGCCCCCACCGTCGCGAAGATCCGTTCCCGCCGCCGCAGCTCGGCGCCGAGGGAGCGAAGGGCCCGGGACACGAGGTGCTCGTCGAGGTCGGTGACCAGCCCGACGACGTGCGGCAGTGAGGCGCACGGTCCGAAGGCGGCGCCCCCCTTGAAGTCGACGAGCACGAACGTCAGGTCCTCGGGCGGGCAGGCCAGGGCGAGCGAGGTGACCAGGGTGCGCAGGAACTCGGACTTGCCCGATCCGGTCGTGCCGCCGATCAGCACGTGCGGGCCGTCGCGCACCAGGTCGATCGAGAACGGCCCGTCAGCCGTGACGCCGACCACGGCCGACGGTGTCCTGGATCGTGCGGGTGCCCGCCACCGGGCGGCGACTGCGGCCGGGCTGAGGTCGGCGGCGACCGCCTGCGACAGCGAGATCGACCGGGGGAGGGGGACGGCCTCGCCCTCGGCTGATCGCAGCGGTGCCAGCGCCCGAGCGACCCGATCGGCCCACCAGGGGCCCACCACGTCGATCGCGACCTCCTCACCCTCCTGCCCTCCGCCGTGGCGGAGCACGTGGCGCCCGTCGGTACCCGGCTCCACCACCGTGCTCACCCCCTCGGGCACGTGGGCGCGGTCGGTGCACGCGAGCACCACATGAACGCCGGCATCCAGGGCGCGGGTGATGAGGGCCTGCACCCCACCGACGACACCCGTCGGCTCGGGGAGGACGAGCACTCGGTGGCACCATGGCGCCGACGCCGGACCCGGGGCAGCGACGAGGTCCGCCACGTCGTGCGCGTGGGGGAGCAGGCCGGCCCAGCCCCAGGAGGTGTCCGGCGCCACCACGGCGACGGTCAGCCGCTGCGGAGGGTAGGTCGTGCACAGCTGTCCGATGAGCATCCGAAGGTGACCGTCGGTCACCGACCGGGGGCCCACGACCGCCACGGCGCGGCAGGCAGCGAGATCGAGCACGACCGGAGCGTTGTCGGCGGCAGGGGTGACCCGGTCCGGGCCGTCGACCCAGACCACTCGGGTGGCGACCGATCCGGTGCCGAGGCGAAGGGGGAGCGCGCCGTCTGAAGCACCGGCCGACCAGAGCCCCGGGAGTGCTCCCTCCGCGACCCTGAGCACCTGATGGGGGTCGGCATGGCTCTGGTTGAGCCGTACCGTCTCGTCGACCAACGCCGCCCGAAGTCGACCTCGCGCCGCGTCGACGGCCACGGCATGCGCGGCAACGGCCGCTCGATGGGACCGGCCAGAGCCCCACCGGTCCCCGAGCGCGCTCGTCAGCAGGACGAGTGGACCCATCAGGGCAAAGATCAGCAGGTAGGGGCCGAGGAAGAACGCCAGCCCCACCCCGATCGGGACGGGGACCAGGGCTGCGACCCAGGGGATGCGGACGCGGTGTCTCTCACCGGGAGCCGGCGGGCAGACGATCTCGACAGGCCCCGGATCGGGGGTCGGCCACGTCGAGGGTTGCACGATCAGGGTGCCGTCACCTGCTGACCGGGTGGGCAGGCCACGCCCTGCTGCCCGGCGCAACCGCAACGTCGAGGACCCGACGACGATCGTCGACGCGGCATCCACCGGGGTGGTCTCGGTGACACGTGCGCCGTCGACGAACACCCCGTTGGTCGACCCGGCATCGCGCACGCTGACGCCCGACGCGCCGACCTCGAGCACCGCGTGGGTTCGACTCAGCGCCTGGTCGGCCAGGGCCAGCCCGGCGGCGGGTGCGCGGCCGACGCTCACGCCGGGCGGCACCAGGGGGTGGGCCCGACCGGCATCCGGCCCGCCCGTGACGACGAGGTCGAGCAGGCCGTGAGGCGTCACGCCCCGAGGTGCCACGCCACCGACGCCGACGCCGACGCCGACGCCGTGGGCGGTGCCGGCGACGTGGGTGCTGCCGGCATGACCGGGCTCAGCACGTGGTGGTGGGGCCCCGACCACCACCACCGACGCTCCGTGGACCAAAGGCGGCAACCCCACGATGGCGCTGGCGCCGAGGACCTGCCCTCGGCTGGACAGCGCGTCGACCGACTCGCCGAGGTGCTCCGCCAGTGCCCGGCAGAGGTCGCCCACGGTGTGCTCGCCCACCCACTCCACGCAGACGTCGACGGGCAGCGGCCTGCGCCGCGGCACGTGCACGGTGAGCGTCAGGCGCACGTCGTCATCCCCATGACTGCATACCCATGTCATCCCCTCAGATGGTCCCCGGTGACGGGCCCCAACTCATCCGTCCACGCCCACGGTAGGGCCCCTGAAGACCGTTCCTGAGGTTTTCCACAGGTTCGCTGGAGTCGTCGTTGCCAACACCTCGACAGCCTCCCAACATTGAAAAGACTTCAGCTATCGGCGTCGAGGAAGGGTTGGAAGGTCGTCGTGACGATGGTGCTCGTGATCCCCCCGCACGCCCCCGATGGTTCCCTCGACCCGATCGTGGTGCGCGCCGCGGAGGAGTACTGCCGCGAGCGGCACGCGGTGTCGTTGCTCGACAGCCCGCCCACGTGGACCAGTGCGCAGGACGTCCTCGCCGCCCACGAGGCCGGTCTGGATGCCGTCGTCGGCGCGTCGCGCGCCAACGTCGCCCTGATCTTCCCGCGCCTGGGCGACCGGCTCTCGGCCACCGGCGCCGTCGCCGGGGTCATCGCCCGCACCGATGCCCGAACCGGCGGGGTGGGGCTCCCCGGCCGGGGCCCTGCTGAACCGCGTGCCGCACCTCGACGTCGACCTGACGGCGCGCGAGGTCAGCGCCCTCACGGCCGCGGGGATCAGCTGCCGGCGGTCACTGCCCGGCGGTGGCCGCGTGGTGTGGAGCGCCCGCACGATGGACGGGGCTGACGCAGCCGGGTCGCCGTGGAAGTACCTGTCGGTTCGGCGCACCGCACTGTTCATCGAGGAGAGCGTGCAGCGCGGCACGACTTGGGTTGGGGCAGAGGCGAACACGGAGCAGACGTGGGCGCAGGTGCGCTCCGCGGTGACCGCGTTCATGCATTCGAGGTTCGAGGCCGGGGCGTTTCCTGCGACGAGCATCGAGCGTGACGCGTACACGGTGGCCTGCGGCCCGGACACGATGACCCCGGACGAGATCGCCGCCGGGGTGCACCATGACCGTCGGGTTCGCGCCGATCCGGGCGGGGGAATTCGTCACCCTTCAGGTCCGACAGGCGACGCCGCTGGGCGGCCGCGCGTAGCGTGTCCCTCGTGCCCGACCCGCTGCTCATTGCGCGCAACCCGGACCCGGCATCCAGCCTGCCGTTCCTCGTCCGCATCCCTCTCGGTGAGGGCATCGTGCTGCGGACGAAGGAGACGTGGCCGCGCACGTCGAAGGTGTACTGCTATCGCCACGACGAGCCGTGGAGCGATGACGCCGAGATCGTCGACGAGGTGCCGCTGCGCTCGGTGACCCGGCGGGGGGCGGCCATCGAGATCGTCGCCGACCGCACCCGCGAGTCGCGCAGCCAGTTCGTGCTCACCCGGGCGCGGGGGCGGGAGATGATCTTCTGGCAGAGCCCGCGTGTTGCCAAGGCGGCCCGGCCCAACGTCGCCCTCCCCACGGCCCGGGCTGCCGGCGTGGCCGACCTCGAGATCGTCGTCGACACCCGCGAGCGCTATGCGTGGAAGTTCACCCACCAGCAGGCGACGACCCGCAAGCATGCCCTGCCGGTCGGGGACTACGGCGCGTTCGTCGATGACGCGCTCGTGGCGGTGGTCGAGCGCAAGTCGCTGGCTGACCTCGCCGGGGCGTTGACGTCGGGGCGTCTGGCGTACCGGCTGTCGGCGCTTGCGGAGACACCGCGCGCGGCGCTCGTGGTGGAGGACCGGTACTCGTCCGTGTTCAAGCTCGAGCACGTGCGTCACTCGCTCGTCGCCGACCAGTTGGGCGAGTGCCAGGTGCGCTGGCCGAGCGTGCCGATCATCTTCGCCGAGACCCGCGCACTTGCCGAGGAGTGGACGTTCCGCTTCCTCGGGGCCGCCGTTGCCGAGCACACGATGGGGGAGCAGGCACGGCGGGTGTTGCCCGACGGAAGCGACGGGTGACGCTGGCTGGGTGGTGAGGTCCGGCATCCGGGGTTATCCACAGGTTGGTGTTCTCGGGGTGCGGGTCGGGGCCCGGTGCGGTTCGATGTGACTCTGCGGGTCGTCGAAGGGGCGGTCGTGGGGGAGGGAGGGGCTTGTCATGGATGCCGTCCGCACACTCGAGACCGAGGTGCGTGAGCTCATCCGTCGCTCGGGGTTGGATCCCTCGCGCGACGAGGTGGCTGTGCGCCGCCTCGTCGGCGAGGCGGTGTCGGACTATGACGAGCGTTCGCTCTCCGGTGGGATGCCGGTGCTCGCCGATCTGGAGGCGGCCTCGCGCTCGGTGTGGGACAGCGTTGCCGGCTACGGCCCGCTCCAGCAGTACTTCGACGACCCGAGCGTGGAGGAGATCTGGGTCAACGAGCCCTCCAAGGTGTTCGTGGCCCGCAACGGTGTTGCCGAGCTGACGACGACCCTGCTGACGAAGGACCAGGTTCGAGACCTGGTCGAACGCATGCTCAAGTCATCGGGTCGGCGAGTCGACCTCTCGACGCCTTTCGTGGATGCCGTGCTCCCGGACGGCAGTCGCCTTCACGTCGTCATCCCCGACATCACCCGTGACCACTGGTTCGTCAACGTCCGCAAGTTCGTGGTCAAGGCCGATTCGATGGACGACCTCGTGCGGCTCGGCACCCTGACACGGCAGGCCGCGCACTTCCTCGAGGCGGCCGTCGTCGCCGGCCTCAACATCCTCGTCGCCGGTGGGACTCAGGCCGGCAAGACCACCTTCCTCAATTGTCTCGGTGCCGCGGTGCCACCCCGTGAGCGGATCGTCACCTGTGAAGAGGTCTTCGAGCTGCGGATCCCGCATAGGGACGTCGCCGCGATGCAGTGTCGCCAGCCCTCCCTCGAGGGCACCGGTGAGATCCCGCTGCGCCGACTGGTCAAGGAGGCGCTGCGCATGCGGCCCTCGCGGATCGTCGTCGGAGAGGTGCGCCAGGCCGAGAGCCTGGACCTGCTCATCGCGTTGAACTCGGGGCTTCCCGGCATGGCGACCGTGCACGCCAACAGTGCCCGTGAGGCCGTCACCAAGATGTGCACCCTGCCACTGCTCGCGGGCGAGAACGTCTCGGCCAGGTTCGTCGTGCCGACGGTCGCCTCGTCGATCGACATCGTCGTGCATGCCGCCCTCGAGCGCGATGGTCGACGTGTCGTGCGCGAGATCGCCGCTGTTCCCGGCCGCGTCGAGGGCGATGTCGTGGAGATCGCCGACCTCTTCGTCAGGCGCCGCGGCGAGCTCCAGCGGGCCGAGGGCTTCCCACCCCACGAGGAGCGGTTCGAGCGCGCCGGCTACGACCTCTCCGCGCTGCTGGCACCGGGTGCGCCATGACCGGGTTGCTGCTCGGCCTGACCTTCGGAGTGGGGACCTTCCTCATCTGGTGGAGCTTCTGGGTGCCGACCCCGCGCGAGGCCAGCTCGGTCACCCGCGTCGGTCCCCTCGAGCGGCTCTCCGACGAGATCGTCCAAGCCGGGTTCACCGGGCTCTCCGTTCGCACGCTGATCGCCGCGTGCATCATCGCGTTCGTCCTCGTGCTGGCCTTCGTGCAGGCGGCGGTCGGAGTCCTGCCGATCGCCGGCTGCTTCGCCCTCATGACGTCGTTCGCCCCCATTGCCCTGGTGCGTCGGCGGGCCCGGATGCGGCGGGCTCGCCTTCGCGACCTGTGGCCGGATGCCGTCGACAACATCACCTCGGGGGTCCGGGCCGGGATGGCCCTGCCGGAGGCGCTGTCCCAGCTCGGCACGCGAGGCCCGGACGAGTTGCGCGAGCCCTTCCTCGCCTTCGCCGACGACTACCGCCTGAGCGGGCGGTTCCACGACTGTCTGGACCGCCTCAAGGAGCGACTCAGCGACCCGGTCGGTGACCGCCTGGTCGAGAGCCTGCGCATTGCTCGTGAGGTGGGCGGCACTGACCTCGGGCACCTGCTGCGTACCCTGTCGGGCTTCCTACGTGAAGACGCGCGCACCCGGGCCGAGCTCGAGACGCGGCAGTCGTGGACCGTCAACGCCGCGCGCCTGGCTGTGGCCGCCCCGTGGCTCGTGCTCGCCATGCTGTCCACGAACCCGCAGTCGGTGCGTGCCTACGCCAGCGGGTTGGGGTTCGTCGTGCTGGCCGTCGGCGGCGCGCTCACGGCCCTTGCGTACTGGTCGATGTTGCGCATCGGCCGACTGCCCGAGGACGAGCGGGTGCTGCGGTGAGCGGCTTGGCGCGTTCGGGGGCGATCCTCGGCTTCCTCATGGGCTGCGGCCTCCTGCTCATCTGGGTGGGGCTTCCCCGGCACCGTCGGCCCGGGCTCGCCGGCCGGGTGGTCCCGTACCTGCGCGACACCCCCAGACCGTCGCGACTGCTCGACACCGAGCGAGAGCCCAAGGGGGCCCTGGCTGCGGTCGCCGCCCCGATGGTCAAGGACCTCGGCGCCCTCGTCGAGCGGATCATGGGCGGTGCCGAATCGGTGCGGCGGCGGCAGCAGCGTGCCGGCATGGCAGCCGATGTCGACCGCTTCCGAGCCGAACAGGTGCTGTGGGGTGCTCTCGGGGCCGCGGTCGGCGGGCTCCTGGGTGCCACGGCCTTCATCGTCAGGGATGCCGGTGCCGTGACCGTGGTGATGATGACGCTCATCGGTGTCGGGGTCGGCATCACCGGAGCCGACTACAACCTCTCCCGTCGGGCGCAGCGCCGCGAGGCCCGCATGCTCATGGAGTTCCCGACCGTTGCCGAGCTCCTCGCCCTGGCCGTTGCCGCCGGTGAGGGGGCGGTCGGGGCGCTCGACCGGGTCTGCCGTCTGTCCAGCGGTGAGCTGGCCGGCGAACTGCGGCGATGCCTGGCCGATGCCCGCGCCGGTGCGAACCTGCCCACCGCGCTGCAAGGGCTCGCCGACCGCACCGGGCTGCCCAGCCTGCGCCGGTTCGTCGATGGCGTGGTCATCGCCGTCCAGCGCGGCACCCCGTTGGCAGAGGTGCTGCGAGCACAGGCGCAGGACGTCCGTGAGGAAGGCCGGCGGGGCCTGATGGAGGCGGGCGGGCGCAAGGAGATCGCCATGATGGTCCCGGTCGTGTTCCTCATCCTCCCGGTCACCGTGCTCTTCGCCGTGTTCCCCGGTTTCAGCTACTTCCAGTTCTCGCTCTGACCCCCATGGAAAGGACCGACCCCATGTCGATCACCCGCAGCCTGTCCGCCCGAATCATCGTCGCCACCCAGGTGCTCGCCACGCGTGCAGCCCGCAGATCAGAGCGGGGTGACGTGCCGGGCTGGGTGCTCATCACCTTGATGACCGCCGGCCTGGTCACGGCCCTGTGGGTCGTCGCCAAGGGTCAGCTGGTCTCGATGTTCCAGAACGCCCTGTCCTCGGTGACGGGCTGACCTGTCGCGATGCGTCGGCACGACGAGCGGGGCGCGGCCGTGGCGGACTTCGTCATGGTGTCCGTGCTCGTCGTCATGCTCTTCCTCGCGGTGTTCCAGCTCGGACTGACCTTGCACACCCGCAACACCCTGATCTCCTGTGCCTCCGAGGGGGCTCGCCTGGGGGCTCGGCTGGACGCCGTTCCCGGACAGGGCGTCGCGCGCACCCAGTCCCTGATCAGCCAGTCCCTGTCGCCGGAGTACGCACGCAAGGTGAGCGCTCGGGAGAGCGTCGTCAACGGGGTCCGGGTGGTCGAGGTGCGAGTGATCGCGCCCATCCCGGTGCTCGGCCTGCTCGGTCCGAGCGATCGTCTCGACGTCGTCGGTCGCGCGTTCCTGGAGGCACAGTGAACGACGTCGGCCCTCGTCTTCGCACGGGAGGGGTGCGTGACGAGAAGGGCGCGGCCGTCGTGGAGTTCATCGCGCTCGCCGTGCTGATGCTGATCCCGCTCATCTACCTCGTCATGATGATGGCCAGGCTCCAGGCGGGCTCGTTCGCCGTCAGCCAGGCCGCACGAGAAGCAGGCCGAGCCTTCGTCACGGCCGAGAGCGGTGACGACGCGGCGGGCCGAGCCCAGTCCGCGGCCAGGATCGCCTTTCTCGACCACTCCTTCGGCACGAAGGGCTCGTTGTCGATCTCGTGTGACGGCAGCCCGTGTCTGCGGCCGGACGGGCGGGTGGAGACCACGGCCACCGTGCGGGTGCCGCTGCCGCTGATCCCCGCCTTCGCGCGCGAGGTCATCCCGACGTCGGTCCCGGTATCGGCCACCCACCTGTCGACCGTGGACCGTTTCCGGGGCCTGCCGTGACCGGGCGGGATCGGCCACGCGACGAAGAAGGCTCGATCAGCATCTTCATCGTGGGCCTGACGGTCATCGCGATGATCCTCATCGTGGGCTCGATCGCCGTCACCTCGGCTCACCTGTCCCGGATGCGGTTGCTCGACGTCGCTGACGGGGCAGCCCTGGCAGCAGCCAACGGCCTGGACAACTCCGCCTACACCTCGGGGGTCAAGACCTCCGTCCCGCTGTCGAACGTCGCGGTGCGCGAACGCGCCGCCGGGTACGTCGCGAGCCGCCCCAAGCCGGGCGGCATCCTCGCGTGGAAGCTCGGACCGGGCACGGGCACGCCCGACGGGCGCACGGCGGTGGTGTCCCTCAGTGGCGAGGCGGAACTGCCCATGATCGGCGCCGTGCTGAGCGACCTCGGGGTGAGCATCCGCATCAGCGTGGAGTCCAGCGCCCGCGCCGACCTCGAACCCTGAGTGCTGCGCTGGCCGCAAGCCAGCCGTCGCGGACTCGCGTAGGCTTGCCCATCGTGGCTGTCGACTTCTCCCAGGAGATCAAGGACCTCCGCACGACCATGGCGTCCGTGCGTGAGGTGACCGACCTGTCCAAGCTCGAGGCGACCATCGCCGACTTCGAGCGTCAGGCCTCAGACCCGAACCTGTGGGATGACCAGGAGAAGGCCCAGGTCGTCACCTCGGGGCTCTCGCGCGCCAAGGCCGAGCACGAGCGCGTCACGAACATGGACGCCCGTATCGACGACCTTCAGGCCCTGGTCGAGATGGGCCAGGAGGAGAACGACGCCGACACCCTGGCCGAGGCCGAGGCCGAGCTGGCCGTCGTGAAGAAGGCCGTCGGTGAGCTCGAGGTGCGCACCCTGCTCGCCGGCGAGTACGACGAGCGGGCCGCGGTCGTGACCATCCGCGCCGGCGCCGGGGGAGTGGACGCCGCCGACTTCGCCGAGATGCTCATGCGCATGTACCTGCGCTGGGCCGAGCGCCACGGCTACCCCGTCAAGGTCCTCGACACCTCCTACGCCGAGGAGGCCGGCCTGAAGTCCGCCACCTTCGAGGTCGACGTGCCCTACGCCTACGGCAACCTCAGCGTCGAGGGCGGCACCCACCGCCTCGTGCGGATCAGCCCCTTCGACAATCAGGGCCGCCGCCAGACCAGCTTCGCCGCCGTCGAGGTCGTGCCGCTCATCGAGCAGACCGACACCATCGAGATCCCCGAGAACGACCTCAAGGTCGACGTCTTCCGCTCCAGCGGCCCCGGCGGCCAGTCGGTCAACACCACCGACTCCGCCGTGCGCATGACGCACATCCCCACCGGGACCGTGGTCTCGATGCAGAACGAGAAGTCCCAGATCCAGAACCGCGCCGCCGCCCTGCGCGTCATGCAGTCGCGCCTGCTGCTGCTGAAGAAGGCCGAGGAGGCCGCCGAGCGCAAGGAGCTCGCCGGCGACGTCAAGGCCAGCTGGGGGGAGCAGATGCGGTCCTACGTGCTGCACCCGTACCAGATGGTCAAGGACCTGCGCACCGGCCACGAGGTCGGCAACACCTCGAGCGTCTTCGACGGCGACATCGACGCCTTCATCGAGGCCGGCATCCGCTGGCAGATCGCCCAGGACAAGGCCGCAGCGCAGGGCTGACCCGTGAGCGACCTCCGGTGGCCGGATGCCGCCCACGGTCTCGTCGAGCGCCTGCGGGCACTCGCCGACGGCGAGTCGGTGACGCTCACGGCATCGCAGGACCACGCCCGCCCCACGCTGGTGCGCAAGGGGCGGTGGGGCGGCCTCCTGCCCGCCAAGCACGACGTCGTCGCCCCGTGGGTTCGGCTCGAGCGCGTCGAGGACCACCTGCGTGGGCAGTGCGTGGGCGCGGCGGCCGCTGCCGGTGGCTATCCGCTGTCCCCGCAGGAGGATGCCGCGCTCCTCACCCTGGGCTGGCGCAGGCCCGGGCCCGGCGACGGTGAGCACTACGTGCGGTTCTGGCCAGACGACGTCGCGCAGGGGCCCTACCTGCCCCTCGACGATGCCCAGCGGGCCGTCGACATGGTCACCGCGACGTTCGTCCAGGTGCTGACCGCGCCGAGGTGACCCGCCGAACCTCGATAACCGCCCGGCATCCACCCTGCGTCGACCTATCCTGTTCCTCGGGGCAACCGCATTCGCCGTGGTTGCCCGTCGTCCGATCGCACCCTGACCCTGAGGCCAACCCCCCGTCATGATCCGCTTCGAGAAGGTCACCAAGGTCTACCCGAGATCCACACGGGCAGCCCTCGACAACATCAGCGTCGACATCGACCGGGGTGAGTTCGTCTTCGTCGTGGGCCCCTCCGGCTCCGGCAAGTCCACCCTGCTGCGGCTCGCGCTGCGCGAGGAGGCCGCCACCGAGGGCACCGTCCTCGTCGCCGGCCACGACCTGAACTCCATGCCGATGCGACAGGTGCCGCGGCTGCGCCGCGAGATGGGTGCGGTCTTCCAGGACTTCCGCCTCCTGCCGAACAAGACGGTCCACGAGAACGTCGCCTACGCCCTCCAGGTGATCGGCAAGCCGGGGCACGTCATCCGCCAGCTGGTCCCCGAGACCCTGGAGATGGTCGGCCTCGCCGGCAAGGAGAAGCGCTTCCCCCACCAGCTCTCTGGTGGTGAGCAGCAGCGGGTCGCGATCGCCCGCGCCGTGGTGAACCGCCCGCAGATCCTGCTGTGCGACGAGCCGACCGGCAACCTCGACCGCGCCATCAGCCTCGACATCGTCCGGCTGCTCGACCGGATCAACCGCACCGGCACGACGATCGTCATGGCGACCCACGACGCCGACATCGTCAACGACCTGCGCCGCCGCGTCCTCCAGCTCGAGGACGGTGTCGTGGTCCGCGACGAACAGGACGCCAGCTACTACCCCACCGCGGAGGTGTGAGCCGTGCAGCTGCGATTCCTGCTCTCCGAGGTCCGATCGGGCCTGCGCCGCAACATGTCCATGGCGATCTCCGTCGTGCTGGTCACCATGGTCTCGATGTTCCTGCTCGGCCTCGGCATGCTCGCCCAGCGCCAGGCCGACACGATGAAGGGCTACTGGTACGACCGCATCCAGGTGTCGATCTACCTGTGCACCGAGAACTCGCTGCAGCCCAACTGTGAGGGCCGGGCCGTCACGGAGGCGCAGAAGACCGCCATCCAGGACCAGCTGAAGGCACTGCCCGAGGTCAAGGAGGTCTTCTACGAGTCCGAGCAGGAGGCCTACGACCGGTTCAAGGAGCAGTTCCGCAACAGCCCGATCGCCGGGAACGTGCAGGTGGGCGACATCCCGCAGAGCCTGCGGGTGCAGCTGAACGACCCCACGAAGTTCGACGTCGTGACCAGCCAGTTCGTCGGCGCGCCGGGGGTCGCCACCGTTCAGGACCAGGAGAAGGTGCTCTCCAAGTTCTTCACGATCATCAACTACATCACCGCGTTCGCCGTGCTCCTCGCAGCCCTGATGGTGGCCTGTGCCGCCTTGTTGATGGCGACCACCATCAGGCAGGCAGCGTTCATCAGGCGCCGAGAGATCGGCATCATGCGCCTGGTCGGCGCCTCGAACTGGACGATCCGGATGCCGTTCATCGCCGAGATGGTGATCGTCTCGGTGCTGGGGGTGAGCCTTGCCGTCGGGTTGCTCGTGGCCCTGATGCAGTTCGTCTTCAACGAGGGAGCCAGCCAGATCGCGCTCAGCCAGGCGTTCATCGGCACCACCGACGTGTGGCTGCTCGCGCCCTGGATGGTGCTGGGGGTCACGGCCGTCGCCGTCCTCACGAGCCTGGCAACCCTGCGCCGGTACCTGCGCGTGTGACCCCCCGATGGGCTCGCACAGTGCGACCGCCCACCGATTCATCCCCTCCAGATGCTGCCCTCGGCGCGTGAAACGTGTTACCAATGGTGATCATGGGACTCAAGGACCGCGAGGCGATCGTGCGCGCCCGCAGCCGATCAGCGGCTGTGGGCGTAGCGCTGCTCTGCGCCGCCGCCCTGGGTGTCAGCTCGGCGACCGCGGTCCCGACCGCCCCGCTGCCGGCGTCGGCCACGGCATCCGACCCCGGTGCCGAGAAGCGCAAGGTCGACGCGCAGATCGAGAAGCTGCGCGAAGAGCTCGAGGATTCCTCGGCTGAACTGTCGAACGCGTACATCGCGCTCCAGCAGACCAAGGCCAAGCTGCCCGCTGCCCAGGCTGCCCTGGCCGAGGCCGAGTCGGCCGCCCTCGCCGCAGACCGGGCCAACACGCTGGCCGCCCAAGAGCTCGAAGCCGCCCGCGCCAGCGAGGCCAAGGCACAGGCCGAGCTCGACTCGACGACGAAGGAGGTCACGGCCGGTCGCGCCCGGGTGGCCCAGTTCGCCGCGCAGATCTACCAGGAGCAGGGTTTCGGCCAGCTCGACATGGCGCTGTCCAGCACCAACCCGCAGCAGTTCGCCGACCGGATCGCCCTCGTCGACACGGTGATGGACGTGCAGGGCGACACCCTTGACCGCCTCGCGACCGAGAAGGCCAGTCTCACCGCTCTCGAGGACCACCTCTCCGCGCTGCGTGCCGACTCCGCCGCGAAGAAGAAGCGCGCCGAGGAGGCGCTTGCTGCCGCCGAGAGCGCTCGCGACTCCGCGGCCCGCGCCAAGGCCGACCTCGACGCCCTCGCTGCGCAGCAGGCCAGCCAGGCCGCCGAGGTCGAGTCGCAGATCGCTGCTGACAAGGTTCGCCTCAACGACATGAGGGCTGAGCAGAGCCGGCTCAAGGCCATCCTCGTGGCTCGTGCGGCCGAGGCGCGTCGCAAGGCGGCAGCCGCGGCCAAGGCAGAAGCTGCTCGGCGGGCCGCTGAGAGGAAAGCCGGGCTGGCAGCGCGGCCGTCGACGGGTGGTGGCTCCTCTGACGGTGAGGGCGGTGGCTACCTCAGCCGCCCCATGACCGGTCGGGTCAGCTCCGAGTTCGGGATGCGCTTCCACCCCATCGACCGCGTGTGGCGGCTGCACGCCGGCCGCGACTACGCCGCACCGTGCGGGACGCCCGTGCGCGCCGCCGCCCCGGGCGAGATCATCATGGCCGGCTACGCCCCTGGCGCGGGCAACCGCATCGTCATCGACCACGGCATCGTCAAGGGTGAGCACCTCGCGACGGTGTACAAGCACCTGGAAGGCTACGCCCAGCGCAGCGGCAAGGTCTCGCGTGGCGAGGTCATCGGCTACGAGGGCAGCACGGGCCTGTCCACCGGCTGCCACCTGCACTTCGAGACCCACCAGAACGGCGAGCCGGTCGACCCGCGCCGCTGGCTGTGACATCCCGGGCTTCGGGTAATGGGTGCGGTCAGCGCCCTCGCGGAAGGTAACCTCGCTCCCGTGGCCAAGGAGACCGGACGAAAGCTCGTCGCGAGCAACCGCAAGGCCCGTCACGACTACCTCATCGAGGACACGTACGAGGCGGGCCTCGTCCTCATGGGCACGGAGGTCAAGGCGCTGCGGATGGGGCGCGCCTCGCTCGTCGACGGCTGGGCGGGCTTCGACCGCGACGACGAGCTGTGGCTCGAGGGCGTTCACATCCCCGAGTACGTCAACGGGACGTGGAACAACCACACGCCGCGCCGCCGCCGCAAGCTGCTGCTCCACCGGCGCGAGCTGAACAAGATCCTCCAGGCGACCCGCGAGACCGGGCACACGATCGTGCCGCTCTCGCTGTACTTCAAGGACGGCCGGGCCAAGGTCGAGCTGGCCGTGGCCAAGGGCAAGAAGAACTACGACAAGCGCCACGCCCTGCGCGAACGTCAGGACAATCGCGAGGCAGCCCGCGCCATGTCGGCCCGCGCCCGCGGCGAGGACTGAGTGGACACCCCGGTCGTGCCGGTGCGGCGACCCGTCAGGGCGTGGGTCGGGTTCTGGGCCTGCCTGGGGGTGATCGTGGCGACGCTGGTGCTCGTTCCGCTGGCTGTGGCCGCCCCGACCGCACTGATGGCGCAGCAGCCACCTGCGTCCGGGCTGCCCGCGGTGGCTGGCGTGCAATCAGTCGCGGGGGAGCGGATGGCGGCGCTGCCGGCGCTGCAGGCGTGGGGCCCCGCGTCGACCTTGACCCTCCCCGCCGAGGAGCAGGCCGACTCGTTGTCGACGGACTTCGAGGTCCAGGCGGACGGATCGGTCATCGTCACCGAGACGATTCGCTGGCGCTTCCCCGACGGTGAGGACCGCCACGGCATCCTGCGCAACGTCAAGGTCCGCGCCGGCTACCAGGACAGCGAGACCCAGTACCGCTACTACGAGCTGTCCGGGGTGTCGGTCACCTCACCGTCCGGGGCTCCGACCGACATCGCGATCTCCGACATGGGCGCCTTCCGTCAGATCCGCATCGGCAGCCCCTCGGAGACCGTGCGCGGCACCGCCGACTACGTCGTGCAGTTCCGCCTGGCGCACCTCGTCAACGACATCGGCGACGGCACGGCCGAGTTCTACTACAACGTCGTCGACCCCTCGAACGGCTTCCCGCAGCTGGGTGTTCGCGCCTCCGTGACAGCGCCCGTCCCGGCCACCAGGGCCGCCTGCTTCTACGGCGAGTTCGGGGCTGACACCCCCTGCCAGGCGCAGGCCGGGGCGACCTCGACGTTCAGCTCGCCCGACCTCGCCGCTCGCGAGGGCATGAGCGTGGTGACGTCCTACCCGCGCGACGCCTTCGGCGACCTCACCCCCGACCTTCGTGACGGGAACGCCGAAGCGGGCGCCGGATCGCCGGTCACCCCCGAGCAGGCGCGTGCCCTGGGCTGGTTGGCCATGGGCCTGGGCGTGCTCGGGCCCCTGCTCGCCGGCTCGCTCATGGGCATGCTCGTGTGGACCAGGGGGCGCGATGAGCAGTACGCCGGTCTCACCCCGGGCCTGACCCCCGGCCCCGGCGAGGACGTCCCCGTCGTCGTCGGCGGCAAGGAGCCCACCGTCGCGGTGCAGTTCAACCCGCCGCCGGGTGTGCAGCCCGGGATGGTCGGCACCATCCTCGACGAGCAGGTCAACCTCGTCGACGTCACCGCGACGCTCGTCGACCTCGCCGTGCGTGGGCACCTGACGATCGCTCGGGACGACCGGGGCGTATTCCGGGCTGACGACTGGGTGCTCACGCGAACCGCACCCCCGGCATCCGCCGTCCCCCTCGCCTCGTACGAACAGGTGCTCATCGACTCGATCTTCGCCGGCGGCAACCGGATCGCCCTGTCGCAGTTGAAGAACCGCTTCAAGCCCACCTTGGATGCCGTGGAGCGGCTGATGTACGAGGAGGTCGTGGAGCGTGGGTGGTTCCGTCGCAGCCCGGAGCGTGCACGCGCGGGCTGGACGGGTCTTGGCACGCTGCTGATCATGGGCTCGGTCTTCGCCGCGTTCTTCCTCGGGGGGATGCTGTCGGGCCTGTTCGCGGACTCCGGCTTCCCGATCTCACCGACGTGGGTGCTCGTCGGGGGCGGGGTGGTGTCCGGGCTGATCGTGCGAGCCCTCGGCCAGCGGATGGCGGCGCGAACGGCATCCGGGTCAGCGATGCTGGCGCAGTCGCGAGGTTTCGAGCGGTACATCGCCACCGCGGAGGCCAACCAGATCAAGTGGGAGGAAGCCCAGGAGGTCTTCTCCAAGTTTCTGCCGTTCGCCATCGTGTTCGGCCTGGCGGACCGCTGGGCCAAGACGTTCGAGGAGGTGGCGGCCGCTGCTGCAGCCGCGGGGGTGAGCGTCGCCAGCCCCACCTGGTACGTCGGGAACTGGGGCACGGGCGGCTTCTCCGACGTCGCCTCGAGCATGGACTCGTTCTCGACCGTGGCTGCCGGGACGTTCGTCTCGACGCCGGGCTCGTCCGGGTCGAGTGGGTTCAGCGGCGGGGGCGGGTTCAGCGGTGGTGGTGGCGGCGGCTCATCAGGCGGCAGCTGGTAGCGGGTCGCCGTACCCACACCGACCAATAGGTCACTCCAGGTACAGAACGGCCGTACCGACACCGACCAATAGGTCACTCCAGGTACAGAACGGCCGTACCCACACCGACCAATAGGTCGATGTGGGTACGGGTTCCCTTGGGCGAGGCCCTGAGGGAGAGGTCAGTTCTTGAACGCGTCCTTGACCTTCTCGCCGGCCTGCTTGACGTCGGCCTCGGCCTGCTGGACGCGGCCCTCGGCCTCGAGGCGCTCGTTGTCGGTCACCTCGCCGGCGGCCTCCTTGCCCTTGCCCACCAGCTCATCCTTGGCGTTCTCGATCTTGTCGCCAATTCCCATGGTGTTCTCCCTCGTTCGATGGGTGGAGCACCAGCCACGATGATGACCGGTGCGAGCCTCGACGGTACGAAAGTGTTCAACCAAACGGGGGTTTGCGCGCAGACGCCTTCGAGAATGACCGTGGGGCAGGACCGGCCGGCAACCGTCAGCGTCAGGCCGGGGTGACGACGACGATCAGGTCGCCACCCTCGACCTGCTGGTGGTGCCCGCTGAAGGCCAGCCGTGCCACGGTGCCGCCCACGGGGCTGGTGATGTTGGCCTCCATCTTCATCGCCTCGATCGTCGCGACGACTCCGCCGGGCTCGACGGTGTCACCCTCGGCGACGACCGGCGTGACGACCCCCGAGAACGGCGCCGGCACGTGCCCGGGCACCGACGGGTCGGCTTTCTCGACGGCCTTGACGTCGGCGGTGATCGACCGGTCGCGCACCGTCACCGGCCGGAACTGCCCGTTGAGCGTGCACATCACGGTGCGCATGCCCTGTCGGTCGGCCTCACCCACCGAGCTGATCCCGAGGATGAGGCGCTTGCCGGCTTCGATCTCGGCCTCGTACTCGGTGCCCTGTTCCAGGCCGTGCAGGAACTCGATGGTGCCGAGCACCGACAGGTCACCGAAGGCCTCGCGGCTCGCCTCGAACTCCTTGGTGGGCCCGGGGAAGAGCAACTGGTTCAGGGTGCGGCGCGGGTCGGTGACCAGCGCGGCCTCCTGCTCGGGGGTCAGTTCGGTCTGCCGCGGCTTGGCGGTGCGCCCCTGAAGTGCCTTGGTGCGGAACGGCTCGGGCCACCCGCCGGGCGGGTCGCCGAGCTCGCCTTCGAGGAAGCCGATCACCGAGTCGGGGATGTCGTACTTCGTCGGGTTCTCCTCGAAGTCGGCCGGGTCGGCTCCGGCCCCGACCAGGGCTAGGGCCAGGTCGCCGACGACCTTCGACGACGGCGTCACCTTGACGATGTTGCCGAGGATGCGGTTCGCCGCGGCGTACATGTCCTCGATGTCCTCGAACCGGTCGCCGAGGCCGAGCGCGATCGCCTGCTGGCGCAGGTTGGACAGCTGCCCACCGGGGATCTCGTGGAAGTACACGCGCCCCGTCGGCGAGGCCAGCCCCGACTCGAACGGCTTGTAGATCGTGCGCACGGCCTCCCAGTAGGGCTCGAGCGAGAACACCTTGTCGATGTCCAACCCGGTCGGCCGCTCGGTGCCGTCGGTCGCCGCGACCAGCGCCGACAGGCTCGGCTGGCTGGTCGTGCCGGACATCGACGAACAGGCGGCGTCCACGGCATCCACCCCGGCGTCGATGGCGGCGAGCAGCGTCCCGATCTGGCCGCCGGCGGTGTCGTGGGTGTGCAGGTGCACGGGCAGGTCGAACCGTGACCGCAGCGCCCGCACGAGCGTCGCCGCGGCCGGTGCCCGCAGCAACCCCGCCATGTCCTTGATGGCAAGCACGTGCGCGCCGGTGTCGACGATCTGCTCGGCAAGGCGCAGGTAGTAGTCGAGCGTGTAGAGGCGCTCACCGGGGTCGAGCAGGTTGCCGGTGTAGCACAGCGCCACCTCGGCGACCGCGGTGTCGGTGGCGAGCACGGCATCCACGGCAGGGCGCATCTGCGAGACGTCGTTGAGGGAGTCGAAGATGCGGAAGATGTCCAGGCCGGTGCGGGCCGCCTCGGCGACGAACGCGTCGGTCACCTTGGTCGGGTACGGGGTGTAGCCCACCGTGTTGCGCCCACGCAGCAGCATCTGGAGCGGGATGTTCGGCATCGCCTCGCGCAGCAGGGCCAGGCGCTCCCAGGGGTCCTCGGACAGGAAGCGCAGCGCGACGTCGTAGGTCGCGCCTCCCCACGCCTCCATCGACAGCAGTTCGGGCGTGAGGCGCGAGACGTGCCCGGCGACGTGCAGCAGGTCGCGGGTGCGCATCCGGGTGGCGAGCAGGCTCTGGTGGGCGTCGCGGAAGGTCGTGTCGGTGACGGGCACGTCGGTGCGCTCGCGCAGCTGGCGCGCGAACTCGGCAGGGCCGACCTCGCGTAGCAGGTCGCGGTTGCCGCGTGGCAGGGGGGATGCCGTGTCGAGCGTCGGCAGCTTCGTGCGCGGTTTGAGGTGGGTCGTCGCGGGCCCGTGGGGCTGGTTGACGCTGACGTCGGCGAGGTAGGTGAGCAGGCGCGTGCCTCGGTCGCCACCCATGCGGGCCTCGAGCAGCTCGGGGCGTTGGTCGATGAAGCTCGTCGTCGCCTGCCCGGCCTGGAACACCGGGTCGGCGAGCACGGCCTCGAGGAAGGGGATGTTCGTCGACACCCCGCGGATGCGGAACTCGGCGAGCGCCCGACGGGCCCGGCGCACCGCCATCGGGAAGCTGCGCCCCCGGCAGGTGAGCTTGACCAGCATGGAGTCGAAGTGGGGGCTGACCTGCGCCCCGACGAACACCGTGCCGCCGTCGAGACGCACCCCGCCACCGCCGGCCGAGCGGTAGACGCTGATCTGCCCGGCATCCGGGCGGAAGCCGTTGGCCGGGTCCTCGGTGGTGATGCGGCACTGAAGCGCCGCGCCGCGCACGTAGATGTCGCCCTGCTTCATGCCGAGGTCCTCGAACGACTCACCCGCCGCGATGCGCATCTGCGCCACGACGAGGTCGACGTCGGTGACCTCCTCGGTGACGGTGTGCTCGACCTGGATGCGCGGGTTCATCTCGATGAAGACGTAGCGGCCGTCCTCGCCGAGGAGGAACTCGACCGTTCCCGCGTTGCGGTAGCCGATCGACTCACCGAAGCGCACGGCATCCGCGCACATCTGCGCACGGGTGTCGGGGTCGAGGTTCGGGGCGGGCGCGATCTCGACGACCTTCTGGTGGCGGCGCTGCACCGAGCAGTCGCGTTCGTAGAGGTGCAGCACCGAGCCGGAGCCGTCGGCCAGCAGTTGCACCTCGATGTGCCGGGGGTTGACCACGGCCTGCTCGAGGTAGAGCGTGGGGTCGCCGAATGCGGCATCGGCCTCGCGCTGGGCCGCCTCGAGCGACTCACGCAGGGTCGACGGGTCATCGACGCGCCGCATGCCGCGGCCGCCGCCGCCGGAGACGGCCTTGACGAAGACGGGGAAGCCGATGTCCTCGGCGGCTGCGGCCAGGGCGTCGAGGTCGGTCGACGCCTCGGCGCTGGCCAGGGTCGGCAGCCCGGCGGCGCGGGCGGCCGTGATCGCCCGCGACTTGTTGCCCGTGAGGTGGAGGACGGATGCCGGTGGGCCGATGAACGTGATGCCGTTGGCCTCGCACGCCTCCGCCAGCAAGGGGTTCTCGGAGAGGAATCCGTAGCCCGGGTAGATGGCGTCGGCGCCGCACTCGACCGCTACCCGCACGATGTTCTCGTGGTCGAGGTAGGCGCGCACCGGGTGGCCGGGCTCACCGATCTGGTAGGACTCATCGGCCTTGAGCCGGTGCTCGGAGTTGCGGTCCTCGTGCGGGAAGACGGCAACCGTCTTCGCGCCGAGTTCGGTGGCCGCACGGAACGCGCGGACCGCGATCTCCCCACGGTTGGCGACGAGGATCTTGGTGAACACGGGGGACCTCCCGGGTCTTCGGTGGGCACGTCACCCGGCCGCAGGGCCGGTGATCCGCAGCCTAGTGAGCGTGGCGCGCGGGCGCCTCCCTCGTCCCGCCTCTTGCGCATCGGCTGCGGATTCCGTAGCCGAAACCACGACGCGCCCGAAGGTAAAGAATGGCCCAAAGCCATACCAATTACGTCTCGGGAGCCCTAGCATCGGCCCGTCGCACCACACATGACGCCGGTCACTTCGGGGCCGGCCGGACCACCGAGAGCTAACCGTGGCTGATGTGCACCTGACGGACGACGAACGCAAGCTCGCCGAGCTCGGCTACAAGCAGGAGCTCAACCGATCGTGGTCGGGCTTCTCCAACTTCGCCATCTCCTTCTCGATCATCTCGATCCTGGCCGGATGCTTCACGACCTTCGGTCAGGCGTGGAACAACGGCGGCCCGATCGCCATCTCGATCGGCTGGCCCATCATCGCGGCCTTCATCCTCATCATCGGGTTCTGCATGAGCGAGCTCGTCTCGGCCTACCCGACCTCCGGTGGCATCTACTGGTGGGCCGCCAAGCTCGGCGGCGCCAAGGCCGGGTACTACACCGGCTGGCTCAACCTCATCGGTCTGCTCGCAGTCGACGCGTCGGTGGCGTACGGCTGCGCGACCTTCTTCGACCTGTCCTTCAGCACGATGAGCGAGTCGTGGGCCGCGGGCTACAGCCTCCAGCGCGTCTTCTGGATGTTCCTCGTCGTCCTGTTCCTCACCGCGATGGTCAACATCTTCGGCGGGCACCTGCTCGCGATGCTCAACAACATCTCGGTGTGGTGGCACGTCGCGGGCGCGGCGATCATCATCGCCATTCTCGTCTTCCTGCCCGAGAAGCACATGAGCGTCGCGGACGTCTTCTCGATGCGGGTCAACAACAGCGGTGGCCTGGCGGGCGGCGAGACCAGCGGCTGGTCGTTCTGGTTCTACGTGCTCCCGCTCGGCTTCCTGCTCACCCAGTACACGATCACCGGCTTCGACGCCTCGGCCCACCTGTCCGAGGAGACCCACGACGCCGCGGATGGCGCCGCCAAGGGCATCTGGCGCTCGATCTTCTACTCCGCCGTCGGTGGGTGGGTGCTCCTGCTCGCCTTCCTCTTCGCCGTCCAGGACGCGGATGCCGTGACCGCCGGCGGCGGTGGCGTCGCCGTGATCTTCAACCAGGCGTTGTCGTCGGGCTGGGCCGGGACGGTGCTGCTGATCGCGAGCATCGGGCAGTTCTTCTGCACGACGGCGTGCATGACCTCCACCTCCCGGATGCTCTTCGCGTTCAGCCGTGACGGCGCCGTGCCGTTCGCCTCGAAGTGGGCCACTCTCAACGCCAGCAAGGTGCCGGCAAACGCCGTGATCATCTCCTCGGTCATCGCGGCGCTCATCACCGTGCCGGCGCTCGTCGAGGTGAACATCGGCACCGACGAGGCCCCGATCATCGTGCCGACCGCGTTCTACGCCGTGGTCTCCGTCGGCGTCATCGGCCTCTACACCGCCTTCGCGGTGCCGATCTACCTGCGCTGGCGGGCCGGCGACTCCTTCAAGCAGGGGTCGTGGAACCTGGGCAACAAGTGGCGTTGGATGGCCCCGGTCGCCGTCGCGGAGATCGCGATCATCAGCATCTACTTCATCCTCCCGTTCACCCCGGCGGCCAACCCGTTCAACGAGAACTTCGAGTGGAAGTTCGTCAACTACGCACCGATCCTCACCGGCGGCACGTTGTTGGCGCTGTGGATCGGGTGGCACCTGTCGGCCAAGAAGTGGTTCACCGGGCCGAAGATGACCATCGACCTGCCCGAGGGCGTCACGTCCGCGGAGGAGATCGAGCTCGAGCACCACGGCAAGACCGCCCACGGTGGCACGACGCACGACTGGAAGCCCGGCGACCCGTTGTCCTGATCGGGCACCCACCGTGACCGATCTCGACACGCTGCTCGACGGCATCCCCACCCTCACCGGGCAGGGGCGTCACGTGACGCCCCTGCCCGGCGGGCTGACCAACGTCAACCACCGGGTGCGCACGGATGCGGGTCTCGACGTCGTCGTGCGCGTCTCGTCGCCCGACACCGGGCTCCTCGGCGTCGATCGCCACGCCGAACACCACAACACCCTCGCGGCGGCTGCGGCCGGGGTCGGCGCGCCGGTGATCGACTACCTCGAGGGCCGTGGCGTCATGGTCGTGGGGTTCCTCCCGGGGCGCACCTGGGTCGACGCCGACGTCGCAGCCAACCCGGTGCGGCTGGCCGCGGCCCTGCGTCGCCTGCACGCCGGACCGGCGTTCATCGGCCGGTTCGACATGTTCGCGGTGCGCGAGCAGTACCTCGGCGTCGTGCGGGAGCACGGATTCCGGATGCCGCCGCGCTACCTCACGCTCCAGCCTCACCTCGAGCGGGTGCAGGCCGCCTTCTCCCTGGCGCCCGAGCCCCTCGTGCCCTGCCACAACGACCTGCTCGCCGCGAACGTGCTCGACGACCGCGGGGACTTGCGGATCATCGACTACGAGTACTCGGGCATGAACGAGCCGTCCTTCGAGCTCGGCAACGCTGCGGCCGAGGCCCACCTGGACCCTGACCAGCTGGCGGCCCTGTGCACCGCCTACTACGGCGACCTCCTCACCCCCGAAGGACTCGACGCCCGCGTCGCCCGCGCCGAGCTGTGGGGCTGGGTCGCCCGCTACGGCTGGACGCTGTGGGGGATGATCCAGGACGGCATGAGCAGCCTGGACTTCGACTTCTGGGGGTGGGCCATGGACAAGTGGGAGCCCGCGCAGGAGCTGGCCACGAGTGCCCGGTTCGAGCAGCTGCTCGCCCGGGTGGCGGGGGAGGTGCCCCGGTGACCGACCCACGCACCGGTGCCACGGCATCCGAGGACGGCCGCGCCGGCACGCCGACGGGGCTGCCGCAGCGGGCCCGGATCGTCATCGTCGGCGGGGGAGTGATCGGCGCGTCGACGGCCTATCACCTGGCCCACCTCGGCGAGACCGACGTGCTGCTGCTCGAGCAGGGCACGCTGTCGTGCGGCACGACGTGGCACGCGGCCGGGCTCGTCGGGTTGTTGCGCGCCAGCGAGAGCGGCACCCGGCTCGTGCAGCACTCGGCCGACCTCTACCAGCGGCTCGAGGCGGAGACCGGGCTGTCGACCGGCTACCGACAGTGCGGGGGCCTGATCGTCGCGCGCACGCCGGAGCGGATGACGGCGCTGCGCCGCACGGCCGCGACGGCCGCCGCCTACGACCTCGACTGCGAGCTGCTGACTCCGGCGCAGGCGGGGGAGCGGTACCCGCTGCTGTACACCGACGACCTCCAGGGCGCGATCTGGCTGCCGGGCGACGGCACCGCCAACCCGACCGACGTCACCCAGTCGCTGGCCAAGGGTGCCCGTCAGCTCGGGGTCACCGTGCGGGAACGGGTGCGGGTCACCGGGTTCGACGTCGTGGCCGACCCGGGCGCGCCCGGTGGTCGCCGGGTGCGCGGCGTGCGCACGGATGCCGGGGACGTCGCCTGCGAGGTGGTCGTCAACTGCGCCGGTCAGTGGGCCAAGGCCGTGGGGGCGATGGCCGGGGTCGGCGTGCCACTGCACTCGGCAGAGCACTTCTACGTCGTCACCGACCAGATCGGCGGAGTGGCGCCGGGCATGCCGATCCTGCGCGACCCGGACGGGTGGACCTACGTCAAGGAGGAGGTCGGCGGCCTCGTCGTCGGCGGCTTCGAGCCGGAGGCCAAACCGTGGGTGTCGCCCGAGAGCATCCCGTACCCGTTCGAGTTCCAGCTGCTCGACGAGGACTGGGAGCACTTCGCCGTGCTCATGGACAGCGCGATCCACCGGTTGCCAGTGCTCGAGCGCACCGGCATCCGCACGTTCTACAACGGACCCGAGAGCTTTACCCCGGACAACCAGTCCATCCTCGGGGAGTCGCCCGATGTCGCCGGGTTCTTCGTCGGCGCGGGGTTCAACTCGGTGGGCATCGCCTCGGCCGGTGGCGCCGGTCGGGCGCTTGCGCAGTGGGTCGTCGCCGGGGAGCCCCAGGAGGACCTGGCCCTCGTCGACATCCGGCGGTTCGCCCCGTTCCACGCGAGCACGCCGTGGTTGCGCGACCGGGTCTCGGAGGTGCTCGGGTTGCACTACGCGGTGCCGTGGCCGGGGCGCGAGCTCGACACCGCCCGTCCCTTCCGCTGCTCGCCGGTGCACGACCGGCTGGAGGCAGCCGGCGCGTGGTTCGGCTCGAAGATGGGGTGGGAACGGCCGAACTACGTCGCCCCGCTGAGCGTGCCGCCGTCGCAGCGCCCGGCCACCTACGGGTGGGGGCGACAGCCCTGGCACGACTGGGTCGACGAGGAGCAGCGCGCCACCCGCGAGGCGCTAGCCCTGTTCGACCAGACCTCGTTCGGCAAGCTGCGGGTGCACGGACCCGATGCGTTGTCGTTGCTGTACCTGGTCTGCACGGCTAACGTCGACCGCCCAGTCGGCGCGGCCGTCTACACGGCGATGCTCAACAGCAGGGGCGGCTACGAGGCCGACGTCACCGTGACGAGGGTCGGGGAGCAGGAGTGGCTCATCGTGACGAGCTCGGCCTCGCCGGTGCGCGACGCCGACTGGTTGCGTCGGCACGTCGCGCCCGCGTGGCAGGTGTCGGTCGAGGACGTCACCACGTCGTATGCCGTGTTCGGTCTCATGGGTCCGCGCTCGCGTGAGCTGTTGGCCCGGATATCGACCGCTGACGTCGGCGCTGAGGGGTTCGCGTTCGGCACGAGTCGGGTCATCGACATCGGTCCCGCCCTGGTGCGAGCCACCCGGATCACCTACGTCGGCGAGCTCGGCTGGGAGTTCATGGTGCCGACCGAGCTCGCCACCGGTGTCTGGGACCGCATCGTGGATGCCGGGGGCGACCTCGGTGTGCGACTGGCCGGCTACCACGCCATCAATGCCCTCCGGCTGGACAAGGGCTACCGGGCCTTCGGTGCCGAGCTGGGCCCGGACCGCACCCCACTGGAGGCGGGGCTGCTGTTCACCTGCGACCTGGCCGGTGATCGGGCCTTCATCGGCCGGGAGGCACTGGAGCGGCAGCGAGCCGTCGGTCCGCCCCGGAGGCTGGCATCCTTCATCGTCGATGATCCCGAGGCGGTGTTGTGGGGCGGTGAGCTGCTGCTGCGCGACGGTGTGCCCGTGGGTCAGGTGACCAGTGCGGCGCGGAGCGCCACCGTGGGTGCAGCGGTGGGCCTGACCTGGGTGTGGGACCCCGACGGTGGACCGCTGCCTCGTCAGGTTCTCGACGCTGGTGGTTACGCGGTCGACGTCGCCGGGACACGGCATCCGGTGCGGTTGTCGACCCGGGCGCTCCACGATCCGACCAACGGCCACACGCGAGCCTGAGTTGCCCTCGGGCGCACTACAGTTGACGACATGGCAGGCCATGCCGCACGACACGGTGCGCGGAAACGGACGGTGGCTGCCGCGAGTCTCTTCGAGTCGTTCGCGGTCGCCGGTGGCGCCCTGTCCGTCGTGGCCCTGATGACCTTCATCGCCGGGGGCCCTGCGCCCGTCAACGGTGGTGTCGTGGGCGATCGCGTCGAGTCGACGACGGGGCCGAGAACGGTGTCCCCGGTGGACGCCCCGACGGTCGGGCCCGGCACGACCGCCCCCGGCCCGACCGGCCCGCGGGTCGCCGTGCCGCTGTCGACCTCACCGGCCGATGTGAGCGCGGTGCTGCCGACGGCGCCCACGCAGTCGGCTCCGGCGGCACAGCCCCCGGTGTCCGCCGACCCCAGCACCCCGGATCCAGCCGTCTCGCCGACGGTTCCGGTCAGGCCCACCCTCAAGCCGCCGCCGACACCCACGAAGCCGACGAAGCCGAGCAAGCCGCCCAAGCCCACGCCCTCGGCCAAGCCCACCACGTCGCCCAACCCCGGGTCGACGTCGCGGCCGTCAGGGGGCAGCAACCCGCGTGCGACGTCATCGGGACGGCCGACTACCCAGGTCGGCCCCACCCCCTGAGGGCACCCTCGGCAGGAATGTCGTTTGGGGGTGTCGGTGTTGGACGGCATACTGACTTGTGTCGATCGAGCGCCGCACCGCGGCACCGGCGAGATCGGCGCCGTCACAACTGAACAGCGTGGGAGTGAGCCCCCTCAGGGGGGTGATCGGTTTCGACATTGGTCGGCAGACCATGGGGAAGCGGGTCGAGGACGCACGGTCATCTCGTTAACGATCTGTGCAAACCAATAGGTGCCAATTCCAAGCGCACCGACTTCGCCCTCGCCGCCTGAGCGAGCCTCGAAGTCCGTTGGCCTGAGTTTGATCCTGACTCAGTAACCAGCGTCATCTAGGGATCTTGCTGCGTCGTCATGTCGGGGGACGGCGCGGGACTCCAACTCGACTGGGCCTGTCAGCGGACGTGTGCGCGCGAGCGCTGGGGCCGAGAAATTCCATAGCGCACTGCACCCGGAGAAGCCCTGGTTTCCCGTCAGTGGACGCGGGTTCGATTCCCGCCACCTCCACCAACGGTCTCACTCCCACGCTGTCAGCATCCCCGGTGATTGAATGCCGTATGCCGACTTCTCCCGCGCCACCGGACCGTGAGGACGCGGAGCTCGAGCGGATCGGTGAGCGTGATCTCGCGCAGTGGCCCACCCGCTTCGGCCAGCACCTCGTGGCCGCGATCGCCCGCGTCGTCGTCGTGCTCGGCCGCGTCTGGCGCTGGAGCCTGGCCAACCTCGCCCTGGTGCTCACGACGCTCATCGGTGGGGTGATCGTGCTCGGGGCGACGCTGCTCTCGGCCGAGGTCTACGAGGCGGTGGTCGAGAACGACGGGTTGGCCGCGCTCGACGAGCCGGTGCTCGAGGCCGCCGTGAACAGCCGCACCCCTGCCAGTGAGGAGTGGGTCACCCACTTCACCGACCTCGGCGGCACGGTGGGGATGCCGCTCATCGCCGCGGCGATCGTCATCACCCTCGCTGTTCGTCGCCGTTCGTGGTTGCCGGTGGTCCTCATGCTCATCGCCACGGCCGGGTCGGTACTCATCACCGTGCTGGGCAAGGACCTCACGGCCCGGGCACGACCCCCGGTGGTCTACGCGGTGCCGCCGCTCGAGACCTCGCCGTCGTTCCCGTCGGGCCACACCCTGAACGCCACCGTGGTGCTCGGCCTGTCGGCGTACCTGGTGATGCTCGGGCGCCGGCACCTGCGCAGCAGGGTCCTCGTCGCCTCGGTCGTCGTCGTGTTCGTCGTGGCGATGGGGTTGTCGAGGGTGTGGCTGGGCCACCACTGGCTCACCGACGTCATGGCGGGCTGGCTCGTCGGCCTGGCCTGGCTCGCCGCGGTCATCACGGGTCACCGCGTCAAGGTCACCCTCGACCGCGCCGAACGCGCCACGGATCAGCGAGAGGACCAGGCGGCGGATCAGCCAGCCGGGTCGGTCACCATCGCGCGACCGGCCTCGAGCCGGGCAACGGGCACTCGGAACGGTGAGCACGACACGTAGTCGAGCCCGCGCTCCTCGAAGAAGTGCACCGATGCCGGGTCGCCGCCGTGTTCGCCGCACACCCCGACCTTGAGCTCGGGCTTGGTGCGCCGGCCCTCCTCGGTGCCGATGCTCACGAGCCGCCCGACGCCGTCACGGTCGATGTTCTCGAACGGTGAGGACGTGAGGATGCCGTCCTCGAGGTAGCGCGAGAAGAAGCTGGACTCGACGTCGTCGCGTGAGAAGCCCCAGGTCATCTGGGTGAGGTCGTTGGTGCCGAAGGAGAAGAAGTCGGCAGCCTCGGCGATCCTCCCGGCCGTGAGGGCGGCCCGGGGAAGCTCGATCATCGTGCCGACGAGGTGCTCCATGTGGACG
This sequence comes from Ornithinibacter aureus, assembly GCF_009858245.1. Classification (NCBI taxonomy): domain Bacteria; kingdom Bacillati; phylum Actinomycetota; class Actinomycetes; order Micrococcales; family Intrasporangiaceae; genus Ornithinibacter; species Ornithinibacter aureus. The sequence goes on from NZ_VMSB01000001.1 coordinate 3,561,063, forward strand.
CTGTGCTTGACCCTGGCCTCGTGGGCGGCGTCATCGATCTCGACCCGGATGGCGCGCAGCTCGGCGATGGACCCGACGAGCGGCACCATGATCTCCGGGCGGGCGTGGCCACCACGTTCGTTGACGATGGCGGCCGCCTCGAGGATGGCGCGGGCCTGCATCTCGAACAGGCCGGGCAGGGACAGGCCCAGGCGCACCCCGCGCAGGCCGAGCATCGGGTTGGACTCGTGCAGCCGGTGGACGGCCGCGAGCAGGCGGGACTCCTCGGTGTGGTCCTGACCTGTGGCTTCGGCGACGGCCACCTTGACCGACAGGTCGGTGAAGTCCGGGAGGAACTCGTGCAGCGGCGGGTCGAGCAGGCGCACGGTGACGGGCAGGCCGTCCATGGCGTCGAAGATCTCGACGAAATCGGCCCGTTGCAGCGGCAGCAGCTCGTCGAAGACGGCCTGCTTCTCGTCATCGGTCTCGGCGAGGATCAGTCGTTCGACGATCTCGCGGCGTGGCCCGAGGAACATGTGCTCCGTGCGGCACAGGCCGATTCCCTCGGCTCCGAAACGTCGCGCCCGAGCGGCATCCTCGCCGGTGTCGGCGTTCGCGCGAACCTTCATCCGGCGCAGTCGGTCGGCGACCCGCATGAGGCGGTCGACGGCGGCGACGAGCGGGCCGCCCTCCTCCACCGACACCGTGCCCTCGGAGTAGCGCACGACGAGGGAGGGGCGCACCGCCACTTCCCCGGAGAAGACCTCGCCGGTGGCGCCGTCGATCGACAGGGTGTCGCCCTCGCGCACGATCGTGCCGTCGGCGGTGGTGAACTGCCGGGCCTTCAGGTCGATCTCGAGGGACTCCGCGCCACAGACACACGTGCGGCCCATGCCGCGGGCGACGACCGCCGCGTGCGAGGTCTTGCCACCACGGCTCGTGAGCACACCGGCCGCGGCGACCATGCCGTGCAGGTCGTCGGGGTTGGTCTCACGGCGCACGAGGATGACCGGGGTGCCGGCCTCGGCGAGGCGCACCGCGGCATCCGAGTCGAACACCGCGACCCCGACGGCCGCACCGGGGGAGGCGCTCATGCCCTTGGCGATGAGGGACCGGGTGCTCTCCGGGTCGAAGTGCGGGAACATCAGCTGGGCGAGCTGGTCGCCCGTCACGCGTTGGAGCGCTTCCTCCTCGGTGATGACGCCTTCGTCGATGAGGTCGACGGCGATGCGGAAGGCCGCCTCGGCGGTGCGCTTGCCGACCCGGGTCTGCAGCATCCACAGCTTGCCGCGTTCGATCGTGAACTCGATGTCGCACACGTCGCGGTAGTGCGCCTCGAGCCGCGCCATGATGCCGAGCAACTCGTCGAAGCTCTTCTTGTCCAGACCCTCGAGGTCGGCCAGAGACAGGGTGTTGCGGATGCCGGCGACGACGTCCTCGCCCTGCGCGTCCGCGAGGTAGTCGCCGTACACACCGACGGCACCCGTCGAGGGGTCACGGGTGAACGCCACCCCCGAGCCGGAGTCGGCGCCGCGGTTGCCGAAGGCCATCGCCTGGACGTTGACGGCGGTGCCGAGGTCGGTCGGGATGTTCTCGCGACGGCGGTACAGGATGGCCCGTGGTGAGTTCCACGAGTCGAAGACGGCGACGATGGCGCCGTGCAGCTGGGCTCGCGGGTCCTGCGGGAAGGGCGCGCCCGAGTCCTCCTCTACGATGGCCTTGAAGCGGGCGACGAGGGCCCTGAGGTCGTCGGCGTCGAGCCCGAGGTCGACGCTCACCCCCTTGGCCGCCTTGGCCTCGTCGAGGGCGTCCTCGAAGCGGTGGCCCTCCAGGTCGAGCACCGTCTTGCCGTACATCTGCACGAGCCGCCGGTAGGAGTCCCAGGCGAAGCGGGCGTTGCCGGTCTGCGCGGCCAGGCCCTCGACGGAGACGTCGTTGAGGCCGATGTTGAGGACGGTCTCCATCATCCCGGGCATCGAGAACTTGGCGCCCGAACGCACCGAGACCAGCAGCGGGTCCTCGCCGTCACCGAGCCGGCGGCCCATCCGCTCCTCGAGCGCGGCGAGGTGGGTCTCGACCTCCTCGAACAGGGCGGGAGGGACCGATCCGGAGTCGAGGTAGGCCCGACACGCCTGCGTCGTGATGGTGAACCCCGGTGGCACCGGGATGCCCAACCGGGTCATCTCCGCGAGGTTCGCGCCCTTGCCGCCGAGCAGGTCCTTGTCCGCCATGCTGCCGGCTTCGAAGTTGTGAACGAGCTGGGGCTGGGCCATGGCGGCGCCTCCTGAGAGTGGTGTCTTTGCATCGTAGGACCCCGGACAACCCCGCGCCCCTCGGGGGTGCGCAAGGAACCAGGCGGTGCTCAGACGATGGTCAGGCGGTACCGATCGCCGTCCTGGGTGAAGCCGAGCTTGGAGTAGTACGGGCTCACCATGCCGGGCGGGGTCAGCACCTCGGTGAAGCCACGATCACGGAACAGCCCGGACTGCCGGAAGACGAACTCTCCCGGTGAGAAGTCACGCCACCTGGGGGTCACGTAGTCGAGCTCGACCTGCGCGGTGCCGCCTTCGGCATCCCGCACGACGATCACCCCGGCCGTCTCGTCCCCGTGCTGCACGAGGTAGGTCAGTCGGCCGTGCGGGACGCCGCCGGTGAAGCCGGGGAAGTAGGTGTCGATGTCCGCCCGGTGGACGTGCAGGAAGTGCGCCAGGTAGGCGTCATCCTCGCGCACCGGGAGCACGGCATACGCCTGGTCATCCGTGCGCTCACGCAGGAGCCTGATGATGAAGAAGAGGTTGATCGCTGCCAGCACGACGTTCATCGCGACCATCGGCCAGACGCCGATCATCAGGTTGAACACGATGAGGATCAGGCACGCCACCGTGTTCAGGACACGCAACCGCAGGATGCGCGCCTGGAGCAGCGAGTAGATGAGCAGCGCCGAGCCGAACCAGCCGAGCGCGTCGACCCATCCCACGGGTCTCAGCCCAGCCCGAAGCGGACCGCCACGGTGACGGTCACGGCGTTCTCGCCTGCCTCGACCGGCATGCCACCGCCGGATTCCATCGCCGCCATGGCGCGCATCTTGGGTGCCGGGCCCGGGCCGCTGCCACCCTCGATGACCTTGACCGCCTGCCCCAGGGGGCGCCCCGCGAGCTGCGCGTACTGCGTGGCCGTGCGGACGGCGTCCGCGAACGCCGCGGCGCGCGCCTGCTCCACCAGCGGTGCCTTCTCCGCGACCTCGAGGCGCACGCCGTCCAGCCCGAAGGAGTCCCCGGCCGCCCGCGCCAAGGCGCTGATCAGGTCGCCGACCCCGTCGCGGTCACGCATGAGCAGGCGCAGGCTCTGGTACGCGCTGTAGCCGATGACCCCTCGGCCCTCGTGGTCCCACCGCGAGTTCACCCCCATGCCGGTGCTCTGCCGGTCGGCGGCGGCCACCCCGGCCTCGCTCGCGGCGGCGAGGGCTGCGGATACTCGCTCCGACGCCTTCGCCAGCGCGCCCGCGACGTCCGGGGCATCACAGCTGACCCGTGCGTCGAGGACGACGACGTCGGGGACGGCGCTCGCCGAACCGGTTCCGGTCACTTCCACGTGGTCGAACATGGGCGTCACTGTAGGCCGACGGGATCGACATGGACGCAGATTCCGGTCTACCTGTCGGTAGGAGGTTCAATCATCGGTATGCCGTCGAGCCCCTCCATCGCCAACTCCGTGACCGTCCGCCTCACCCTCCCGGCGCGCGCGACCGCCGTGAGCGAGATGACGGGCGTCATCGAGAAGGCCGGCGGGGTGGTCACCGGACTCGACGTGACGGCATCCGGTGCGACCAAGGTGCGCATCGACATGACGATGCTCACCCACGACCCAGAGCACGCCGACACGATCGTCGCCGCGATGCGCGAGGTCGAGGGCGTCGAGATCGGCCGGGTGTCGGACCGCACCTTCCTCATGCACCTCGGGGGCAAGCTGTCCGTGGAGTCCAAGGTGCCGATCCGCACCCGCGACGACCTGTCGATGGTCTACACGCCGGGGGTGGCCCGGGTCTGCCTGGCCATCGCCGAGAACCCTGCCGACGCGCGCCGACTGACCATCAAGCGCAACACCGTGGCCGTCGTCACCGACGGCACCGCAGTGCTGGGGCTCGGTGACATCGGCCCGCTCGCCGCACTGCCCGTCATGGAGGGCAAGGCCGCGCTGTTCAAGCGGTTCGCCGACATCGACGCCTTCCCGATCTGCCTCGACACCACCGACACCGAGGAGATCATCAGCATCGTCAAGGCCATCTCGCCCGCGTTCGCCGGTATCAACCTCGAGGACATCTCGGCGCCGCGCTGCTTCGAGATCGAGGCCCGGCTGCGCGCCGAGCTCGACATCCCGGTGTTCCACGACGACCAGCACGGCACGGCGATCGTGGCGCTGGCGGCCCTGCGCAACGCCCTCCGGGTGGTCGGCAAGCGACTCGAGGACGTGCGCCTGGTCATGAGCGGGGCCGGCGCCGCCGGGACCGCGATCCTCAAGCTGTTCCTGCACGCGGGCGCCCAACACGTGGTCGTCGCCGACGTCGAAGGGGTCGTCCACCGCGGTCGGGCCGACGTGCTCTCGGGGGAGCACCCCAACCACGCCTGGATCGCTGCCAACACCAACCCGGACGACGTCACCGGCACCCTCTCCGACGCCATGCGAGGCGCCGACGTGTTCCTCGGAGTCTCCGCACCCGACGTCATCACCGAGGCCGACGTCGCCTCGATGGCACCGGACAGCATCGTGTTCGCCATGGCCAACCCGGTCCCCGAGATCGACCCCGACATCGCCGCCCGGCACGCGGCCGTCGTCGCGACCGGCCGCTCGGACTTCGCGAACCAGATCAACAACGTACTGGTCTTCCCCGGGGTGTTCCGCGGCCTCATCGACTCCGGGGTGTCCCACGTCGACATGGACGTGCTGCTCGCCGCCGCCGACGTCGTGCGCGACGACGAGCGCAACGCCACCTACATCATCCCGAGCGTGTTCCACCCCGACGTCAGTGCCGTCGTCGCCGACGCCGTGGGCGCCGCCGTCGCAGCCCGCGAGGGTGCGTGACCGACGCTGGTGCGGCATCCGGGCGGTCGGGCCGGGGCATGCTGCTGATGCTGCTCGCGCTGGCCGTCGCGGCCCAGTTCGTCGTGCTCTACGCGCCTGCGCAACCCGGCGGCCTGCCGGTGTTCCCCCACGCCGACAAGGTCGTCCACGTGCTGGTGTTCCTCGTGCCGACGGCCCTGGCTCTCGTCGCAGGGTTGCCCGCGCGGGTCGTCGTCCCGGTGTTCGCCGCCCACGCGGTGGTGAGCGAGGTGGTGCAGGGTGCGCTGCTGCCGATGCGTGCCGGTGACCCCTTCGACGTGCTGGCCGACCTGTCCGGGGTGGTTCTCGGTGTCGTCGTCTGGCGGGCGGTGACGGGGCGGAGAACTTCCGCGCCATCACACTGACGGCGGAGAAGTTTCGACCCCGGTGACGGGGGGGCGTGGGGAGGCGGACGGCATCCGGCGTGGTTTTTGGGATGCCGTCGCGCTGCTAAGATTGTCGTTCCACCGAGGTGCTCGGACGCATGGCCGCGTCCGCCGAGATCGCAGAGTGCGATCGCGCCCCATCCCACCCGGTGCTGCCGGTGACACTCACGTCGAACCGGCCCCCACCGACCTGACGTCCCTGATGTCCGGTCGAGGCTCGTCTTGTTTCGCCGCGTTCGCCATCGGCTCGAAGACGTGTCTGTCTCCAGTCGTCACGAACCATGAAACAGGTGAATCATCCATGCCCAAGAAGGCAACCGGGCCCAAGAAGGCCCGCTGGACCACTGCCCAGAAGTCCGAGGCCAGGAAGGCCCCGCAGAAGGCCCACCACCGCGGCCAGCCCGACGGCCCGAAGAGTGCGCCCAAGCGCGCCGCTCGCGCCGAGTCCGGCGAGTACACCAAGCGTCCGCGCGCCGAGCGTTCCCCCCGGTGGGACCGCGAGGACCCGCGCCGTCAGGCCGCCGCCGGGCGCCCCGACTCCCGTGGCGGCGAGTCCCGTGGTGGCGACCGCCCCTACCGCCGCGACGACCGCGGCAGCTCGACCCGTGGCGACAGCCGCGGCTCGCGCTACTCCTCCGGTCAGTCCGACCGGGGCTACACCTCGAACCGCGAAGACCGGAACGACCGACCGAAGCGTTGGGTCTCGGACTCGCGCGAGGAGCGACACGTGCACCGTCCCCATGATGAGCGACCCCGCCTCGAGCGTGGCGAGCGACCGGTGCGTGACCGCGCCCCCCGCGTGGCCGACCCGGCCCGACGCGATCGCCACGAGGGTCGGCGCGTGGACCGCGGTGCCGACCGTGGTGGGTACCAGGGTCGCGATGACCGAAGTGGCTACCAGGGTCGTGACGACCGTGGCGCCAGTCGTGGTGGGTACCAGGGTCGCGATGACCGAAGTGGCTACCAGGGTCGCGATGACCGTGGCGGCAGTCGTGGTGGGTACCAGGGTCGCGATGACCGTGGCGGCAGTCGTGGTGGGTACCAGGGTCGCGATGACCGTGGCGGTAGCCGTGGTGGGTACCAGGGCCGTGATGACCGTGGCGGTAGCCGTGGTGGGTACCAGGGCCGCGATGACCGTGGCGGTAGCCGTGGTGGGTACCAGGGCCGCGATGACCGTGGTGGCAGTCGTGGTGGGTACCAGGGTCGCGACGACCGTGGCTACCGCGGTGCACCCCAGGTCGACGACGACCGACCCCTGTCGTTCGAGGAGGCCGAGGCGCAGCGTGCCGAGGCCGACACCTGGACCCACTACTCGTCGACGGCCGGTGCCGCCAAGGAGGTCACGGCCGACAACGGCTTCGCTGCCCTCGGCGTGCCCGCCGTGCTCGTCGAGCGCCTCGCCCGTGACGGCATCGCCGACCCGTTCCCGATCCAGGAGGCGACGATCCCCGACGCACTCGCCGGTCGTGACGTCCTCGGGCGTGGCCGCACCGGGTCGGGCAAGACCCTCGCGTTCGGTCTGTCGATGATCGCGCGCCTGGCCGACGGCAGCCGGCCGCAGAGCAAGCGTCCGCGTTCGCTCATCCTCGTCCCGACCCGTGAGCTGGCCATGCAGGTCAGCGACGCGCTCGAGCCGTTCGTCCACGTCAGCGGTCTGCGCCACAAGCTCGTCGCCGGTGGTCTGTCGTACGAGCCGCAGATCAAGGCGCTCGCCAAGGGTCTGGACATCCTCGTCGCGACTCCGGGCCGGCTCGCCGACCTCATGGAGCGTGGCGCGGTCGACCTGAGCGCGGTGGAGATCGCCGTGCTCGACGAGGCCGACCACATGGCCGACATGGGCTTCCTGCCCGAGGTCACCGCGATCCTCGACACCATTCCCCAGGGCGGTCAGCGACTGCTGTTCTCCGCCACGCTCGACAAGGGCATCGACACCCTCGTCGACCGCTACCTCGTCGACCCGGTCACCCACTCGACCGACAACGCGCAGGCGGCCGTGACGACGATGAGCCACCACGTGCTCCTGATCGACCCCCAGGACAAGAAGGCCATGACGGCCGAGCTCGCCGGTCGCGGTGGGCGGGTCATCGTCTTCGCCCGCACCCAGCTCGGTTCCGACCGCATCGCCGGCGAGCTGCGCGAGCGAGGCGTGCTCGCGGCATCCCTTCACGGTGGCCTGTCGCAGGCAGTTCGCAACCGCGTGCTCGGCGCCTTCCGTGACGGCTCGATGAACGTCCTCGTCGCGACCGACGTCGCCGCGCGCGGCATCCACGTCGACGACGTCGGCATGGTCGTCCAGGTCGACCCGCCGACCGACCACAAGGACTACCTCCACCGTGCCGGCCGCACCGCCCGGGCAGGGGAGGAGGGCGCAGTCGTCATGCTCGCCCTGCCTCACCAGCGCAAGATGGTCACGCGGATCATCGAGGGTGCCGGCGCCGAGGCCAAGACCGCCAAGGTCGCCCCCGGTGACGCGACGGTCCAGGCCATGGGTGGTCGTGCACCGAGCGGTGTGCCGGTGCCGGATGCCGTGTGGCGCCCGATTCTCGAGGGCGGCAAGAACGGTGGTCGCCGTGGTGGTGGCCGTCCGGACGGTCGTCCCGCCGGTCGCCCGGGTGGCCGCCCCGGTGGTCGCCCCTCGTACTCCGGTGGCGGTCACTCCCGTCACGGGTCCGGACGCCCGGCCGGTGGCCGGGGCAGAATGGACGGGTGAGCACCAGCCACACCACGGGCAAGCTCCTCGTCGCGACCCCGCAGATCGAGGAGGGCGTGTTCGCACGCTCCGTCGTCCTCGTGCTCCACCACGATGACGACGGCGCCCAGGGTCTGGTCCTCAACCGGCCGATCGACGCCGACATCGACGCGGTGCTGCCCGGGTGGGAGGCCCACGCCAGTTCTCCGGCGAAGGTCTTCCAGGGCGGCCCCGTGCAGCTCGACTCGGCGCTCGGCCTGGCCGTCGTCCCCGGCGACTCTCCTGCGCCGTCGGGGGTGCGCCGGTTGTTCGGCTCCGTCGCGTTGGTCGACCTCGACGCCCAGCCGTCGCTCGTCGTGCCGGCGGTGGCCGGCCTGCGGATCTTCGCCGGGTATGCCGGGTGGTCGCCGGGCCAGCTCGAGGACGAGATCAGGACCGGGTCGTGGTTCGTCGTCGACAGCGAGAGCGGAGACGTCTTCACGCACGAGCCGGCCGGGCTCTGGCAGCGCGTCCTGCGCCGTCAGGGCGACCCGTTGCGCTGGGTCGCCTGGTACCCGCGCGACCCGTCGCTGAACTGACCCCGCTACTCGATGGCGTACGGATTCAGAATCTGCCGGCCCATGAGCCGGGAGGCCTCCTCCGTCGTCAAGCGCGCCTGATCCGCACAGTCGCGGTAGGAATTTCGGATGCCGTCCACGACCTCGTCGAGGATGTTGCGGGCCGCGCGCTGGCTGAGGAGGTAGGTGGGTGCTGACTCCAGCAGCAGGGTCAGTCTCGCCGCACGTTGCCCGTTCGGACCGAAGGCCATTGCCTGATTCGCTTCACGGCCCGATCGTGGCTGCGGGCAGAGGTCGTAGGCCGGCGTCAGCGCCAAGGTGTGGCCATCCCAGAACGCCGCGTGATTGCGGGCGTGGTCATCGGTGTTGCCGATGCAGATGTTGACCGCGATCCGGCGGAACAGTTCCGCGAGCGTGCCGGCGGGGTCGCTGAACCGTGCCCTCACGACATCGGCGACGTCGGTGTAGGTCGCGTATCGACCCATCATCTCGTCCAGGCCAAGGATGGTGAGAACCGACACCATCTGCCGTCGTTCGCCGGCCATCGTCGTGCGATCGAAGCGCTCAACGAGCAGCACGTCCCTGCCGAGGGACCGGGTGACGTCGACGTTCGGAACTCGAACGCCGGCGGCCCGGGCCAAGAGCATCCCGAGGGCCTCCGCCTTCACCACGGGGTATGTGTCGCTCGCGGACGAGAACTTCGCGACGAGGTGTCGTGTGCCGTCGCTGATCAGCGCCTTGGGTCGGGCCCCACCGATCGACGTTCCCCGGACCAAGGCCTCGCCGAGCTCCTCCGGGAGTGCCTCGCCGGCGTCCAGCGCTTGGGCAGCAGACACCAGCTGGTCGAGCGTCGCTTCACCTCCGCGGTGGACGTAGACGTCGGGGCGCGACTGGAAGTCCAAGGCGCCGATGCGGTTTGATCCCGACTCAAGCAGGTACGTCAACGGCCCGAGGTCGCCGGTGTCGGAGTGCCGCGTCAGATGTCCCGTGCGACGCGCCAGGATCACCCGCTGACCCCAGGAGTCGGGCCCCGCATCACGGATGGCGGAGGGCAGACTCAGGCCGGGTAGTGGCTCGATGCGGCCGGGGCGGAGGGGCAGCTCTGGGAGGTAGAGCGCAATGGCGTCGCTGCGGTTGAGGTAGGAACGCCCGTAGGTGAAGGTGACGATGCCGTTGCTCTGGGCCTCGAGCAGCCCTGCCACGACTGGATCCGTCGCGCCCGGAAGCCAAATCCAGACGTATGCCTCGCGCGGTTCAGAAGTCGTCACGGACCGGCTCCTCGCGTGGTCGGACTCTCGTGGGGAGCAACGCCAACGTCTCGCGCCCGTGACGCACCTCGGCCACGAGGGAAGGTTCGTCGCGCCCGAACAGGGTGACGCCGCACAGGACTGCGGCCTCCAACGCCGTGCCCAGTGCCACGGTTGGGGCGCCCCTCTCGATCTTGGTGATCGTCACGGGGTGTACCCCGACCCGCTCGGCCAACTCGGCGACCGTCCACCCTCTTTCGCGGCGTCCCTTGGCGACCTGCTGGCCGAGCAGCTCCGCTGCCAGCACGGTCGGGGCGCTGTAGGGCAGGGCGTGCTTTGCCACCGTAGCCTCCTTAAAAACACTCTTAGAGCGCTAAGAGTACCTTTAAATGTTTCGTATCGCCACGGGTGGGGCGGTAGGGGCAGTGACATGGCCCGGCGGGCAGCCGCCTCAGCTCCCGACTCCGGACGGGTGGGCGCATACACTCGGCGCCATGAGCGAGACGATGCCGCCCCTTGACGACCCGAACGCTCCGGCCGGGCAGCCAGCGACCCGCACCGCCGTGCTCGAGCGCACCGAGGCCGTGCCCCAGGTCGCCGAACCCGGCGACCACGAGCGCTTCTCGCACTACGTGCGCAAGGAGAAGATCCTCGAGAGCGCCCTGTCCGGCGAGCCGGTCACCGCCCTGTGCGGGAAGGTCTGGGTGCCCGGGCGCGACCCGAAGAAGTTCCCGGTCTGCCCGACCTGCCAGGAGATCTACGACGGTCTGCGCGCCCCCCAGGACGGCGACAAGTAGGCGGCATCCGCCCTCTCCCTCCCTCCGAGAAGCCGCCTCGACCACCAGAACACGGCGTGTCGCCCGGCCTGTCGCAGGGAATGTCGGCAAGGGCGGGGTGGTGCCAGCGGTGAGGCTGTCGAGCGGTTAGGGTTGCCGTCGCCCATGAGTACCTCTGCCGCCGGACACCTGTCACCCGCCTTCCCCGAGCGGGCGGCGTGGGGAACCGCTTCGAAGCTGCGCGCCTGGCAGGAAGAGGCGCTGGCCAGCTACCTGCGCAGCGAGAGCCGCGACTTCCTCGCCGTCGCCACCCCCGGCGCCGGCAAGACCACCTACGCCCTGCGGGTCGCGACCGAACTGCTCGACCGCGGCATCATCCGGGCGGTCACCGTCGTCGCCCCGACCGAGCACCTGAAGACCCAGTGGGCGGATGCCGCGGCGCGCGTCGGCGTGCACCTCAACCCTGCGTTCTCCAACTCCACCGGCGTGCAGTCCCACGAGTACCACGGCGTCGCGCTCACCTATGCGCAGGTCGCCGCGAACCCGGCCCTGCACCGCCGCCGGACCACCGACACCCCGACCCTGGTGATCCTCGACGAGATCCACCACGGCGGCGACGCGAAGTCGTGGGGCGACGGCATCCGGGAAGCCTTCGAGCCGGCCACCCGCCGCCTGTCTCTGACCGGCACACCGTTTCGGTCCGACACCAACGCGATCCCGTTCTTGCGCTACGAGATGGGGGAGGACGGCATCCTGCGCTCGGCCTCGGACCACACCTACGGCTACGCCGAGGCGTTGCGCGACGGGGTCGTGCGGCCCGTGCTCTTCCTGGCCTACGGCGGCGCGATGCGCTGGCGCACCAAGGCCGGCGACGAGGTCTCGGCACGTCTGGGCGAACCCCTCACCAAGGACCTCACGGCGCAGGCTTGGCGCACCGCGCTCGACCCCAAGGGGGAGTGGGTGCCCTCGGTGCTCGCTGCTGCCGACAAGCGCTTGAGCGAGGTGCGCCGCCACGTGCCGGATGCCGGTGGGCTGGTGATCGCGTCGAACCAGACGGCCGCTCGCGCGTACGCCAAGCTGCTCCAGGGCATCACCGGGGTGGCGCCCACCGTGGTGCTCTCCGACGATGCCGGGGCGAGCACCCGCATCGAGACGTTCGCAGCCGACACCTCACGGTGGATGGTGGCGGTGCGGATGGTGTCCGAAGGGGTCGACGTGCCGCGCCTGTGCGTGGGCGTCTATGCCACCTCGACCTCGACGCCGCTGTACTTCGCGCAGGCCGTGGGGCGGTTCGTGCGGGCCCGCAAGCGCGGTGAGACGGCGTCGGTGTTCCTGCCCTCGGTGCCCGTGATCCTCAGCCACGCCGCCGCGATGGAGGTCGAGCGCGACCACGCCCTCGACCGCAAGACCACCGCTGAGGGTGAGGCCTCCCTGTGGGCGGAGGAGGAGGGGCTGCTCGCCGCGGCCAACCGCACCGAGACCGAGGCCGACCTCGAGGACAGCTCGTTCGAGGCGCTGGAGTCCGACGCGCACTTCGACCACGTGCTCTTCGACGCCCAGCAGTTCGGCCTGCACGCGGCCGTGGGATCGCAGGAGGAGCAGGACTATCTCGGGCTCCCGGGCCTGCTGGAGCCCGAACAGGTGACGACCCTGCTCAACGAGCGGCAGGCGCGCCAATCCAAGTCGGCGACCCGCCGAGGTGGGGCGGGTGCGGGAGGTGGGGCGACGGCATCCGGCCCGTCGGTGGTCTCTGCGCACCGCGCGCTGGCCTCTCAGCGCAAGGAGCTGAACAAGCTCGTGGCGGCGTACTCGTCGAAGACGGGCACCCCGCACGCGACCATCCACATGGACCTGCGTCGTGCGTGTGGCGGCCCCGAGCTCGCATCGGCGACCAGTGAGCAGGTCACCGAGCGGATCGACCGGATCAGGCGCTGGTTCGTCGGCCGCTGCTAGGAGTCCTTGGATGCTGCCGCTGCCTCGACGAGGGGGCCGGTGCGGTGGTCCAGGTGGGTCACCAGGCAGATCGCCGTGTTGGCCCGCAGCACGTGCGTGTCGTCGATGATCTCGTCGATGACCCGGCCGAGGTCGGCGTTGTCGCGGGCGACGATGCGCACGATGAGGTCGCCGACGCCGGTGATCGAGTGGATCTCCAGCACCTCGGGGATGGCCGACAGGTGTGCGACGACCGGTGCGTGGCCCTGGCGCTGGCGGATCTCCAGGGTGCAGAACGCCGTCACGGGATAGCCCAGGGCCTCGGAACTGACGTGCGGCGCATAGGACGTGACGACCCCGCGTTCCTCGAGCCGGTCGAGCCGAGCCTGCACCGTGCCCCGCGCGACGCCCAACGTTCTCGAGGCGCCGAGCACGCCGACATGGGGTTGCTCGGTGAACAAGGCGATGAGGCGGGCGTCGAGATCGTCGATCCCTGTCTGGCGAGGCATGGTCACATTGTTCGGGTTGACCCTCGCTCAGGGCAACACCGTGCGCACCCTGACCAGCCAAGAGGGGCACCGTTGCACACCGCTGCCCACAGGCCCCAGAGTGAGCGGATGACTGACACGACCATGACGCCTGCCAGCCACATCGACCTCACCGAGCAGGAGCGCCAGGCCGGCCTGGACCTGCAGCAGCTCAAGCAGCTCGTCGGCCTCGTCGACTACGACGAGCAGCAGGACCCGTTCCCCGTCACCGGCTGGGACGCCCTCGTCTTCGTCGTCGGCAACGCCACGCAGGCCGCGCACTACTACCAGAGCGCCTGGGGCATGGAGCTCGTCGCCTACACCGGGCCCGAGCACGGTCAGCGCGACCACAAGGCGTTCGTGCTGAAGTCGGGGTCCATCCGGTTCGTCATCAAGGGTGCGGTCAGCCCGGACAGCCCACTCATCGCGCACCACGCGAAGCACGGCGACGGGGTCGTCGACATCTCCCTCGAGGTGCCCGACGTCGACCGGTGCATCGAGCAGGCCCGCCGCGCCGGTGCCACCATCCTCAGCGAGCCGGAGACGGTCAGCGACGAGCACGGCAGCGTGCGCATCGCGGCGATCGCGACCTACGGCGAGACCCGCCACACCCTCGTTCAGCGCGACATCGACGGCGTCACGTATGCCGGGCCGTACCTTCCCGGGTACGTCACCGCCACCTCCACGTACGTCAAGCGCGACGGCGCCCCCAAGCGGTTGTTCCAGGCGCTCGACCACGTCGTCGGCAACGTCGAGCTCGGCAAGATGGACGAGTGGGTCGGGTTCTACAACAAGGTCATGGGCTTCGTGAACATGGCCGAGTTCATCGGTGACGACATCGCCACCGACTACTCCGCGTTGATGTCCAAGGTCGTCGCCAACGGCAACCACCGAGTGAAGTTCCCCCTGAACGAGCCCGCGATCGCGGCGCGCAAGAGCCAGATCGACGAGTACCTCGAGTTCTATGCCGGCCCCGGTGCCCAGCACCTGGCCCTGGCGACGAACGACATCGTGCGCACCGTCGACGAGCTGCGCAAGGAGGGTGTGGAGTTCCTCGACACCCCCGACGCCTACTACGACGACCCCGAGCTGCGCGCCCGCATCGGCGAGGTGCGCGTGCCGATCGAGGACCTCAAGTCACGCGGCATCCTCGTGGATCGTGACGAGGACGGCTACCTGCTCCAGATCTTCACCCGCCCCCTCGGCGACCGCCCGACGGTGTTCTTCGAGATCATCGAGCGGCACGGCTCGCTCGGCTTCGGCAAGGGCAACTTCAAGGCCCTGTTCGAGTCGATCGAGCGTGAGCAGGAGCGCCGCGGCAACCTCTGACCGAGGCGGTGCACCGGTTGGGCGTGTGCCGTGTCCAGGAGTCATCGCACGCGTGAGACCCTGAGGCCATGAGCGAGACCCCTTCCGGACCCGGCTGGTACGACGATCCTGACGACGCGTCGCAGCTGCGCTACTTCGACGGCGTGGTGTGGAGTTCGCACACCACGCCGCGCAAGTCGCCGACGATCGACGACTCCGTGATCGGCCGTGGTGCGCCGCAGCAGGAGGGTGCCGGCTTGCAGGGCGGGTGGGTTCACCCGGGGGCGCCGCAGCACGGCGCGCCTCTGGGTCCAGGGCCCCAGGGCCCCGGGTCGAGTGGCTGGTCGGGCCCGGCCTACGGGGGCGGTCAGGGATACGGCGGCTACGGCACGGCCTACGCCCAGCGTCGCGACGTGCTTGCCGATGGGGCGGTGCTCGCCCAGTGGTGGCGTCGCCTGCTGGCCCGCATCCTCGACAGCGTCATCACGAGCATCGTGGCCGTGATCGTGGCCATTCCCTGGCTGGGCCCGTTGTTCACGGCCGTCAGCGACTTCATCGACGCCTCCGTGGCGGCGGCAGAGGCGGGTGGGGCCATGCCCGACCAGAACGCCTACATCACCGAGATGCTGGCAGCCAGCCTCCCGATCACCATCGTCAGCCTGGTCGTGGGCCTCCTCTACGAGACGGTGTTCCTCGCCTGGCGTGGCGCCACCCCCGGCAAGATGGCGCTGGGCACGGTGGTTCGTCGCGTCGATGGGCCGGGCAAGCTCACCGTGGTCGATGCCATCAAGCGTCAGCTCATCGGGCTCGCCACCGCTGTCGTCGGTGTGGTGCCGGTGGTGGGGCTGTTGGGCTCGATCGTCAGCATCCTCGACCCAGCGTGGCTGCTCTGGGACCCCAAGCGGCAGACCCTGCACGACAAGGTCGCCGACACGGTGGTCGTGCTCAAGCAGCGCTGAGCCACGGGCAGGCGCGCCACCCCGTGAGGGCCGCCTCAGCGGGCTGGCAGCACCCTTCCTACGCACTCGCCGAGGCCGATGACCGAACCGTCCGGTCCGGGGGCAACTGCAGTCAGCACGACCGTGTCGCCGTCCTCGAGGAAGGTCCGCTGTGACCCGTCGGCCAGGGTGACCCGCTCTGCACCGCTCCACGACAGTTCCAGGAAGCTGCCCCGCGTGTCCTTCTCCGCTCCGGAGATGGTGCCCGAGCCGAACAGGTCGCCGTCACGAAGCGTCGCGCCGTTGACGGTCATGTGAGCGAGCATCTGCGCGGGTGACCAGTACATGTCGCGGAACTGCGGCCGGGCCACGACCGTGCCGTTCCACTCGACCTCCAGGCTGATGTCGAGCCCGGATGCCGTGCTCGCACCGTCCGCGGTCGGCTCACCGCGCAGGTAGGGCAACGGCTCGGGGTCCTGGCCGGGCAGCGGCACGCGGGCTGCGCCCAGAGCGTCCATGGTGACCACCCAGGGTGAGATCGAGGTCGCGAACGACTTGCCGAGGAAGGGCCCGAGCGGCACGTACTCCCACGCCTGGAGGTCGCGAGCCGACCAGTCGTTGAGGATGACGACGCCGAACAGGTGCTCCCCGGCATCCGCGAGAGCCACCGGCGCACCGAGGGTCGTGGCGCCCCCGATGACGAAGCCCAGCTCGGCCTCGATGTCGAGACGAGCCGACGGCCCGAACACCGGCACCGGCTCGGTCGGGGGCTTGCGCTGGCCGCAGGGGCGCACGATGTCGGTGCCCGAGACGACGACGGTGCCGGAGCGGCCGTGGTAACCGATGGGCAGGTGTTTCCAGTTCGGGGTGAGCGGCTCGGAGTCGGGCCGGAACATCCGCCCGACGTTGGTGGCGTGGTGCTCGCTGGCGTAGAAGTCGACATAGTCGGCGACCTCGATCGGCAGGTGCATCGTTACCTCGGCCACCGGCACCAGGTGGGCCTCGACGCACTCGCGGTGCGCCTCGTTGGTCAGCTGCTCGGTGAGCCACTCCCGGGCGGCCGTCCACGCGGCTCGCCCTTGGGCAAGGAACGGGTTGAGCGAGCCCGCCCGCCACACCGCGCCGGACTCCATGCCCGCCTGCTCGGCGCACGCGGCGACGTCGAGCACGTGGTCGCCCACGCGAACCCCCACGCGTCGCTGCGTGCCGTGGGTCGAGAAGACCCCGTAGGGCAGGTTGTGGATGCCGAAAGGGTGGTCGGCGGGCAGGTCGAGCCAGGTCATCGCTCAGTCCTTCGTCAGCAGGTTGAGAACGGTCAGTTCGTCGATCGGGTCGGTCACGGTGCAGCAACCGTAGGCCGTGAAGGCGGCGCGTACCCGCTTGGCTGTCTCGGGCGTCCACGCGCCGACGAGGGCGGCCAGGGCCTGCGCAGCGCGCACAGCGAGCAGCCCGGCGACCTCGTCGTGCCCGGCCCCGTCGAGCGCGGCAGCCGTCGCGAGCAGGATGTTGAGGATGCCGTGGTTCTCCTCGGGCACACCGCCCACCTCGTAGGTGCCGCGCACGGCGTGGTGCAGCCCGCCGGTCAGCTTGAACGGCACCTGGGTGGCCACGGAGCGCAGCACCTCGGCCAGCTCGGTCTCGTCGGGCCAGACCCAGGTGGGTGTCTGCCCGGTGCGGAACTTCGCGACGACGGGGTGGCCGGCCTCCCGCGCGGCACGGATCTCGGTGATCGCGCGCTGCTGATCAGGGCCCCGGGGGATCTCGATGGCCAGCGGCAGCGCCCCCGCGAGGGCCTTCACCCACCCGTCGAACCACCCGACCTCGGCGCCCACGACCTGCACCCGCGGGTCGTCGACCAGCAGGTCCTGCGCCGCAGGCACCAGCGCGGGGTCCGCGCCGGGGCGCGCGATGAGCACGACCTCGATCAGCCCGGATGCCGTCCGCTCACCTTCGGTGCTCGGCTCGCCGTCGAGCACGGCCACCAGGTCGTCAGCGCTGCCAGCCGGGACGAGCAGGGGCCCGATGTACTGCGCGTAGCCCGAGGTGCGGTGGGCGCGGTGGCGCGCCACGGCATCCGGCAGTGAGGCGTTCCCGGGAGGGAACACGGCAGCGTCGTCGATCAGGTCGCGGAACACGCTGCTGGTCGTCGAGGGCATGGTGCTCACGGTACCGAGCCGCCCCGACCCGGCGTAGCCTGCGGGGGAGACACCAGGGACCTCGAGGGAGTGGACGACAGCAGTGGCGCACTACCAGGCAATGGGCAGCATCCCCCCGAAGCGGCACACCCAGCACCGCCGGCCCGCCAAGCGCGGCCAGGTCGGTGAGCTGTACTCCGAGGAGCTCATGGGGGAGGAGGGCTTCTCCTCCGACTCCAGCCTGCTCTACCACCGCAACATCCCCTCGGCCGTCGCCGAGTACCGGGTCTGGAACGTCGGCGACCTCTCGACGACGCCGAACCACCCGTTGCTGCCGCTGCACCTGAAGCCCCACGACCTGTTCCCGGCCAAGGTGGTCAAGGACACCGACGTCGTCACCGGCCGTCGCCTCCTGCTCGGCAACGGCGACGTGCGCCTGTCGTATGCCGTGGCGGGCGCCCCGAGCCCGTGGTACCGCAACGGCATCGGCGACGAGTGCGTCTACGTCGAGCGCGGCCGGGCCCGCGTGGAGACCGTCTTCGGTTCCTTCGAGGTCGGTGAGGGCGACTACGTGGTGATCCCCCGGGCCACGACCCACCGGTGGATCCCGAAGCAGTCCGCAAAGGACCCGCTGCGCACGATCTGCATCGAGGCGAGCAGCCACATCGCGCCGCCGAAGCGCTACCTGAGCAAGTACGGCCAGTTCCTCGAGCACAGCCCGTACTGCGAGCGGGACCTGCGCGTTCCGCAAGGGCCGCTGCTCGCCGAGGACGTCGGTGAGGACCCCGACGCGTACACCGAGGTCTACATCAAGCACCGCGCAGGTGGCCCGGCGAGCAGCGGCGGCATCGTCGGCACCGTGCACGTCGTGCCCTTCCACCCCCTCGACGTCGTCGGCTGGGACGGCTGCCTCTACCCGTACGTGTTCAACGTGAGCGACTACGAGCCGATCACCGGGCGCATCCACCAGCCGCCGCCGGCACACCAGGTCTTCGAGGGCTGGAACTTCGTCATCTGCAACTTCGTGCCGCGCAAGGTCGACTACCACCCGCTGGCGATCCCCGTGCCGTACTACCACTCCAACGTCGACAGCGACGAGGTGATGTTCTACGTCGACGGTGACTACGAGGCCCGCAAGGGGTCGGGCATCGCCAAGGGCTCGATCTCCCTGCACCCCGGGGGGCACGCGCACGGACCCCAGCCCGGCGCGGCCGAGGCGTCGATCGGCAAGGAGTCCTTCGACGAGCTCGCCGTCATGGTCGACACCTTCCGCCCGCTGGAGATCGGTGAAGGTGGCCGGGCCTGCGACGACGGCGTGTACGCCGGGTCGTGGAACCGCCACCGCGCCTGAGTGTGCCGCGAGGGTAGGCTGGCCGCTCATCTCGGCCCCGTCGCGTGCGTGGCCCGCACCGCAGGAGGGGCCACCGCGTGAGTGACGTGCTGACCCTGCACGGGCTGGGGTGCTCGGTCGAGGTCCGGTGCTCCGGTGACGCGGCCGCCCCGCTGCTGGAGGCGTTGCGGGCGGCATGGTCACGGTGCCTCGTCCCCGACGGCCGCGGCGAGTCCCGGGCTGCCAGCCCGGTCCTGGCGCGGCTCGACGACGAGGGTGACCTGGCCCAGCGGCTGATGGTCACGACCCAGACGGTGACCCGGGCGCTGATCGCCGCCCAGGCGGGGCACCTGCTCATGGTGCACGCCGGAGCGGTCAGCCACCCGCTGACCGGGGTCAGCCTCGTCTACGTCGCCCCCGGGGGCACGGGCAAGACCACCCTGAGCCGGCGCCTCGGGCAGTCGTACGGCTACCTCACCGACGAGACCGTCGGCATGGATGCCGACGGTCGGATCCTGCCCTACCCCAAACCGCTGTCGGTGCGTCGGCAGGAGCAGCCGGGCGTCAAGGACGAGCTGTCGCCCGACGCCCTCGGCCTGCTCGCCGCGCCGCCGGCGCCGGTGGCGTCCCGGGTCGTGCTGCTGGCCCGGGACCCTGCGGCCACGGCCGCCGACGTCGAGGAGGTGCCCTTCATGGATGCCGTGTTCGCCCTCACCGAGCAGTCGTCCTCGCTGGCCGCGCTGCCACGGCCACTGCACCGGATGGCCGACTTCATCGACGCGGCCGGCCCCGTGCTGCGCCTTCGCTACGCCGAGGCCGCCGACCTCGACGGCACGCTGACGGCCCTGCTGGGTGGCGCGGCATGAAGGTGCAGCGCCGCCCCGTCGACGACCTGCTGACCCGCGACGGCGAGACCGCCGTGCTCGCCCACGGCAAGGCCCTGCGGCTCAGCGCCGTCGCCGTCGCGATCTACGAGCTCACCGAGCACGAGATCGAGGTGGAGTCCCTCGCCGAGGCCCTGGAGTCCCAGGTGGGAGCCCCTGCGGACCGCTCGACCCTGGAGGCGACCGAGGCGGCGGTCGCGATGATGGTGCGCCGCGGCATCCTCACGCGGTCCTCGCGCTGAGCACCGCGCGGGTGCGGCCTATCCTTGCGAGGTGTCGCTCGCACCCGTCACGCAGGAGGTCACCGCCACCGGCGGTGACCTCGCCCCCGACCTGCCGTGGATCACGATCGTGTGGAACGACCCGGTCAACCTCATGTCATACGTGACCTACGTGCTGCAGAGCCACTTCGGCTACTCCCGGGCCAAGGCGGAGAAGCTCATGATGGACGTGCACACCCAGGGTCGCGCCGTCGTCGCGAACGGCACCCGGGAGGCCATGGAGGCCGACACCGAGGCGCTCCAGGGCTACGGCCTCTGGGCGACGTTCCAGAAGGACTCCTAGTGGCGCGGGGGTTCCGCCGCAAGGGGCGGGGAAGGGCCGCATCCTACGTCGCACGCCTCGACCCGCTCGAGCGGGCGACCGTCGCCGGGCTGATGGACCAGGTGCACGACCTGCTCGAGCCACCGCCGCCGACGACCGTCGGGCCCGGGTCGGAGGGGCAGGTGGACGAGTTCGCCGCGATCGTCGCCGGCCTGGGGATGGGTGTCACCGTCGCGGCCCAGGACCAGGCCGACCTCGTGGCCTCCGGGGCCGGCCGCGACCCCGCGCTCGACCGCCTGCTGCCGACGGCCAACCGCCAGGACGACGAGGCCGCGGCGGAGTTCCGCCGGCTCACCGAGACCGGGTTGCGCCAGCGCAAGGCAGCGGGCCTCGCGCTGGCGGCGAGCCTGCTCCGTGCCGAGGACAAGGTCGTGCTGGACGAGGCCTCGGCGCGTGCCTTCCTCACCGCGCTCACCGATGTCCGGCTCGTCCTCGGCGAGCGGATGGGCCTGCGCACCGACGAGGACCTCGAGGCCCTCGAGGCGGCGGCCGGCGAGCTCGACCCGGACGACCCGCTCGGGTACGCCCTGGCCGTGTACGACTTCCTCACCTGGTTCCAGGAGACCCTGGCCTCGGCCATGCTGACCGCGTGAGCGTGCCGGGTCCCGGCCGCCTCGGTCATGCGTTCCAGCCCGTCACCGGGCGACTGCGAGGGCGCTGTGACGCGTGCGACGTGCCGACGGCGATGTGCCGGTGGGCGTGGGCGCATACCCTTTGCGGGTGGCTGACCAACCGATTGGGGTGTTCGACTCCGGCTATGGTGGGCTGACCGTCATGCGGGCGGTCCTCGACCAGCTGCCACACGAGTCGGTGGCCTACTTCGGTGACACGGCGCGCGCCCCCTACGGCCCGCGTCCCATCGCCCAGACTCGTGAGCTCGCTCTGGAGTGCCTGGACCGGCTCGTCGACCACGGTGTCAAGGCGCTCGTCATTGCCTGCAACACGGCGAGTGCAGCGGTGTTGCACGATGCCCGTGAACGCTACGACGTCCCGGTCATCGAGGTGATCCGACCCGCAGTGCGCCGCGCGGCCTCTGCCACGCGCAATGGTCGGATCGGTGTCATCTCGACCGTCGGCACCCACCAGTCGGGTGCCTACCTCGACGCGTTCGCCGCAGCTCCGCACCTTGACGTCGTGAGCACGCCGTGCCCGCGCTTCGTCGAGTTCGTCGAGCGGGGCATTACCGGTGGCTCGGAGTTGGTCGCGGTCGCGCACACCTACCTTGACCCGTTGCGTGAGCAGGGTGTCGACACCCTCGTGCTCGGGTGTACGCACTATCCGCTGCTCGCGGCGGTGATCACGTATGTCATGGGCGACGGCATCACGTTGGTCTCGTCGGCAGAGGAGACCGCCAAGGACGTCTATCGCGTCCTTGCCGACGCAGACCTCCTGCGACCCGATGGACTTCCGCCGCCTGACCACGGGTTCACGACCACGGGGGATCCGGACGAGTTCCGCCGCCTGGCCGCCCGTTTCCTGGGTGTCGGCTCACGCTTGGGACCGGTGTTCACCGCCCCGCTGCACCTCGGCGTCGAGGGGCCCGAGTGAGAATCACTGTCATCGGGTGCTCGGGCTCCTTCGCCGGCCCGAGCTCCCCAGCGTCCTCGTACCTGGTGCAGGCGGAGTTCGGTGGGCGGACGTGGAGCATCCTGTTGGATCTCGGGAGCGGAGCGCTCGGGGCGCTGCAGCGTCAGATGTCCCCCGACGACCTCGACGCCGTGCTCGTCACGCACCTGCACCCTGATCACTGCGTCGACCTCTGCGGCCTCTATGTCTCGCGTCGCTACCGGCCCCTCGGTCCGTTGCCGGCACGCCTACCCGTCTTCGGGCCGACCGGAACGGCACGACGGCTGCAGCTGATGTACCACGGTCTCGAGCCCGGTGGGATGGAGGCCGAGTTCGACATCCACACCGTGGTGGATGCGGCACCGATCCTGATCGGGCCGTTCACCGTGACTCCTTATCGCGTGAACCACCCCGTCGAGGCGTACGGCTACCGGGTCGAGGCGGGGGGCGCGCTCCTGGCCTACACCGGCGACACGGACGACTGCCCGAATCTCGACCCCCTGCTGCGGGGTGTCGATCTCGCGTTGATGGACTCGGCCTTCATCGACGGGCGCGACGACGTCGTCGACATCCACCTGTCGGGGTCCCGCGCCGCCAGGGCCGCTCTGCGCGCGGGTGGCGTGCAAAGCCTGGTGCTGACGCACATCCCGTCCTGGAACGACCCCGAGGTCTGTCGTGCTCAGGCGGCCATGCACTGGCCCTCTGCCGTGGGGCTCGCCGCTGCGGATGCGGTCTACGAGATCTGAGCGTCCCCTGTGCGCGCGGACCTCACGGGCAACCGTGCGGCCGCCCGCGGCTCGACGCCGCCCGCGGCTCGACGCCGCCCGCGGTGGCCGATCTGCCCCCCGTGACGCCATAGCCTTGTGTCCATGCCTTCTGACTCAATTCGCCATGATGGTCGTGCCCCAGATCAACTTCGTGAGGTGCGGATCACCCGCAACTGGCTCGACCACGCCGAGGGCAGCGTGCTCGTCGAGTTCGGGCGAACCCGCGTCCTGTGCGCGGCCTCGTTCACCGCAGGGGTTCCTCGGTGGCTCAAGGGCCGGGGCACCGGCTGGGTCACCGCTGAGTACGAGATGCTGCCCAGGTCGACCAACACCCGCTCGGACCGGGAGTCGCGCCGGGGGAAGGTCGGCGGACGCACCCATGAGATCAGCCGGCTCGTCGGCCGCAGCCTGCGCGCGGTCATCGACACCAAGGGCCTCGGCGAGAACACCATCGTCCTGGACTGTGACGTCCTCCAGGCCGACGGTGGCACCCGCACTGCCGCGATCACCGGGGCGTGGGTGGCCCTGGCGGATGCCGTGGCCGATGCCCGGTCCCGGGGCTTGATCCCACCGTCCGCCCAGCCGCTCACCGGGTCGATCGCGGCGGTGAGCGTCGGGCTCGTCGACGGGCTCCCGGTGCTCGACCTCGACTACCCGGAGGACTCGACGGCGCAGACCGACATGAACGTCGTCATGACCGGGGACGGGCGGTTCGTGGAGGTGCAGGGCACCGCCGAGGGGGAGCCGTTCGACCGCGCCGTGCTCGGCGACCTGCTCGACCTCGCGACCGTCGGCTGCGCGGAGCTCACCCTCCTCCAGCAGGCAGCCCTTGAGGCGACCCCGCGGGAGCGACGCGCGTGAGCCGTCGGCTGGTGCTGGCCACCCGCAACGAGCACAAGGTGCACGAGCTGCGCCAGATCCTCGGCGGCCTGGTCACCGACCTCGACCTCGAGATCATCGGGGCCGGCGACGTGGAGGGCGCCCCGGACGTCGCCGAGACCGAGGTGACGTTCCTCGGCAACGCCCGGCTCAAGGCCGTGGCGCTGGCCGAGGCCACCGGCCTGCCTGCGCTTGCCGATGACTCCGGCCTCGCCGTCGAGGTCCTCGGTGGATCCCCCGGCGTGTTCTCGGCCCGATGGTCGGGCTCGGCCGCCGGGCCGGGGGCCACGCGGGCGGAGGTCGACAGGGCCAACCTGCACCTGCTGCTGGAGCAGCTCGGCGACGTCCCCGACGAGCACCGGGCCGCGGCCTTCGTGTGCGCCGCCGTCCTTGCGATGCCCGACGGTCGGGTCCACGGCGTCGAGGGACGCGTGGAGGGCCGGCTCGCCCGCGCCCCCGAGGGCCACCACGGCTTCGGCTACGACCCCGTGTTCGTCCCGACCGGGCAGCAGCGCACGCTCGCCGAGCACACCGACGAGGAGAAGAATGCGATCTCCCACCGGGGACGGGCCTTCCGCGCCCTCGAGCCGGTGCTGCGAGAACTCCTCGGCGGCTGAGCGCCGTTCGTCGTAGGCTGTCGACCGCGCGCGAGTGGCGGAACTGGTAGACGCGCCAGATTTAGGTTCTGGTGCCTTCGGGTGTGCGGGTTCGAGTCCCGCCTTGCGCACCAGGTCCCGTGGTGGTTCGTCGGCCCCCGGTTCCATTGTCCCGGGGCCGATGTAGGTTGGCACCACCGATGCACGACACGACGAGGAGGCACCGTGGGTGACCGGCTCAGCCCCGGCGACAGCGCGCCCGACTTCACCCTGCCCGATGACACCGGCACGCCGGTGACGCTGAGCGCACTGCGCGGCGGCAAGGTCATCGTCTACTTCTACCCGGCGGCGATGACGCCGGGGTGTACCACCCAGGCGTGCGACTTCAGCGAGTCCCTGGAGTCCTTGGGCGCGCACGGCTACACGGTGCTCGGCATCTCTCCGGACACGCCGGAGAAGCTTGCCCGCTTCCGCGAGAAGGACGCCCTGACGATCACCCTGCTGTCCGACGCGGACCGGGCCGTCATGACGGCGTGGGGTGCCTTCGGCGAGAAGAAGCTCTACGGCAAGACGGTCCAGGGTGTCATCCGCAGCACCGTCGTCCTCGATGAGCAGGGCACCGTGACGCACGCGTTCTACAACGTCAAGGCAACCGGACACGTCGCCAAGCTGCGGCGCGACCTCGGACTGCAGTGAGGAACCCATGAGCAACGTCCAGCCTGCGGCCACGGGGCCCTCGACCGGGGCCGCGGCACCCGCACCGTTGACCATCGCCGCCCTCGAGGCCGAGATCACCGCGCGTCGTGACCGGCTCGCACAAACCATCGACGAGCTCGCCGAGCGCGTGCGCCCGTCCTCGATCATCCAGCGCCAGACTGACGTGGCCAAGCAGCGGTTCGCCGACGTCGCGACCACGCCGTCGGGGGAGCTGCGCGTGGAGCGGCTGGCCGCGGTGGTGGCCGTGGCGGCGGTCGTGGGCAGCTGGCTGATCGTGCGCCGGCTGCGTCGCCGCTGAGCGTGGTCGTGGCCTCGACGGCGGCCACGGGGCGGCTGCCCGTCCGCATGCTGCACGACCGGGAGGCGAGTCGGTCTCCGCGACGGGCAGACGTCCGGGAACAGCGAACGAGGCCCCCCGGTGTCGGGGAGCCTCGTTCGGTCCAGCCTGGTGCGCCATCAGGGACTCGAACCCCGAACCCGCTGATTAAGAGTCAGCTGCTCTGCCAATTGAGCTAATGGCGCGCGTCGCAGACATTAGCAGGATGGCCCGCGACCCGCGAAATCGCGGTGGCGAAGCGGTGCCCGGCTCAGTCCCGCAGGTCATCCGGCCGGCTGCGGCGGCGGTGCCACACGAGTCCCAGGGCGGCGGCGAGGGCGGCGACACCCACGGCGATGCCGACCCCGACCCACGGCGACGTGCCCGCCTCGTCGGCCACGGGCTCGGGGGTGGGTGTGGGGGAGTCCGACGGCATGGGCGTCGCGGATGCCGTGGAGACGGTCGGCGTCGGGCTCGCCTCCGGGGTGCTCGTCGGGGTGCTCGCCGTCGGGGAGGCAGTGGCCGCGACCGCCGTCGACGTGAACGTCACCGTCCCGGAGATCGGGTGCCCGTCGTTGCTCACCACCCGGTAGGTCACCGTGTGCTCGCCCGCCGCCAGTGGCGCCGCGAGGGGCTGCGTCACGGTGGCGCCCTCGACGCTCGGCGCCCCGTCGACCTCGGCCCCCTCGGGTCCGCTCACCCGGACGGCGACGAAGTCGGGGTTGATGCTCTCGTTGAAGGTCAGCACCACCCGGTCCGCGGTCTCGACGCTCGTCCGGTCGGCCGGCTCCGAGGACACCAGGCGCGCGTGGAACGGCAGGGTTCCGGGCGCAGGGGAGGCGAAGGCGGGCGCGATGGCGACGAGGAAGAACGCGACCACGATGACGAGCGTGACCACGGTGGCGAAGCGACGGGATTGCATGGGGCCCATCCTCCCAAAGCCTGCGCGCGGATCCGGTCGCAGGTCCGGTGACATCCCCGAGGACTGCAAAAACCCCGACCCGCCGTAGCGGATCGGGGCCTCGCAGTGCCTGGGGTGCCTGAGTAGTACGTTCGGCAACTCCGCCCCCAAGACAAAAACCCTGGTCAACCGCCTAGAGCGTGGGGTCTACGAGGTCTCTCGACGTCCCCAGGATACCGCTCCGAAGGATGATCGTGGCCCTGTTGCGAGCACTGTCGAGACGGCTCAAACTTTTCTGACCGCCTCCGAGGTGGACGCGCTTGTCGGCGACTACCTGGCCGGGATGAGCGTCAAGGCGCTCGCTGAGAGGTACGGCATTCACCGCGCCACCGTGTTCTCCCATCTGCGTCGCCGCAACGTGCCGAGCCGCCGACCAAGGCTGGGGATCGACGAGAAGGTCGAGGCCGTGCGGCTCACCCGAGCGGGCGTCTCGATGCGGGCCATCGGTCGCCGGATGGGCGTGGACTGTAAGGCCGTGCGGGCTGCACTGGTCGAGGCGGGACTCATCGTGGACGAGGCGAGCGATGACTCGTAGCTGCGGTTCCGAGTTGCTGATCCGTCGGTAGCGCTCGGCGCACCTCGTCGGTAACGAGCGCCGAGAGGAACCGATGATGACCAGCGTGAGTGATGTCGCGAATGACGAGCGCACCGCGAGGATGGTGCTGTCCATGCTCATCGAACCCAATGACCCGGTGACAGGACGCATCTTGTCCAGGCTAGGAGCAGTCGAGACGCTTTGGCTCGCTGAGCGCGACGGCGCGGTGGTGGGGCTGAGCCCTGTGGACGCGCAGGTCTGGAAAGCGGATCAGGCTCCGTTCGTCAGGCGAATCACTTGCGAAATGCCTACGTGGGGTCCAGTCTGTCGAACAAACATCGGCAGTGGAGTTATAGCGACTCAGCGTAAAGGGGGGTGGTGAGACGGTGACCTCATGTGCGGACCTGCGCATCGCTCAGCAGATGGATCCGCGCTCGATGTCGGTCGATCTGTCCCGAGAGGGCGACGAGTACGTTCCTGAGGAAGGAACCTGCCAGGCATCGACTCGGAGTCCATCGAGCTGGGTGGGCGGCCAGCCGCTCACCGTCCGCGCGGTCAGCGGCCCAGTCCGCGACCGCCGGCGCGAAGTGGTTCACCGCCGAACGGCCCCCACGGGCAATTCATGCGGCTGCTGGGACTGGCGCCCGGCATCGACAGCGACAGCGTCACCGCCAGCTGCGACCTGGGTGTCCTGCGGGTGGTGATGCCCATCGAGCAGCCCGCCGTCCGGAAAGATCCCCCTGAAGCAGCCTGCTTCCTGACTCTGACCGCGTCAAGGTCATCGCCGGGGCACTCAGCCCTGCGCCTGCTCCGATCCTGGCGCGCTCTTTGACGACCCCTGAAACGTGTCTCACGCGACAAGAAAGGAACAATCATCATGGCCAAGGCAGTAGGAATCGATCTGGGAACCACGAACTCCGTTATCGCCGTCTGGGAGGCCGGCGAGGAGAAGGTCATCCCGAACGTGGAGGGAGCCCGCACTACCCCGTCGGTGGTCGCCTTCACCGAGGACGGTGAACGGCTGGTGGGGCAGCTTGCCCGCCGGCAGAGCATCCTCAACCCGAAGGGCACCATCTCGTCCGCCAAGCGGTTCATCGGCCGGTCCTTCGACGAGATCAAGGAGGAAGCCAACGCCGTCGGCTTCGACGTCGTGGAAGGCCCCAACGGCGAAGCACGGTTCAACATCCGCGGCAAGCAGTACGCGCCGGAGGAGATCAGCGCCCAGGTGCTGCGCAAGCTCGTCGACGACGCCAGCAAGTTCCTCGGTGAGAAGGTGACCGAGGCCGTCATCACCGTTCCCGCCTACTTCAACGACGCCCAACGCACCGCGACCAAGGACGCCGGACGCATCGCCGGGCTCGAGGTGCTGCGCATCATCAACGAGCCCACCGCCGCCGCACTGGCGTACGGAATGGACAAGAAGAACCACGAGACCATCCTGGTGTTCGACCTCGGTGGCGGCACGTTCGATGTCAGCCTCCTCGACGTGGGCGACGGGGTCGTCGAAGTGCGATCCACCGCCGGTGACACCCACCTGGGCGGCGACGACTTCGACCGCCGGCTGGTGGACTACTTTGCCGACGAGTTCAAGAACGAGAACGGCATCGACCTGCGCAACGACCCGCAGGCGCTGCAGCGACTGTTCGAGGCGGCCGAGAAGGCGAAGGTCGAGCTCAGCTCGGTGTCCCAGACCCAGGCGAGCCTGCCCTTCATCACCGCCGACGCCAGCGGACCCAAGCACCTCACCATGACCGTGAAGCGGTCCAAGTTCGAAGACCTCACCGCTGACCTCGTTGAGCGGTGCCTGGGTCCGGTGCGTCAGGCGATGGCCGACGCGAAGGTCAGCGAGAACGATATCGACGAGGTCATCCTCGTGGGCGGTTCCACCCGCATCCCCGCTGTCCAAGCGCTCGTCAAGCGGCTCACCGGCGGCAAGGAGCCGAACATGACGGTGAACCCCGATGAGGTGGTCGCTGTGGGCGCCGCCATCCAGGCGGGCGTCCTCAAGGGCGACGTCGACGACGTGCTGCTGCTGGATGTCACCCCGCTGTCGCTGGGTGTGGAGACCCGCGGTGGCGTGATGACGAAGATCATCGAACGCAACACCACCATCCCCGCCCGACGCAGCGAGGTGTTCTCCACGGCCGAAGACAACCAGCCGTCGGTGGAGATCGTCGTCCTGCAGGGCGAGCGGGAGAACGCCGCAGACAACCGGGTGCTGGGCCGGTTCCAGCTCACCGGCATCCGCCCCGCTCCTCGCGGTGAAGCGCAGGTCGAGGTCACCTTCGACATCGACGCGAACGGCATCCTGCACGTGACGGCGAAGGACAAGGACACCGGCACCGAGCAGGGCATCACCATCAGCGACACCTCGAATCTGGACCAGGGCGAGATCGACCGGATGGTTAAGGAAGCCGAGCAGCACCGTGCTGACGACCAGGCGCTGCGCCAGGCCGTGGACGCCCGCAACGAGCTGGACTCCGCCGCCTACCAGGTCGAGCGGGTACTGCGTGAGCTCGGCGATGCTGCACCGGAGCACGAGCGTGCCCGCGCGGAGCTGCTCATCACGCAGGCCCGCGAGGCAGTGCAGAACAACGTCGGCGAGCAGGAAGCGAAAGAGCGCACCGGCGAGCTGCTGCAGGTTGCGCAGTCCCTTGCTGCGGCCCGCGCGAACGCCAGCCACGCTGAGCAGCCCGCTCAGGACGACGAAGACGACGTCGTCGACGCCGAATTCGAGAAGTAGCACGGAGGGAGGATCGCGATGGTCGAGGAGCAGAACGAGGACACGCGGGCCGTGGACCTGCTGAACGACGACCTCACCGACGTGTCCCCGGAGGAGATCCGCGCCGCGCAAGCAGCGGTCGCCGCCCAGTTGGAGACGGCCGAGGACCGGTGGCGCCGGGCGGCGGCGGACTACGACAACCTCCGCAAACGGATGGCGCGCGAGATCCAGACCGCCCGCGAGCAGGAGCGGCGGCACACCGCCAAAGCCTTCTTGCCCGTCGTCGACGGGCTGGACCGGGCGCTCAGCTTCGGGGTGGACCTTGACGAGGGCGTTCTGGGTGGCATGCAGGCCGTCCGGGCGCAGGCCGCTGATGCGTTGCGCGCACTCGGGTACCCCGAGATTGTCATCGACGGTGCGGAGTTCGACCCGCAGCTGCACGAGGCGGTCTCGGTCGTCGAGGATGCCAGCGTCCCGCCGCGCAGCATTCTCGCCGTCACTCGCTCCGGGTTCGGAACGCCTGAGCGGATGCTGCGACCGGCTGCGGTCGTGGTCACCCGCAGGCCGGATGAGGAGTAGGAGATGGCGGAGGATCTCTACAGCGCGCTGGGGGTCTCCCGGTCGGCGGATCAGAAGGAGATCCGCCGCGCCTACCGGGAGAAGGCCCGCAAGTTCCATCCGGACGTCAACAAGACCCCGGGGGCGGAGGAGACCTTCAAACGGATCAGTGAAGCCCACGATGTGCTGTCGGACCCGGAAACCCGCTCACAGTACGACCGGTTCGGTGAGAACTTCCGGCAGTACGCCGCCGCGGACGCGGCTCGCTCCTCCGAGCAGCCGCGCCGCAGCGGCGGCACCCGATACACGTGGAGCGGGGGCGGCGCGCAGAGCGTGAACTGGGAGGACCTCTTCGGGGAAGGCTTCGGTGGTTTCGGTCGCGGCGCCGACCACACCGCGGAGCTGGAGATCACCGTCGAGGAGGCCTACCGGGGCGGGCGGCGCACCGTGCAGGTCGCGTCCCCGTACGGCGGCGCGCAGGAGTACACCATCGACATCCCAGCGGGCGCTGTCGACGGGCAGCGGCTGCGGATCGCGGGCGCAGGCGGAGCGGGCGCCGACGGACAGGACGGGGACCTGCTGGTCACGCTGCGCGTGAAGGACAGTAAGCGGTACCGGCTCAGCGGCGCGGACATCGAAACGGACCTTCCCATCTCACCGTGGGAGGCGGCGCTGGGCGCGGATGTCAGCGTGCCCACCCCCGGCGGCCCGGTCACCGTGCACGTTCCGCCCGGCTCGTCCACTGGCAGGCGGCTCCGCCTGCGCGGGCAGGGGATGCCCCGCAGAGGACAGCCGGGAGACCTGTATGCGCGGGTGAAGGTCGTCGTTCCCCGCACTCTCAGCAACAAGGAGAAGGAGCTGTTCGAACAGCTCCGCGACGAATCGTCGTTTGATGCCAGGAGAGGATCATGACCTCACATCACCTGCCCGTCCGTGTCGCCCGGGCCGACCTGGCGGCGACCGCGGTGGCCGCAGGCATCCACCCGGATACGCTGCGGAAGTTCGTCGAGCTGGGGCTGGTCACCGCCCACGTCGACACCAGCGGCCGGCTGTGGTTCGCCCGTACCGTCCCCGCCCGCGTGCGCACCATCGTGCGTCTGCACTCCGATCTTGCCGTGAACTACGCCGGCATCGCACTCGTGCTCGACCTGCTCGCCCGCATCGAGCAGCTCGAGCAGCACCGGACCATCCGACTTGAAGGAGACACCCCATGGACATGAACTCACTCACTCAGAAGTCGCAGGAAGCGCTCACCTCGGCCCAGAGCATCGCGGTCCTGGCCGGTCAGATGGAAACGGACGAGGAGCATCTCCTGCTCGCACTGCTGCAGCAGGAGGAGGGGCTGGTTCCCCGACTGCTGCAGACAGCGGGTGCTGACGTGGAAGCGGTACGCGCCGACGTCGAAGCGGAGATCGCCCGCAAGCCCAGCGTCTCCGGGTCCTCCCCGCAGACCGGTCAGGTGTACGTGAGCCGCAGCCTCACCTCCACCCTGGAACGGGCGGAGCGGGAGGCAAAGCGGCTGAAAGACTCCTACATCTCCGTGGAGCATCTCGTTCTGGCCCTCGCCGACGACTCCTCCAACCGTGCCGCGTCCCGCGTGCTGCGCGGGCACGGTGTCACCCGGGAGAGCTTCCTCAGCGCGCTCACCAAGATCCGCGGCAACCAGCATGTCAACTCCGCCACCCCCGAGCAGACGTACGAGGCGTTGGAGAAGTACGGCCGTGACCTGGTCGCTGACGCCCGGTTGGGCAAGCTTGACCCGGTCATCGGGCGTGATGCGGAGATCCGCCGGGTCATCCAGATCCTCTCCCGCAAGACCAAGAACAACCCCGTCCTCATCGGCGAGCCCGGTGTCGGAAAGACCGCCATCGTGGAAGGCCTTGCCCAGCGGATCTTGCGTGAGGACGTGCCCGAGGGCCTTCGTGACAAGACCGTGTTCTCGCTGGACCTGTCTGCCCTGGTCGCCGGCGCGAAGTACCGGGGCGAGTTCGAGGAGCGAATGAAGGCAGTCCTGGCGGAGGTGAAGGCGGGGGAGGGACGCATCCTGCTGTTCATCGACGAGTTGCACACCCTGGTGGGGGCGGGAGCCACCGAAGGGGCGATGGACGCCGGCAACATGCTCAAGCCGATGCTCGCCCGCGGGGAACTGCACCTCATCGGTGCCACCACCCTCGATGAGTACCGCAAGCACATCGAGAAGGACGCTGCCCTGGAACGCCGGTTCCAGACGGTGATGGTCGAGGAGCCTGACGTGGAGGACGCGATCTCCATCCTCCGCGGCCTGCGCGAACGACTGGAGATCTTCCACGGTGTCCGCATCCAGGACAGCGCACTGGTCGCGGCCGCCGTGCTGTCCCACCGGTACATCTCCGACCGGTTCCTGCCCGACAAGGCCATCGACCTCATCGACGAAGCCTGCGCGCGATTGCGAAC
This sequence comes from Ornithinibacter aureus, assembly GCF_009858245.1. Classification (NCBI taxonomy): domain Bacteria; kingdom Bacillati; phylum Actinomycetota; class Actinomycetes; order Micrococcales; family Intrasporangiaceae; genus Ornithinibacter; species Ornithinibacter aureus. The sequence continues at coordinate 3,593,501 of NZ_VMSB01000001.1, forward strand.
CGAGATCGACTCAATGCCCGCTGAGCTCGACGAGCTGACCCGGCGGGTGACCCGCCTGGAGATCGAGGAAGCGGCGCTGTCGAAGGAAACGGACACTGCCAGCAAGAAACGGCTGGAGGAGCTGCGCCGGGAACTGACCGACCTGAAGGCGGAGGCGGACTCCAAGCGCGCCCAGTGGGAGGCGGAGCGTCAAGCGATCCGCAAGGTCCAGGAGCTGCGCGGTGAGCTGGAGCGGCTGCGGCGGGAGGCGGAGGAAGCTGAGCGCTCCTACGACCTCAACCGTGCCGCTGAACTGCGGTACGGGGCTATCGCTGACGCGGAACGACGCCTGCACGCCGAGGAGGAGCGTCTCGCCTCCAAGCAGGGCCGGCAGAGGCTGCTGCGGGAGGTGGTCACCGAGGACGAGATCGCCGAGATCGTCGCCGCGTGGACGGGGATCCCCGTGGCCCGGCTGCAGGAAGGTGAACGCAACAAGATCCTCACCCTGGACGCCACCCTCAAGGAGCGGGTGGTCGGTCAGGATGAGGCCATCACGCTCGTCAGCGACGCGATTATCCGTGCCCGCTCCGGCATCCGCGACCCGCGCCGACCCATCGGCTCCTTCATCTTCCTCGGCCCCACCGGTGTGGGAAAGACCGAACTGGCCAAAGCGCTCGCGCAAGCACTGTTCGACAGCGAGTCGGCGATGGTCCGGCTGGACATGAGCGAGTACCAGGAACGTCACACCGTCAGCCGGCTCGTCGGTGCACCTCCCGGGTATGTCGGGTACGACGAGGGCGGGCAGCTGACCGAGGCGGTGCGCCGCCACCCGTACAGCGTGGTCCTTTTCGACGAGATCGAGAAAGCGCACCCGGACGTGTTCAACACGCTGCTGCAGGTCCTCGACGACGGCCGCATCACCGACAGCCAGGGACGCACCGTCGACTTCCGCAACACCATCGTCATCATGACCTCCAACATCGGTGCCCATCACCTGTTGGGCTCCGATGGCGGCGCGATCCCCGACGACGTGCGAAACCGTGTGCTCGGTGAGTTGCGCGCCCACTTCCGTCCCGAGTTCCTCAACCGGGTGGACGACATCGTGGTGTTCTCGCCGCTGGGTCGTGAACAGATCCAGGACATTGTGGAGCTGCAGTTCACCGACCTGCGCTCCCGGCTGGCCGAGCGTCAGATCCGCATCGAGCTGACGCCCGCGGCACGCCAGCTCATCGCTGACCGCGGCTACGACCCCGTGTACGGTGCGCGTCCGCTGCGACGCTACATCAGCCATGAGATCGAGACCCGACTGGGTCGTGCGCTGCTGAGCGGGGAGGTGATGGACGGGTCGACGGTCACGCTGGACGTGCAGGACGGCGACCTCGTCTTCAACATCGCAGCGCCCGTCGAAGAGGAGGACACGGCGTGAGCGCGATTGTGACCTGCCCCAACTGCGGGAAGAAGAACCGTGTCCCTGCCGTCGCGTCGGGGTACCCGCGCTGCGGCGTCTGCAAGAGCGCCGTGCCGTGGATCGTCGATGCGGGCGATGCGGACTTCGCCGAGGTGGTCGAGAAGGCCCCGCAAGTGGTGCTCGTGGACTTGTGGGCGACCTGGTGCGGACCGTGCCGGATGGTCAGCCCTGCCCTCGAGAAGGTCGCCACGGAACGTGCCGGCAAGCTCAAGCTGGTGAAAGTGGACGTGGACGCCGCGCCGGAGACGGCCCGCAAGTTCTCCGTCCAGGCGGTGCCGACCCTGCTCATCCTCAACCAAGGGAACGTGCTCTCCCGCCAATCCGGAGCCGCCCCGCCGGACGTGCTGCTGCGCTGGGTGGATGAGGCGCTGCAGAAGAAGGTTGACTCGGCCGGTGCTGCTCGATGAGATATGTCGACCCGCACGTCGCGCTCATCCGCCCGGTCCGTCCCCGGACACCCGGGTCGTGTGAGGACTGCGTGGCGGCCGGCACGCCCTGGCTGCACCTGCGGTGTGCCGCACCTGCGGGAAGGTCGGGTGCTGCGACTCCTCCCCGATGCGGCACGCCCGCACCCATGCGCTCACGGCGGGGCACCCCATCGTGCGGTCGCTGGAGCTGGGGGAGAACTGGAGCTGGTGCTACGTAGACGAAGCGTACCTGTGAGTGACACGCCCGCCGCCAACCGCAGCCAGGTCGCTCAGGCCGAGACGCCTGACACCATCGGCGCCTTCCCGCGGCTCAGCGACGAGCAGATCGCGGTGCTGCTCGTACGAGGGCAGCGCCGCACACTCACCGACGGGGAGGTTCTGACTCGGCCCGCGCTCAGGCAGCCTATGACGATCCAGATGGTGACCAAGACGTGTATGGCGCCGGCATGGCCCGTGGTGTGCAGAAGGAGCTCCGCACACTTCTGTCCGACCTGCCTTCCTATCGAGAGGCAAAGGTCCCGACCACCCGAAGGATGCTGACCTTCGTCGGCAACACTCTCATCTTCGCGCAACGGGTCGGCAAGCAGATGCCGCGCAACTTCCGTCGTGTTCGACTGAGCTACTTGCCTGACTCGCGCCGTGAACTCCTCTCGAAGACGAGCAACGTCAAGTACTCGGACCCGGGGCTTTTCGACCTCAGTGACGTTCTCGAAGGAGACCAACCGGCATCGCTTGAGGATGCGGGACTGCTTCACGGATAGGTGACAGGTTGGGTCACGCGGCCTGGGTGGCCGGTGTGGTCATGATGGTCTCGTACTCGATGGGGGTCAACTTGCCGAGGCGGGCTTGGCGTCGTCGGCGGTGGTAGGTCCGTTCGGTCCAGGTGACGATGGCCAGCTTCAGCTGGTCGCGGGTGTCCCAGGTGTGGCGGTCCAGGACGTTCTTCTGCAGCAGGGCGAACCAGCTCTCCATGGCGGCGTTGTCCGCGCTCGAGCCGACCTGGCCCATGGATCCGAGCAGGTCGTGCCGGGACAGGGCGCGCAGGTATTTGCGGGACCGGAATTGGGACCCTCTGTCGCTGTGGACGATGCACCCGGCCACGTCGACGCCCGCTCGGGCCCGGGTGTCCACGGCGTGTTCCAACGCCTGCACGGCCAGGCGGGCCTTCATCCGCGAGCTGATGGAGTACCCGACGAGCCGGTTGGACCACACGTCCTTGACGGCGCACATGTACACCTTGCCCTCACGGGTGCGGTGCTCCGTGATGTCGGTCAGCCACAGCTGGTTCGGGCCGGTCGCGGTGAAGTCACGCTGGACGCGGTCATCGTGCGCCGGCGGGCCGGGCCGGCCCTTCTTCGAGCGCTTCTTCCCGAACACGCTCCACCACGCGTTGCCCGAGCAGATCGCCCACGCGGTGCGGTCGCACATGTCCTGCCCGGCGTCGCGGGCCTCGTCCGCGAGCAGCCGGTACCCGAACTCCGGGTCGTCACGGTGCGCGTCGAACAACGCGTTCGCGCGGTGCGCCGCGACCCAGTCGGCGTCGGTCACCGGGTTGGCCAGCCACCGGTAGTACGGCGCTCTGGCAAGGTTCAGCACCCGGCACGTCACCGTCACAGGAACCCTGATCGGGGTCTCCTGGGCGGCCAGCTCACGGACGAGCGGGTACATCATTTTCCCGGCAGGTTCGCCTGCGAGAGGTACGCCGCTGCGCGGCGTAGCACCTCGTTCTCTTGCTCGAGCAACCGGATCCGACGCTTGGCCTCGCGCAACTCACCAGAGTCGCTCACGGCCGTGGCGGGTTTGTTCCCGTCCTGCCGGTCAGCGATGGCGAGCCAGTTAGTCAGGCAGGATTCCGAGATCCCGAAATCGGTCGCGATCTCCTTCAACGTCGTCCCTGCCTCACGAGCGCGAGCCACCTCGATCACGTTCTGTCGGAACTCCTTGGGGTACGGCTTGGGCATGGTGCACATCCTCTCCCGTGGCACCCCACGGCACCACAGAGTCGTTGTCACCTATCCGTGCAGCAGTCCCAGCCAGTGGCAATCCGACCGTGGTTGCCTCACCATGGAGCGGTGACTGCTGAGCGTTGCCGATCCACCGCCGATCCTGCCGAACCCCTTTCCGATGCCGAGCTGCTCATCGGCCTGGTGGTCTCACCATCCCTGAGTGCGGTGCTCGGCCCCGAGGTCACCACCTCGGTGCGCAAGATTTTGGTGCAGCGGTATCCGGGAGTGCGCTGGCAACTGAAGATGGCCGAAGACCGGCTGGTCGATCCACCCACCGAGACCTTGGACCTGCTGGAGGCGGCCCGAAACCGCGTGCTGGAGGAGAACTGGGATTTGGCCGTGGTGCTCACCGAGATCCCCCTGAAGACCGGCCGACGTCCGGTGCTCGCCCAGCTCAGCCCCGTGCACGGGGTAGGACTGGTCTCCGTCCCAACCCTGGGACCCGTGCACGTGCGGCAGAAGGTGCAAGAGACCACCGTGCACGTGGTCGGGCAGCTCCTGGGCTACGACGCCGAAGACCGCAACGCCCAGCGGGATCTTGCTCGAAGAGCCCACCAGCTGTCCACCGATCTCGACGAACGCCCGGACGACAACGTCGTGCAGTTCACGGCCCGAGTGCTGAGCGGCAACGTGCGGTTGCTGCTGGGCATGATCCGCGCCAACCAGCCTTGGGCCTTCGTGGCCCGGCTCTCCCGGGCGCTGGTCGTGGCAGCGGCCACCGGCATGCTGACATTGGTGGCCTCGGACCTATGGGTACTGGCCATGGCCTACGGGCCGGTGCGCTTGGTCCTGCTGGCGGTGATGGCGATCGGGGCGGTGAGTGCCACCCTGATCCTGGGAGCCGACTTGTGGGAGCGCCCACGGCGGCGAGCCCAACGTGAGCAGGTGATCCTGTTCAATTTGGCCACCACCGCGACCGTGGCCATCGGGGTTGTGGTGTTCTACCTCGGCTTATTCATCCTGTCCTGGGGCGGCGCGCTGCTGCTCATCGACGAGCAGGTACTGGCCGGTGTCGCCGGTCACCCAGTGAACGCTTTGGACTACGCGAAGATCAGCTGGCTCACCGCCAGCCTGGCCACCGTGGGCGGAGCTCTAGGAGCTGGACTGGAGGACGACGATGTGGTGCGCGCCGCTGCCTACACCCGGCCCAGCACCTGACACAGGCCCAGCACAGAAGAAACTGAAACATCTACGCGTTGATGCCACGTCTATGCAGGTGTCATTGCCGGTCGCGATGACTTGGTGGGCTCAGCGCAGTGCGCTGCCTCGTACTCGGCGGGTGGGGCGTTGCCGAGGCGGGTGTGCGGGCGGGCGCTGTTGTACCTGTCGATCCGGGATCCGCACCGCCCTGCCGGACGCGCGGATCGCAGTCGACAAGTGGCATCTCGTCGCCCTCGCCAACCTCATGGTCACCCAGGTCCGTCAACGGATCACCCGGCAACTGCACGGCCGCCGCGGCACCGCCACCGACAAAGTCTGGGCCAGCCGGCAACTGCTGCTCACCGGCTACGAGCACCTCACCGTGAAGCAAAAGGCCCGGTTCAACGCCGCCCTCGCCGCCGAGGATCCGACTGAAGCGCCCTGGGTTTCGTTCCGTGGTTGGACGGGCGCGGGCGCGGTCGTCGTGGGGTGAGTGTAGGACGCTTCGACTTCCACCGGGGTGCGGTAGCCGAGCGCTTCGTGCAGACGCTCGGTGTTCCACCAGTGGACCCAGCCCATGGTGGCGATCTCGACCGCCTGGGTGGACTCCCAGATTCGCTGGGAGTGGATCAGCTCGGCCTTGAACAAGCCGTTGACGGTCTCGGCCAGGGCGTTGTCGTAGGAGTCTCCGACGGAGCCGACCGATGCGGTGACCCCGGCAGTGATCAGCGCGTCAGAGTACGCCAGGGAAACGTAGTGGGCTCCTCGGTCGCTGTGATGGATCAGTCCGCTCTGGCTGCGCACGGTGCCACTGGTCAGCAGTGCGTGCTCCAGCGCCAGCAGGGGCAGGCCGTCGGTGTGGAGGGTCGCAGAGACGGCCCATCCGACGATCTTGCGGGTGCATACGTCGGTGATGAAGGCGACGTAGCAGAATCCGGTGAGGATCCGCACGTAGGTGATGTCAGCGACCCACAGGCGGTTCGGCTGCTCTGCAGTAAAGCGCCGCTCGGCCAGCTTCCGGCCACGCCGTACCCCGTGAAGGCCAGCTCCTCGCATGAGTGGTTGTGTGAGTCGTCCTGTTGCCCGGGGGTCCGGGCAGGGAGACTGAAGAGCCGGTTCTTCTCCCGGAGCTCCGGCGCATCCACGCCGAGAACTACAGCGTCTACGGGGTGCGGAAGATACACACAATCTGGGGTGTAGGTGGTGGGCTGACCCCGTTCGGTAGGTCCGGTCCGGTCACCACATACCCCACTCACGTGCCCGATGCCCTCCCGGATCTGACCTGCTCCGGAGTGTGACGCTTCCTGCTGTTCGTCATGATCTGACCAGCCGGGCGACCTGGCCCACATCCCAGCCAGCGCGCCGCATCGCATGGTCGTCCGTAAGCTCGGGCAGGCCGACAGGATGCTCGCGGGCGGGAGCGACATCGCCGGGGTGTGTCGAGAGCTCGGAGTGTCCGAGCAGACGTACTACCGGTGGCGGAACCAGTACGGCGGATTGAAGGCCGACGACGCGAAGCGGCTGAAGGAGCTCGAGAAGCAGAACGCCACGCTCAAGCGGCTGCTCGCCGAGGCAGAGCTCGAGAAGGCCGCGCTCAAGGAGCTGGCTGAGGGAAACTTCTAGGCCCGGGCAGGCGCCGCGCCGCCGTCGACCACCTCAAGCGCAAGCTGCGGGTGAGCGAACGAATGGCGTGCCGTCTGGCCGGGCTGAGCAGGTCCGCATACCGTCGCCCGCTCCAGGGCGAGACGACAGCCGACCCGGACCTGGCGTTGCGGGACTGGCTGCGGGCGTATGCGAAGAAGCACCCGCGGTGGGGATACCGCAGGGCCTACCACGATGCCCGCGGCGAGGGGTGGGTCGTGAACCACAAGAAGATCCAACGGCTCTGGCGCGAGGAAGGGCTGCGCGTCCCGCAGCGGCGTCGCCGCAAACGCGTTGGGTCTTCGACCGTCGACGCCCCGGCAGCGGTCGCACCGAACCTCGTGTGGGCGGTGGACTTCCAGTTCGACGCGGACGAGCAGGGCCGTCCGATCAAGATCTGCTCCATCGTCGACGAGCACACCCGCGAGTGCATCGGCGGGCTCGTCGAACGGTCGATCACCGCGGACCGGCTCACCGCCCACCTCGAGGACCTCGTCGCAGTCCGCGGCGCCCCCGCGGTGCTCCGATCCGACAACGGCCCCGAGTTCATCAGCGACGCGATGGCCCACTGGGCCGGCACCCGCACCGGCCTGTTCTACATCCCGCCCGGCTCGCCCTGGCACAACGGGTACGTCGAGTCGTTCAACAGCAGGCTCCGCGACGAGTGCCTGAACATCAACAGCTTCTACTCGCTGCTCCACGCCCAGGTCGTGATCGGTGACTGGAAGACCGAATACAACCACGACCGCCGGCATTCATCGCTCGGCTACCTCGCACCCGTCGACTACGCTCGGCAATGCACCCATCAATCGGAAACCGACGACTCGCACAGCGACCGGACCGAATGAAGGGGGCGGCCCACCGTCGCCTATGCAACCAGGCGTTCTTCGCCGCCATCTCGATCGATGAGGATGGTGAGCCACAGGTCGCCTACCAGCGCCCGTTCGACGCTCTGTGCGATCCCCAGGTGCAGGGCAATGCCCTGACCTGGGCCGCTGAGGCGAAGCAGAACGGCGAGGCTCAAACCCCGACCAGAGCGGTTCCTCTGGTCGAAAGTTTGAACCTCGCCACATCGGGGTGAGTAACGGGACTTGAACCCGCGACCCTCGCGACCACAACGCGATGCTCTACCAGCTGAGCTATACCCACCACGACGGGCGCGACGGCATCCGAAGAGCCTGTGCGCCCGTAGCGCGCACCATCGTACCTGTTACGAGAGGGTGCTCTCGACCACGGTCCCATCCGTCGGGGCAGCTGCCGTCGAGGCGGCCTCGTGGTCGACGACGTGGCGCGCCGCCAGGGCGCGCGCCTGGTCGGTCGAGGGCCCCGGCTTCGCCACGAACACCGCCTCGCGGTAGTACCGCAGCTCGGCGATGGACTCGCGGATGTCGGCCAGAGCCCGGTGCCCTCCGGACTTGCTCGGCGCCGCGAAGTAGGCCCGGGGGTACCAGCGGCGCGACAGCTCCTTGATCGAGGAGACGTCGATGATCCGGTAGTGCAGGTGGCTCTCGAGCTCGGGCATGTCGCGGGCGAGGAAGGCCCGGTCGGTGGCGACGGTGTTGCCACCCAGTGGTGACTTGCGCGCTTCGGGAGCCCACTCGCGCACGTAGTCGAGCACCATCTCCTGAGCCCGCTCCAGGGTCGTGCCGGCGGCGAGGACGTCGAGCAGCCCGGACGTCGTGTGCATGTCCCGCACGAAGTCGTCCATTTGGTCCAGTGCCTCGTCGGGGGGCCGGATGACGACGTCGATGCCGTCACCGAGCACCGTCAGCTCGTAGTCGGTGACGAGGGCAGCGACCTCGATGAGGGCGTCACTGGTGAGGGACAGACCGGTCATCTCGCAGTCGATCCAGACGATGCGGTCGCTCAGGGCTCGGTCTGTGCCTGGGGTTGCCATGTGCGCCATGCTAGGCGCGCCTCTTGCACGCCGCTGCCCGATCGTCCCAGCCCATCCTCGGCTAGGGTCGCGTGCCATGAGCGGTGACCTGTCGACGAGGCCGCCCGACCTGCGGGTGCGCCGCAACCCGACGGCGCGCGGTGCCCTACGCGGTTGGGTGCTCACCGGCATCGCCGGACTGGGGTTCCTGATCGTGGCCCTGGTCGTCGCCGCGTACTTCGATGCCGCCTTCGGCGTCCAGGCCAGCCTCCTGGCCCTCGCGGCTGCGGTCGTGCCGCTCGGCATCGTGATCCCGACCTTCCTGTGGCTCGACCGCTTCGAGTCCGAGCCCAACCGTCTCCTCGTCGGCGCATTCCTGTGGGGTGCCCTCGTCGCCGCGGTGGTGTCGGCCCTGCTCAACACCACCGCCATGTCCCTCATCGAGGCCATGTCCACCGCCGACCCGGACGCCGCGCTGACCACGACGGCGGTGCTCGTGGCTCCGTTCGTCGAGGAGGCCGCCAAGGGAGTGCTCGTCCTGTTCGTCTGGTGGTTCCTGCACCATGAGTTCGACGGCATCACCGACGGCATGGTGTACGCCGGCATCTGCGCGGCGGGGTTCGCCTTCACCGAGAACATCCAGTACCTCGCGCAGGCCTGGACCGACGGCGGCACCGAACTGCTCACCGGCACGTTCATCGCCCGCTGCCTGTTCTCGCCCTTCGCCCACCCGATGTTCACGGTGCTCACCGGCATCGGCATCGGCATCGCGGCGACGAGCCGCTCGTGGATGCCCCGGCTGCTCGCGCCCGTCGCCGGCTTCCTGCTCGCGGTGCTCAGCCACGGCCTGTGGAACCTCGCAGCCGTCTCGGGCGGGCAGGGCATGGTGATCGTCTACCTGTTCGTCCAGGTGCCGATCTTCTTTGCCTTCCTCGCCTTCGTCGCGTGGGTGCGCCGAACGGAAGGACACCTCATCGGGCAGTTCCTGCGCCCCTACGCCGACGTCGGGTGGCTCTCGCCTGCGGAGGTCGCCATGCTCTCGTCGATGCCGCACCGCCGCGAGGCACGTGCCTGGGCGCGAGCCAACACCGGTCGCGACGGGCTGAAGGCGATGCGCGCGTTCCAGGATGCCGCGAGCGAGCTCGCGCTGTTGCGTCGGCGGATGAGCCACCGGGCAGCCGATGCCCACGCCATCGAGCAGGAGCACGAACTGCTCCTCGCCCTGCGTGATCGGCGGGCAGAGTTCATCGGCCTGCCGGCGTCCTGATCCCCACCCCGAGAGGTCGACGTGACTGACACCCTGCGCATTGCTGCCCGCCTGGCCCCGGAGCTGGTGGCGCTGCGGCGCCACCTCCACGGCATCCCCGAACTCGGCCTGGACCTGCCCGACACCCAGGCCGCCGTGCTCAAGGCGTTGGCGGGGCTCGACCTCGAGGTGACCCTGGGGGAGTCGCTCAGTTCTGTCGTCGCGGTGCTGCGCGGCCGTGCACCGGTGACGGGGGAGAGGCCCGTCGTGCTCCTGCGCGCAGACATGGACGCCCTGCCCGTGGCCGAGCAGGTCGACGTCGACTACGTCTCGACCCGCCCCGGGATGATGCACGCCTGCGGCCACGACCTGCACATGGCCGGGCTCGTCGGCGCGGCCCGCATCCTGCACGAACTGCGCGAGCACCTCGTCGGTGACGTCGTGCTGATGTTCCAGCCTGCCGAGGAGGGGCCGGGCGGGGCTGAGCCAATGATCCGTGAAGGTCTGCTCGAGGCAGCCGGACGCCGCGTCGATGCTGCCTACGCCGTGCACGTCTACTCGGCTGACCACCCCTTCGGGACGTGGTTCGGGCGGCCGGGCACGCTCATGGCGGCCGCGGACGAGGTGCATGTGGTCGTGCGCGGGGAGGGTGGCCACGGGTCGGCCCCGGACCGCGCCAAGGACCCCGTGCCCGTGGCGTGCGAGATCGTGCTGGCCTACCAGAGCGCGGTCACCCGCCAGTTCAGCGTGTGGGACCCCGTGGTGCTGACGGTGGGGAGGATCGCGGCTGGGACGAAGGACAACATCATCCCGGACGACGCCTTCGTCGACGCGACGTTGCGGACCTTCTCGGCCGAGAACCGGGCCCGCGCCCATGACGTCGTCACCCGGATCGCCGAGCACGTCGCCCAGGCCCACGGGATGACCGCCGAGGTCACCATCGGCAACGGCTACCCCGTGACCGTCAACGACGTCGATGAGTTCGCGTTCTCACAGGGCGTGGTCGTCGACCTGTTCGGTGCCGACCGCTGGGTCGACATGGCCAACCCCGAAGCCGGGTCGGAGGACATGTCGTTCGTCCTCGACGAGGTGCCCGGTGCCTACCTCAACGTCAGCGCGTGCGCCTTCTCGGACGTGGCCGACGCGGAGGACAACCACTCGCCGCGAGCGGCGTTCGACGACGCGGTGGTCCCGGACATCGCGGCAGCCCTGGCCGAGATGGCGCTGCGCCGGACACGTGAACTCTCCAAGGGCGTCGTCGCTGACGCGTGACGCCCCAAAGGCGCACCCCGGGGAGGCCGTGAGGCCTCAACCCGGGGTGCTGGGCCCTCGCGCACTGGGGGGAGAGAACGAGGGCCTGATCGAAGTCTTCCACAGCTTGCGGCGATTGCAGCCACTCGCGTCCCGGATCTGTCCACCTGAGCGCCCCCGGCAGGACTCGAACCTGCCGCATAGCTGTTTCCGTGCAGGTCGCTGATCTGGCAAAATAGGGCTCTGACCTGCGTATTCGTCGGATGTTGAAGTGGACATGACAGGCCAGTAGGGGTCAGAATCTGACACTGCTAATGCACGATAAGCGCACGAACCGTGGAGGCTGGTCGAGGTGACGGCCACGAGGAAGAGGGCTCGCAGAGGTTTCGGCACGCTCCGACGCCTGCCCTCGGGGCGGTATCAGTGTCCTACGTCGGGCCGGATCTCGCCCGGCACACGGCGCCCCAGACCTTCAGCGCGAAGATCGACGCCGAGCACTGGATGGCGGCCGAGCGGCGGCTCATCGATGCCGACCAGTGGGTGGCACCCAGAGTGCGCGCGCAGGCCCGCCAGGGGGCGATGACCCTGCGGGACTACGCCCAGGGAGCGGTCGACCGTCGTAGGGTCCGCGGAGAGCCCTTGAAGCCCCGCACCCGCGCGCTGTACGCCTCGCAGCTCGACAGGCTGATCTACCCCACCTTTGGGGACAGGGTCTTGCGGAGCATCACCCGGGATGACGTGGCCCGCTGGTACGACGCACTCGGCCCCCAGCACCCCACCCAGCGCGCTCATGCCTACTCGCTGCTTCGTGCCGTCATGGGCCAAGCCGTCGTGGAATGCCTGGTGTCGTCGAGCCCGTGCCAAATTCCGGGTGCCAGCCGCGTGTCTCGGCAGCGACGGATCGAGCCAGCCAGCCTGCCCGAGCTGGCGGCGATCGTCGAAGGGATGCCGGAGCGGCTGCGGTTGCTCGTCGTGCTCGGAGCCTGGTGTGCGCTGCGCTACGGCGAGCTGGCCGAGCTTCGCCGGCACGACGTCGACCTCGAGCGAGGCGTGCTGTCCATCTCACGTGCCGTGGTGCGCGTCGACGGAGCCGACCTCGTCGGTCGGCCGAAGAGCGTCGCAGGGGTGCGCCATGTGGCCATCCCACCGCATCTCCACCCGGCCATCCAGGCGCACCTGGACGCGCACGTCGCCCCCGGATCCGACTCGCTGCTCTTCCCGAGGCCGGGCACCAATCGCCACTTGATCCACACCGAGGTCACCAAGATCTTCATGACCGCACGGGCGGCCGCGGGCCGGCCGGATCTTCGCCTGCACGACCTGCGGCACACCGGCGCGGTCCTGGCTGCCCAGACCGGTGCCACCCTCGCCGAGTTGATGGCCCGCCTCGGGCACTCCACTCCAGGCGCCGCCCTGCGCTACCAGCACGCGGCCGCTGGGCGCGACGCCCAGATCGCCGCCCGGCTGTCGGAGATGGCGCTCCAGTAGGAGCCGAGTGGCAGGTCTGCCGCGGCCGCCGTCGGCACCCAGGTCACGCGGCCTCCCTCGTCGGCCCCAAGCACGCTCTCCAACATCTCTTCACCCACTTGCCTAACCACGCGGCCGGACCGCAAACCCGGTCCCGGCCTGGGAACGATGCCATTGCCCTCAACGCACACCCGACGTCTCTACCCCCGAAAGGCGCAAATGCCGTCAACTGCACACCCGATGCATTCTGGATTGAGGGCTGTTTCAGTGATGCGAAATCGAACCATTTCGGGGTAGCTTGGGAACGTGGTCGGGGAGGAGCCAAGGAGATGCCCGCAGTGTGGGGCGCCGGTGTCGTACACGGGTCGCGGGAGGCGCCCCGTGTGGTGCTCGAGCCGGTGCCGGAACATCGCCGCAGTGACCCGTCGAGGGGCCCGCGAGGCGGCCGTCCAGATCCGGATGATCGACGTTCCGAGGGCGACGAAGCCGAGGCGTGAGCGCACGCCGACGCGCGAGGAACGGGATGAGTCGGCGATCTCGCGGGTCGCCCGGTCCTCACGGCTGTCCCGGGAGCTCCTGGCTCGTCTGCGGATCCGCCGGCAGCGCGGCGAGCTCGACAGCGAGGTCTGGGACGACATCACGAGGATGCTCGACCAGTTCATCCCCGGCTACTCGCCCAGGACCACCCCGCCTGCGCCGCCAACCCCAGCGGCCTCGCGCCCCGCCTCGGCGATGACGCTGCCTGATCTCATCCAAGCCATCGACCGCCTTTCGTCCGGGCTCGAGACTGGTCGGATCTACGACCGCGACTTCGCCACGCTCGGCCCTGCCCTGGAGCGACTCGGCAACGCCTGGGTGCGTCGTACGTCCCGATAGTGGGTTGCCCGCCGAGTGCGGTTCGGATGTTCACTCACATGCCGATGGTCGGGCGGTTGTGAATCGGCGCTTGTAGCGCCATAATGGCGCCATGCCGAGTGTTCAGATCAAGGATGTGCCCGAGAGCACCCATGCGGTGTTGCGCCAACGGGCCGCAGCCGCGCACCAGTCGTTGCAGGAGTACCTGCGTTCCCGGCTGATCGCTGAGGCCAGCCAGCCGACTTTGGAGGAGGTCCTCGACCGGGCCGGCGGGCGCTCCGGCGGATCTGTCCCGCTCGCAGACGCGGTCAAGGCTGTGCAGGGGGATCGTGCTCGTCGTTGACGCCAGCGTCCTTGCGGTCGCGTTGGCCGATGACGGCCCGGACGGGGATGCCGCTCGCACCCGGCTGCGGGGTGAGACGTTGGCCGCCCCCCCAGAACTGGTCGACCTTGAGGTCGCCTCTGTACTGCGTCGACAGAACCGTGCCGGGATGCTCGACAACCGCCGGGCGGATCTGGCCATGACAGACCTCGGGGCGCTGCCCATGCACCGCGCCTCGCATCTGGCGCTGCTACCACGCTGTTGGGAGCTGCGGGACAACGTGACCACCTACGACGCCGCCTACGTCGCCCTGGCCGAGGCGCTGGATGCGACGTTGCTCACTGGCGACCGGCGCCTTGCCCATGCGGCCGGCCCCACCTGCACCATCGAACTGCTCAGAACGCCCCGCCGCGGGCGTTGAGCACCGCCCTGATATGCCGCCTAGGGGTGAAAACGTCAGGCAGTTGGCCACAACACGACGCTGGCAACCGACGTCGTCTGCGAAACTGATGGCGTGAGCATCAGCAGGCCAACGCGGGTCTATGCAGCCGTCATGCTGGCCCTGACCCCGAGCCTCATTCTTCCAACATCGGACTTCGGACAACCCATGGAACTGGTGTTGACGGTTCTTGGCGTCCTCGCGCTCATTGGAGCCCTGCCGTCGCTCGTCGTTGCCGGCGTCCCGCTCTACCTGGTTGGCAACATCGCCGCGGGTGACCCGTTCTTCCTCTCGGGGTCGGCCCTCGTGTTCGGACTTGCCTACGTCACCTCGGTCCTGATCAACGCCGCGCTGCTCGAGCTGCTCATGCGGCGTCGAACAGTGGGTGGAGCGAGCCGCGCTTCCGTCGTTACCGACTAAACCCGGACATCCGCTCATGCCGCAACCAGCGTGTGGTCGAGAACCGATAGATCTAGCCTCATGTCGTGACTCCACATTGGTCAGGTCCATCGGGACAAGCGTTCGCTCAGCTGGTCTACGAACGACTCGCTGGTGTGGAGGGCTTGCACACCGACGTGCGTCAGATCGACCCGGAGGTCTCGACGCCCGCAAGCTTTCTGGTGGACATCTCATGGTCTGGTGGAGTCGTCCTTTGCGAAGTGGCGGACTCCCTCGACGGCGTGAGAATCATGGATGACCATGCCGAGGACGTGACCACAGACACCGCCCTGAGGTACATCGCGGCACGGACGGCAGGCACCTCCAAGGCGACAGCATGGCGACAGGCGGGCTGCTGACCCGGGACGCAAACGCCCTCATCTGCCGCGGATCGGGCGTTCAGATCTGGAACTGCTGATTTTCGGCGGCGAGAGGCCGTACCGTCCTCCCCATGACGAGCGCGGTAGAGGCAGGGCCTGCGGCTACCTCGCCGCAGCGCCCAACGTTCATCAAGAAGCACCCAGTGGTCACTGCGGCCATTCTGGCCAGCCTTGCGGTTACTGCCCTCCTCCTGAGTTGGTTCTTCGCCGCCGTCCCGCTCACTGGTGTGGAGCCAGACGGCAACTTCATCGACTGCGGACCTGCCCTGATTGGGCGACCCTCGCCGTTGCCCCACCCAACGTGCGCCGATGCCTACGGAGGGGTGGTGATTCCAAGCCTCTTCTTTGGCCTGGCTGCCGCGGCGAGCCTGGTCGGCTCCGTCTGGCTTCTCGCACGCACCTACGCACACTCCCGGACCTCCGACTAGCGCACGCTCATGCCGCGAAGAGGGGAACCTCTATTGTCGACGACCGGCCTCAGCCCGCGGGCCGGAAGTCCGGCGGTAGGTGCTCCGGGTCCACCAGTCCCTCGGTCAGTTCTTGAACATCCCGAACGGCCCAGTCAGGCGCCGGCAGGCCAGCGTTGTGAAGAGCCCACGCGAGATAGCCGACGCCCTCGGCTGGTTCTCCGTGCTCGATCAACGAGTCGGCCAGCGCGAAGGCATCCGGCGGCAACACATCCGCCAGCGCGACGCGAAGCCCATTGACTCGGCCCAGATACCGGTCTTGCGCCGAGGTGTCGCTCACGACGTCATCCTGCCGCAGCCACATCCGCACATGCCGCGGATAGGTAGCCTCACTTCGTGAAGCGGATGGTGGTCGACGGTGAGCACTTCGATGTCATCGCGCGGGCCGGCGAGCCGGGCGTCTACGACTTTCGGTGGACGTCAGGTCCGAATGAGGGGTATGGCTTCGGGAGCGCCGGACACGGCAGTGACGGCATGACGGACGGTGAGCTGGAGGACGCTATCCGCAACTTCCTGAGCCAAGTCGATCTGAACACTGGCTACATCGAGTAGGCAACCGGATCTGCCGCGACTAGGAAGCCGCCGGACGCCCGATCCCGGGACGTCGGACCGTTGTGACCCCCATAATCGTGAGGACCCCGGCCACTGCTGCGGCGCGCGAGCAACACGGAGGCTGGATGTCTGACAACGCTCATCGGGCGCCTCTGAGTTGGCGTGTGTGGGTATGCGCTGCGTTTGGAGTCGTTGTCGGCGGCGGGGCCGCTTTCGACTACGTAGGGCAGGGCGACTACGTCAAGGCCGTCGTCGGAGGGATCGTGTGCGTGGCCTCTTTGGCCGTGATTGCGTGGGGACTGGACGACCGCGCGTGATGCGTTGACTCTCCCTTTGGATCGATGCAAGCCCGCGCGTGGTTGAGCGGTGCCGAACTGCACGGACATGCCGCGTTTCGATGTTCCGTCCGCTTCAGGCGAGAGCAGGCGGGAGAATGGGGATGTGATCGTCAAGGGGAAGGCCACCCTGCTCCTGCTCGTCTGGCTGGCCGCCTACATGGTGATCGGCGGGGCAGTCTGGGCTGTGGCCAACTCCCTGCTGTTGAGCACCGCCCTTGACGACATGATGGGCATCCTGATTGCCGGCGGGCTGACCATCGTGCTGGGATGGCTGGGGGCATCTTGGGTTCATCGGCGGGTAGACAGCGCAATCTCCGAGAAGACGGCCGCTGCCGGCACTTCCCCAGATCATCACTGACGCGACCCATCCTCATTTGCCGCGATCCGAACGCCCGTGTCAGCCTCGACGGATGACCTGGCCGCTGAACGAGCGCTCCACGGGCGCGCTGTCGTGAGGATTGAAGCTCGCGGCAAGCCCAAGCCCAACGGTCCAGCCCCCCACGAAGGCGATAGCGATGATGACCAGTTCGGCGCTGGGATTCTCACCTATGAACAAGCCGCCAATGCAAACCAGAACGAACAGGAGCGCAAAGACGCGCCGGGAGCCGGGTGTCGTTGGCCGACGAAACTGCTGAAACGCCCCGAGGCCCAGCCCGTAGAGGCCGAACGCTGCGGCCGCCTGAGTCGACGACCATCCCCCGCCGAACCACAGGACAGCGAGAAAACCCGCAGGCACACTGAGGTCCGTCAGAAGCCTGACCCAGCTCGTTGCCCTCGCCGCGTCCACCCGCCGCAGCCTAGACCTGCACGCCCTTGCCGGGCCGAAATTTGGGATTGAGGACGCCGAGGGACCCGGCAGGCCCGCGGCCGCACAGCACCGAGATCTGCCCATCCGGTCATGCCGACTGCGTTGTGAGTCCCCGATGCGCGATCCGCGGGGCCGAGGACGACGCCGAGGTCCACAATGTGCCTGTGGATGGAGTCTTGTTCTTCGCGACTATCGCCGGCGTCTACGGGGTTATCGTCCTCTTCGTGAGCGCCCGTCTCACCGGCACGCGGCTCCTTGCCACCCTGATGGTGGCCCTCGTTCCGGCGGTCCTTCTGATGCTGCTCCTACCCGAGGGGTCAGACGTTCGGATCATTGCCATACCGATGACGACGGGCGTCACCTTCGCAGCGTTGGTTCGCGGGATGAAGGGGTTTGGCTCGCCGCTACGCCGCGCACCAGCGAACTGACGCACGATTCGGAACGTCCGGATCTGCCGCAAGTGGGGCGGATGGCTCGCTAGGACTTGCTCGTGGCGGTTGCGACCGCGTCGGCCTTTTCAACGCGCCAGATGAGGATCTGCACGGCAACCGACGCTGCCAGCAGTGCCCAGCCGAGCCACACCAACGGCGACTCACGATCTTCTGCCTGGGTGATGAGGAAGAAGGGGAAGACGAACGGAAGAACGGCGTCGAAGAAGCTTCGTGGTCGCCAGGAAGGCACGAGTTCCTCGGAACCATTCCGCACTCCGAGTCGCACCCCGTAAGCAACCATGAAGATCAGCACGGCGCCAAGCAGCCGGTCGACCCAACTCGACCGTGCATCCAACACGAGAAGGTAACTGAGGGCAGCAGCAGCGAGGCCCATGACGACTACGGATGCCGTCGAGAGGCGACGGCGAAGTGCAGTGCGGGCAGCCATGCGCCCATGCTCGCAGAGATCAAAGCGGCGCTAAGCAAACGTTGGGTCGGCACGACCTCATGACCGCCCTCATCTGCCGCGGTTGGTGCGTATCAAGATCGGCGTGGGAAACGGCCGCGCCGTGAAGTGCCGCCAGTCGCTACCCTCCACTCGGCGGCCGTCCAGCCGGTAAGGCGATTCACGGGTCGTCCCGTATGGGTTCGAGAAGGGCTGGAAGTAGACCCCGGAGTCGCGCCGCCACCTTGGCCGAACTCGTCCTGTCATGCCGCATCGCGGGTGCTGTACCCGCGGAACCGTCACTGAGAGGCTGTCCCTCGTGAACGAGTACTCGTGGGAGGGCATCTCGCCCGAAGCGCAGTTCCTTTGGGGGGAGCGAACGAAGGAAATCGGCGACCGTCCAGTTGACAGTGACGACGCGAACGACCTTCCGCTCGCTCGTCTGGCGAGGGAGCACGGGTTCGAGGTAGCTCCGGACGCTCCGATGTGGCTCCTTCTCCCGGTGGTGTGGCCAATCGCGGATCGGGCATGGATTCGGGACAACCGCCTGCGTCATCTGCAAACCTACGTCGATGGTCAGCTGGTTGACGTTCCGTGGTCCACGGCGGACTACCTCGAGGCCGCCGACGACGAGCACGACTCCCTAGGGAATTGATGAGCAAGTGGCCGCAGTGATGAAGATCTGGACCGCAGGCGGAACATCCACACATGCCGCCGGTGGCGCACCGGCACTTCTGGGTCCTCCTGGCGCATAGGCTCGCACTATGGCGCGTGTGAGGGTGCTCGGGGCAGGTGTCGTTGGATCGGTCTACGCGGCGCTGCTGGCCGACGCCGGTCACGAGGTCACCCTGATCGCACGAGGATCGAGACTCGTCGACCTGCGCCGCCATGGACTGCTCGTGGGCCTCGACGGCCGGATCCTTGCGCCCGACGTGGCCGTGACGAAGTCACCGGAAGTGACAGACTGCGACGTCCTGCTGGTCGCCGTTCGCGGTGACCAGTTGGCTGCGGCCCTGGACGACATCGCAGCCAGCCCGGCTGGGTGGGTCTGGATGTTCACCAACCCCCTCGAGCTGCGCAGTGACGTGGAGGATCGCCTGGGCCGCGACCGGCTGGTCTGGTGCTTCTCCGGTGTGGGCGGCGGCGTGAAGGACGGGCAGGTGACCGCCCACCGGGTGGGGCAGCAGCCCACCGTGGTCGAGGGCGGGGCAGCCGGCTCCAAGTTCGCGTCGCAGCTGCTCGGCGCGATCGACCCCCACCTGCGGACCGAGCCGGACATGCACGCCTGGTTGGACACCCACACGGTGTTCGTGGCCGCCATGGCCGCCCTGGTCCTGGAGCAGCCCTTGGAGACGCGATCACAGCGAGTGCGCGGCGCTGTCCTGCTGGTTCGGGCCATGCGACAGGCCTTCGACTCCCTCGAAGCGCAGGGGGCTCGCATCACACCGCGCAACCTGCGGATGATCTTCGGCCGGGTGCCCCTGCCGATCGCCGCCCTGTACTGGGCTGCGCAGCTGTCACGACCCGTCGTGCAGGTGTCCATGCTCCCCCATGCCACCGCGACCCGAACCACCGAACAGCGGGCCGTGGCCGCTCACGCCCTGGACCTCGCGGGCCACGGCCCCGGCCTCTACCGCCAGCTGCTCGCTCCTTTGGCCGGCACCTGAGCGGGTGCTCGGAACGCACTACTTTTCCGCGTTAGGTGTGTTCGGGGCGCTTCCGCAGCAGGACGGACGCTACGGCGGCGACGACCACGCCGAGTGTGAGGACGAGCATTCCGGGCCCAGGCAGGGGGATCAGGGCAACGCCAACAACGATGAGCGCCAATCCGACGCCGAGCAAGACCTTCAGCATGTGCGTATCTTCTACCGTCGCCGAGGTCGGCAGCGGGACGTTCACTCATCTGCCGCGAATGGTGAGTTAGCGCGGCCGGCGTCGCTTCCTCAGGCGATGGACTCGAAGTGCAGCCGGAGACCCAGGGCCCGGGACACCTTGAGGACGGTGGCGAAGCTGGGGTTGCCGTCGGCCGAGAGGGCCTTGTAGAGACCCTCACGGCTCATCCCGGCTCGGCGGGCGAGCTCGCTCACGTTGCCGGAGCGCGCGATGGCCCCAAGTGCCTGGGCGATCAGAACGGGGTCGTCGTCGCCTTCGTCGATCACGGCTTCGAGGTAGGCCGCGACGTCGTCGAAGGTGGACAGGTAGTCGGCAGCATCGAAGGGGGAGAAGGTCTCACTCTTGTCGCTCATCGGTCTCCTCCTTGGTTCGCTCGCCACTGTTGGGCGATGTCGTGCGCAGCCGCGATGTCAGCACTCTGGGTCGACTTGTCACCGCCGCAGAGCAACAGGATCAGCCGGTCTCCCTGGCGCAGGTAGTAGACCCGGTAGCCCGGTCCGTAGTCGATCCGGAGCTCGGAGATGCCGCCTCCGACTGGTTTGACGTCGCCGGGGTTGCCCGCGGCGAGCCGATTGATCCGGATCAGGACCCGTGCGGCAGCCCGGCGATCCTTCAGTTTGCTTAGCCACCGATCGAACGTCGAGGACCTGACGACGTCGATCATGTGTTAACTATAGTTAACACATGGCGTCCAAAGCAAGGGCCGCGAGGGCCCGCCACTAGTGCACGCGTAGTGCACGCTTCGAATTAGGCAATCGTATTCTTGCAGGTCAGAGTATGTTTAAGGAGGCGCCCCCGGCAGGACTCGAACCTGCGACCTCGAGATTAGAAGGCTCTTGCTCTATCCGCTGAGCTACGGGGGCCGAGCGATCATCCCGACCGCCGAAGGTCAGTGTAGGACTGGCACGGCACCATCGCGGGGGGGCGCCCGGGGGTCGTGCACGCCGAGGCCACAGCGTGCCAGGACCTCGTGGCGTGGACGGTGCCCACGCTCCCTGGGGAGGTGCGAGCCGACGACCACGACCTCGGATGCCGTCCACGCGGCCCCGTCGTAGGAGTCCAGGACCCGGACCCACCGGGTCGCCTCGGTCGGTCGCCCGAACCGGCCCAGGGTCACGTGGGGACGAAACGGCCCGCCCTCGGGGGCCGCGCCCACTACGGCCGCTGCGGTGCGCACCGAGCGCGCCAACGGTGCCAGGCCCTCGCCACCGGCCAGCCCGGCCCACAGCACCCGGGCCGCCGTCACGTCAGGGAAGCAACCCCCACCGGTGATCCGCAGGCTCGGCGGGGCAGACCGCGCCGCCACCGCGGTGAGGTTGTCGACGAGATCGTCCACCACCCGCTCTGGCGCGGCGCCCATGAAGGCGAGCGTCACGTGCCATTGCGCCGGCGGACTCCACCTCAGGTCGGGGTCGGCGCCCACCCGGGCCTCCAGGAAGTCCTCGAGGTGCTCGGCCGCCTCGAGGCTCGGGTGCAGGGCCACGAACAGTCGCATGCTGAGCATCATCCGGCGCGCCCGAGGTAATCGCCTGTCGACCTGCGCAAAGTCGTTAGGGTTGGCGTCGTGACCGTGGACAGTGACGTGGAGGCGCTCGCCTCCGTCGTCGAGGCCCTGCGCGACGAGGTCGGCCAGGCCTCCTTGCCGCTCGAGGTGCCGAGCCGAGCAGCCGCCGAGGCGTCGCGAACGGCCCTGATCCACCAGCTCGATGACTACGTGCTCCCTCGGCTTCGCGCGATCGACGCCCCTCTGCTCGCTGTGGTGGGTGGATCGACGGGCGCTGGCAAGTCGACGTTGGTCAACTCCATCGTCGGGGCCCGAGTGAGCCGCCCCGGGGTGTTGCGGCCGACGACGACGTCGCCGGTCCTGGTCCATCACCCGGAAGATCGCGGCTGGTTCGCCGACGCCCGCATCCTGCCGGGCCTCGCGCGGGTCACCGGCGACGGCAACCCCGACCAGGCGGGGCTCGACCAGCCGGGCACCGTGCGCCTCGTCGAGTCCTCGACACTGCCTGCCGGGATGGCCCTGCTCGACGCCCCCGACATCGACTCGGTCGTCTCGGCCAATCGCGCCATCGCCGCCCAACTGCTGTCGGCGGCCGATCTCTGGCTGTTCGTCACCACGGCGGCGCGGTACGCGGATGCCGTGCCGTGGGATCTTCTGCGCACGGCCGCCGACCGCGGCACCTCCGTGGCCATCGTCCTCGACCGCATCCCCGCCGAGGCCATCGACGAGATCCGCCCCCACCTGGCGAGCATGCTGCGCGAGCAGGGGCTGCCCACCGCACCCATCTTCACCGTCCCCGAAGCCCCCTTGGACGCCGACGGTCAGTTGCCGCCAGAGGCCGTGGAGCGGCTCAGCGCGTGGCTGCACGCCCTTGCCAGCGATTCCCGTGCGCGCTCCATCGTCGTCGGCCAGACGCTTCGCGGGGCCGTCGACTCGCTGTCCGGGCGAACGAGCGACCTGGTCGTCGCCAGCCGTGACCAGCACGACGCCGCGACTGCCCTGCGCCGGGCCGTCGACGAGAGCTACGACGAGGCCCATCGTCGCGTCGACGACGGCATGACCGACGGCACCCTGCTGCGCGGCGAGGTCCTGGCCCGCTGGCAGGAGTTCGTCGGCACCGGTGAGTTCTTCCGCCAGGTGGAGACGACCATCTCGCGTTGGCGCGACAAGCTGACCGCCGCCGTCAAGGGCAGCACGCCGCCGGCCGACGGTCTGGGCGAGGCCCTGCAGAGCGGGGTCGCCACCCTCATCCTCGCCAACGCGGAGACCGCGGCGTCGCAGTCCGCTCGGGCGTGGCGCCGCCTGCCGGGCGGGGAACCGGTGCTCGCACGGCATCCTGGCCTCGCCAAGCCGAGCCCGGGGCTTCCTGCCGACGTCGAGCGACTCGTGCGCCAGTGGCAGAGCGAGGTGCTCGACCTCGTGCGCAGCGAGGGTCAGGGCCGTCGAACGAACGCGCGCATCGCCGCGTACGGCGTCAACGCCATCGGCCTGTTCCTGATGTTGGTCGCCTTCAGCAGCACCGGCGGGTTGATGGGCGCCGAGGTCGGGATCGCCGGTGGCACCGCGGTACTGGCCCAGCGGGTGCTCGAGGCGATCTTCGGTGACCAGGCCGTGCGCACGATGGCCACCAAGGCACGTCGCCGCCTTATCGAACTCGTTGACGCACTCTATGAGAGGGAGCAGCAGCGGTACGCCGTCGCGCTCCCCGACACGCCCGCTCTCGCCGACCAGGCCGGACGCCTCAGCGCTGTCGCCGCTGACCTGCGAAAGGTCGTCCGGTGAGCCCGCTGCGCATGGGACGGGGCCGCGGCGTCGTGATCTCCGCGGATGAGTTGTCGGCTGCGGCCGCTGCCCTCGCGGCGGCGGCAGATGCCGGTGGCGGTCAGCTGCCAGCCGACGAACGCGGGCGGGCGGATGCCGTGGTGGCCAAGGTGGCCGAGCGCACCGCGCTGGCCGGGGACCACACCATCGTCGCGCTCGCCGGTGCCACGGGCAGTGGAAAGTCCTCACTGTTCAACGCGCTCGTCGGGACCGACGTCGCCGTCACCGGCGTACGCCGACCGACGACGGCGACGCCGACCGCAGCGATCTGGGGCGCGCAGCCGGCCGGTGAGCTCCTCGACTGGCTGGGTGTGGGCGCACGACACGTGGTCGGGGACCAGCGCGACGGTGAGCCCGAGGTGCTCGGGTCGCTCGACGGCCTGGTGCTGCTCGACCTGCCCGACTTCGACTCCCGTGAGGTCACGAACCGGGTCGAGGCCGAGCGGGTGCTCGACCTGGTGGATCTCTTCGTGTGGGTCACCGACCCGCAGAAGTACGCGGACGCACGGTTGCACGACGACTACGTCTCGGCGCTCGCCACCCACGAGGCCGTGACCATCGTCGTCCTCAACCAGAGTGATCGGCTCAGCGACGCCGAGGTCGATCAGTGTCGCACCGACCTGGTCCGGCTGATGGAGCGCGACGGGGTCCCTGGAGCGACCGTGCTCGCGACCTCCGTCGCCACCGGTCACGGCATCGACGTCCTGCGCCAACGCCTGGCCAACGCCGTGGCCGGGCGCACGATGGCGCGCTCACGCCTGGCCGCGGACGTCCGAGCCGCTGCCGGTGCCCTCACCAGCCACGTGGCCGAGGGTGAGCCCGTGCTCGACGACGCGGCGCGATCCGACCTCGTCGACGCCCTCGCGCGAAGCGCCGGCGTTCCCACGGTGGTCGAGGCCGTGGCCCGCGACTACCGGATGGAGGCGGTGTCCCACACCGGCTGGCCCTTCACCCGGTGGGCGCAGTCCCTGCGCCCGCGACCCCTGCGGCGCTTGCGCCTCGATGGTCGCGACATCAGCGTCTCCGAGGCCGACGTCCGGTCCGTCCTCGGGCGCTCCTCTCTTCCCCCGGCAAGCCCGGCAGCGCGATCGGCCGTCGAGATCGCCACCCGTCGTCTCGTGGACCGCGCGTCCGAGGGGCTGCCGGCACCGTGGGCCGAAGCCGTCGAGACCGCCGCTGCACCCTCGGGCCCAGCCCTGGGGGACGCCCTCGACCAAGCGGTCGTCGGCACGCCCCTGCATTCGCGATCGCCGGTGTGGTGGCGAGCGTTCGGATTCGGCCAGCTGCTGCTGGCCGCTGCGGCCGTGGTCGGCTTCCTCTGGCTCGCCCTGTACGTCGTCCTCGGGTGGCTCCAGATGGATGCCGTGATCGGCGCACCCCCCAGCGTCGGCATCCTCCCGGTGCCGCTCATCCTCTTCCTTGGTGGCCTGGTGGCGGGCTTGCTCCTGGCGTTGATCGCGCGCCCGCTGGCCCGGGTCGGGTCACAGCGACGAGCCCACGTGATCGATCGTCGGCTGCGAGAGTCGATCGACGCGGTGGCCCGCGAGGAGATCGTCCGCCCCGTCGAGCGAGTCCTCGAACGCCATGCTGCCACGCGGCTGGCTCTCTCCCGAGCCGCGGGAAACTGAGCCCTCTCATCCACAGGTCGGGTACTCGGCCGAGGTTGTCCACAGGCTCGGACGCACCACTGGCGGCACGCCCACCTGCGGGCACAGTCTCTGGGGAGTCCCGAGATGCGGGGCACCGAAGGAGGGTTCGCGATGAACGAGACCTATGTGACCATCCGGGGACGGCTCGTGGCCGACCCGACGGTCCGCACGACCAAGACCGGGTCGCCGATGGCGACGTTTCGCGTCGCGACGTCGGCGCGCAAGCCGGTGCAGGGCCAGCCGGGGGTGTGGGAGGACACCCCGACGAGCTTCTACAGCGTCACCACGTTCCGGGCGCTCGCCGCGAACGTCGGGGTCTCGCTGCGCAAGGGG
Organism: Ornithinibacter aureus; assembly: GCF_009858245.1. NCBI lineage: Bacteria > Bacillati > Actinomycetota > Actinomycetes > Micrococcales > Intrasporangiaceae > Ornithinibacter > Ornithinibacter aureus. Next base: position 3,618,678 of record NZ_VMSB01000001.1, read on the forward strand.
CAGCCGGTGACGATCCACGGCCGGCAGCACATCACCTCGTACGTCAGGGAGGACGGCACGACGTGGTGGGACGTCGAGATCGTCGCGGATGCGGCCGGCCACGACCTGACCTACGGGACCGCGGCGTTCGCCAAGGTCGGCCGCCCCGGCGAGGTCGAGGGGTCTGCGGCGCGACCCGAGGTCACCCCCGAGGAGTCGGAGGGTGACAGCAGCGGCGAGCCCTACTTCTCGGCAGGGCCGTTGGTCGCGCCTGCGGACGAGTACGCAGCCTGAGGGCTCGCGCAGGCCTCGGATTCGGGCGGGGGCACTGGTGGTCGATAGCCTGTGCCCCATGCCCGAGTTCATCTACGTCATGTCCCGCGCCCGCAAGGCGCACGGCGACAAGGTCATCCTCGACGAGGTCACCCTGTCCTTCCTGCCCGGCGCCAAGATCGGCGTCGTCGGTCCGAACGGTGCGGGAAAGTCCTCGGTGCTGAAGATCATGGCCGGGCTGGACCAGCCATCGAACGGCGAGGCCCGGCTCACGCCCGGGTACTCGGTCGGCATCCTCATGCAGGAGCCCGAACTGAACGAGGAGAAGACCGTCCTCGGCAACGTTGAGGAGGGTGCCGGAGAGATCAAGGCCAAGCTCGACCGGTACAACGAGATCTCGGTGCTGATGGCCGACCCCGACGCCGACTTCGACGCCCTCATGGCCGAGATGGGCCAGCTCCAGGAAGCCATCGACGCTGCTGACGCGTGGGACCTCGACTCCCAGCTGGAGCAGGCGATGGACGCCCTGCGCTGCCCGCCGCCGGACGCTGACGTCACGGTGCTCTCCGGCGGTGAGCGTCGCCGCGTGGCCCTGTGCAAGCTGCTGCTGCAGAAGCCCGACCTGCTGCTCCTCGACGAGCCGACGAACCACCTCGACGCCGAGTCCGTGCTCTGGCTTGAGCAGCACCTCGCTGCCTACCACGGTGCCGTCGTCGCCGTGACCCACGACCGGTACTTCATGGACAACGTGGCCCAGTGGATCCTCGAGCTCGACCGTGGCCGCGCGTACCCGTACGAGGGCAACTACTCCACGTACCTGGAGAAGAAGCAGGCGCGACTCGAGGTGCAGGGCAAGAAGGACGCCAAGCTCTCCAAGCGACTGGCCCAGGAGTTGGAGTGGGTGCGCAGCAACGCCAAGGCCCGCCAGACCAAGTCCAAGGCCCGCCTCGCCCGCTACGAGGAGATGGCCGCTGAGGCGGACCGCACCCGCAAGCTCGACTTCGAGGAGATCGCGATTCCTCCGGGGCCACGGCTGGGCAGCAAGGTCATCGAGGTGAAGAACCTGCGCAAGGGGTTCGGCGACCGCGTGCTCATCGACGGGCTGTCCTTCACCCTGCCGCGAAACGGCATCGTCGGAGTGATCGGCGCGAACGGTGTCGGCAAGACCACGCTGTTCAAGACGATCGTCGGGCTCGAGGAGCCGGATGGGGGAGTGGTCGACGTCGGGGAGACCGTCAAGATCTCCTACGTCGACCAGAGCCGCGGTGGTCTCGACCCGGAGAAGTCACTGTGGGAGACCGTCTCCGGAGGCCACGACTACATCAACGTCGGCCAGGTCGAGATCCCCTCGCGGGCCTACGTCAGCCAGTTCGGCTTCAAGGGCCCGGACCAGCAGAAGAAGGCCGGCATCCTCTCCGGTGGCGAGCGCAACCGGCTCAACCTCGCGCTGACCCTCAAGGAGGGCGGCAACCTCCTGCTCCTCGACGAGCCCACCAACGACCTCGACGTCGAGACGTTGGGGTCCCTGGAGAACGCGCTGCTCGACTTCCCCGGTTGCGCCGTGGTCATCAGCCACGACCGCTGGTTCCTCGACCGCGTGGCGACGCACATCCTCGCCTACGAAGGTGACGAGGAGAACCCCGCCAAGTGGTACTGGTTCGAGGGCAACTTCGAGGCCTACGAGGAGAACAAGATCGAGCGCCTCGGCGCCAACGCCGCCCGCCCGCACCGGGTTACCTACCGCAAGCTGACCCGCGAGTGACCGGACCACACCAGGTCTCCGTCGTCATCCCCGTCTACCAAGGGGAACGGACGCTGGCCGCTGTCGTCGATGAACTGGCGGCATCGGTCGAGGTTCGGGTGTCGCCCGGCGGCCGCGAGTACCAAGTGGCCGAGGTGCTCTTGGTGCATGACTGTGGTCCTGATGCGTCCGACGACACGATCCGTGCACTCCGTGCGGCCCACGACTGGGTTCGCCCAGTGTGGTTGAGCCGCAACTTCGGCCAGCACGCCGCGACCCTGGCAGGAATCGCCGCCTCTGGTGGTGAGTGGGTCGCGACCATGGACGAGGACGGACAACACGACCCGGACGCACTCGGGGCGCTGCTGGACACGGCCATGGACCAGCATGCTGACGTCGTCTACGCCAAGCCGACCAACGAACCACCCCACGGGCCGCTTCGCAACCTTGCCTCCCGGGGAGCCAAGGGGGTGGTCGAGCGCCTCACCAAGGGTGCTCAGGCCTCGGACTTCAACAGCTATCGGTTGATCGTCGGGGAGGTGGCTCGCTCCGTCGCCGCCTACGCCGGCCCGGGAATCTATCTGGACGTGGCGATCTCGTGGGTTGCCCGACGTGCCGTCACCTCGCCCGTCGAGATGCGTCGCGAAGGGGATCGACCCTCCGGGTACTCGATGCGAGCGCTGGTTTCGCACTTCTGGCGGCTGGTGCTCTCCAGCGGAACCCGACCCCTGCGCTGGGTCAGCGTCCTCGGCGCGACTGCGGTGCTGCTCGCCCCGGTCATCGCGCTGGTGCTGCTCATCGGCAAGGCGACGGGCTCCTGGGACGCGCCCGGGTGGACCTCGACGATGATCCTGCTCATGGTCGCCACGGGTGTGATCCTGTTCTCGCTCGGGGTGATCGCCGAATACGTCGGGATGGCGGTCAACATGGCCATGGGCAAGCCGCTCTACCTGCCGGTCCGCGACCGGCGTGACGGGCCCCTTGGCCGCGACGCCAGATGAGCACACGACCGACCCCGCCGCTCACCTTGGTCGTTGGGGCGGGGGGTCTCGTCGGTCGACACCTCGTCAGGGCACTGGAACAGGCGCACCACGAGGTGCTCGTGGCGTCGGTGCCTTGGGGTGACGAGGGCGAGAGCATCTCGGCTCTGCTCCTCACGCTCGACGTTTTCAGCCAAGCGCGACGGGGCCGCCCGTGGTCGGTCGCTTGGTGTGCTGGCGCCGGAGTCGTCGCGACGCCGGAGGATACCCTCGCCGCTGAGGTCGGGGTCTTCGACCGGGTCATGGGCGCGTTGGCTGCGTCGGTGGGTCCGGAGGAGGACGGCGTCGCCTTCCTCGCGTCATCAGCGGGTGGCGTCTATGCCGGTGCGACAGGGGCTCCGTTCGACGAGTGGACCGACCCGGCCCCGCTCGTCCCCTACGGCCGGGCAAAGCTGGCCATGGAGAAGGTCGTTCACCAGGTGGCGTCCCAGACCGGCGTTCGCGCAGCCATCGGCCGACTCGCCAACGTCTACGGACCAGGCCAGACCCTGAGCAAACCGCAGGGTCTGCTGTCGCAACTCTGCCTCGCCGATGCGACGGGGCGACCGCTGCCCGTCTACGTGTCCATGGACACGATTCGCGACTACCTCTACGTCGAGGACGCGGCGACCATGATCGTCCGCTGCCTCGACCTGATCCGTGAGGAGTCACGCGGCACCGTTGTGACGAAGGTGTTGTCCTCGGGGAGGCCGGTGACCGTCGGTCACCTCATCTCAGAGGCACGGCGCGTCTTCCACCGCCCGCTGCGGACCATTCCGGTGGGAGGAGCCGGAACTGGTCAGGTGCTCGACCTCCGACTGGCCTCCCGCGTCTGGCCTGATGTCGATGCTCTCGCGTCGACCCCGCTGCCCGCTGGCTTGTCGCGCACGGCCGCCGATGTGAGGGCTCGCGTGGTGAGTGGTGGACCGCTCGACCCCTGAGATGACTCGCAGGGTGTGGGGTCAGTGCCTCCAGGCATCAGCCGATGCGGGTGGCGGCGAGGAAGACCGACGATCCGAAGGGGAGGTCAGCGCGGGAGAGGATGTGCCGGTCTAACCGTGACATCGCCAACAGCGCGTCGTTGAGCGGCTTGGGTACAGACGGCACCTCGACGACGTCGACGGCACCCTGCTCACCTTTCCGGCGCAGCTTTCGCGCCACCCGTTCGGCCGCGAACATCGGGAAGACAGAGGCGAAGCCGTGGGTGACACGTTGAACGCTGAAGCCGGCCGCTTCGACAGCAATGCGAGCCCGCGCCCGCGTATAGCGGCGGTGGTGGCCGTTGGCGACGTCGAAGTCACTCCAGGCCCACGTGTACGCGGGCACGGACATGACGAACCGACCGCCCGGTTTCAACACCCGACGAACCTCGGCCAGCGCCTGACTCTCGGGGTCACAGTGCTCGATGACGTCAAACGCCGAGACCGCTTCAAAGGTCTCGTCGGCAAAGGGCAGTGCGAGCGCTGACCCACAGACCCCGTCGCTGCCCAAGCCGCGTGGATCGATGTCGAGCGAGACGGTGCGCGCAACGGCATCCCGAAGCCAGCCAGCGCTGGGACCATCAGCGCTGCCGAGGTCGAGGGTGAGCCCAGCCCCCTGCACATGAGAGCGCAGCGCGGTCTCGAGGAGGTCAGCGCGAGCGACGTACCACCAGTAATCGGGCACCTCGATGGAGGGGGACCCCCCGTGTCCGTGGGCCGACCGTGCGTGGCTTTTCACTGACTCAGCCTATCTACGGGCGCTCCAGTCCTCACAGCCGCACTCGGCGCCGGGTGACCGGCTGCAGCCCATCGTTCACGACAGGACCGAGGCAGCGAGCGCCTCACCGGGACGCACGAGCCGAAACGCGAGCTCGCCGTACGTGGCCTCGATCGCGGCGGGGGTGCGGCGCACGTCGGGGGTGTACCAGCGGGCGACGTCGATGGCCATCGACAGCAGCGCGAGCGCGGTCGCGGGAACGTCGGTCACCGCGAACTCCCCGGTGTCCACCCCGTCGCGCAGCACACCGGCGACGACCTGGTCGATCTCCTTGCGCAGCCCGAGCACGGCGTCCCGGTGCTCTGGTCGCAGGTGGCGGAACTCGAACTGGACGATCCGACCGAGTTCGTAGTGCTCCGCGTGCCAGCGCGAGAAGCCGCCGATGATGGCGCGCAGCGCCTCAGTGGGGCTGTCCGCCGCAGCGGCCGCCTCGACGAGCAGGTCGCGGGCCCGCTCGTGACCGCGCCGGCTGAGCTCGAACAGCAGCACCTCCTTGGAGGTGAAGTGCACGTAGACCCCGGCGGGGGACAGGCCCGCGCGAGAGGCGATGTCCCGCGTCGTGGTCGCGTGGAAGCCGCGTTGGGCGAAGGCGTCAGCAGCGGCGAGCATGATCCGCACCGCGGTGTCGCTGACGTCGCCGACCGCGCTCTGGCGTCCGCCCGCGGGGGCGAGGGCAGCGAGGAGGGTGCTCTCGCTCAGGGGTGTGGTGCTCGGCACGGTTGACAGCATGCCGTACGCACGCAAAACTAAGCAAGCGCTTAGTCAACGTCGATCCGGATCTGTGATCCGCCCGGAGGAGCCAGCATGCCCCGCAACATCTACGGTCCCGAGCACGAGGACTTCCGAGCCTCCGTGAGCGAGTTCGTCGAGCGCACGCTCAAGCCGCGCGCCGAGCAGATGCTCGAGGTCAAGTCGATCGACCGCGACATCTGGAAGGAAGCCGGCAGCCAGGGTCTCTTCGGCCTGGACATCCCCGAGGAGTTCGGCGGCATGGGTGCCGAGGACTACCGCTTCAACGCGGTCTCCGCCGAGGTGATCAACGGCTTCAACGCCGCCGTCGGCTCGTGCTTCGGCATCCACAGCGATGTCTGCCCTCCCTACATCGTCGACCTGGGCACCCAGGAGCAGAAGGAGCGCTGGCTGCCCGCGATGGCCGCAGGCGAGAAGATCTGCGCGATCGCCATGACCGAACCCGGGGGTGGCTCCGACCTCGCCGCTCTCAAGACCAACGCCGTGCGCGACGGTGACGACTGGATCCTCAACGGCAGCAAGACCTTCATCACCAACGGGTACCAGGCCGACCTCGTCATCGTCGCCACTCGCACCGACCCGACCAAGGGCGCCAAGGGGATCACCTTGTTCATGGTCGAGGACGGCATGGAGGGCTTCACCCGCGGTCGCAAGCTCGACAAGGTCGGCCAGGAGGAGTCCGACACCGCCGAGTTGTTCTTCCAGGACGTGCGCGTGCCCGACAGCAACCGCATCGGCGACGAGGGCATGGGCTTCATCGCGATGATGCAGCGACTGCCCCAAGAGCGCGTCGGCGCCGCTGCCGCCAACGTCGCCCACGCCAAGCAGATCCTCATGGAGACCATCGAGTACGCCAAGGAGCGCAAGGCGTTCGGCCAGGCGATCGGCTCCTTCCAGCACAACAAGTTCAAGCTCGCCGAGATGGTCACGGCGATCGAGGTCGCCGAGGCCTACGTCGACGACTGCATCGAGGCACACGCCAAGGGTGAGCTGACCGCGGTCGACGCGGCCAAGGCCAAGTGGTGGAGCGCGCAGGTGCAGAACGACGTGCTCGACCACTGCGTGCAGATCTACGGCGGGTACGGCTTCATGAACGAGTACCGGGTCGCCCGTGCGTGGCGTGACGCCCGCGTGACGAAGATCTGGGCCGGCTCCAACGAGATCATGAAGGAACTGATCGGCCGCGACCTCGGCCTGTAAGGCTGGGCCGCACGCACACCGGATGCCGTCCGCTCACCGTGAGCGGGCGGCATCCCCCGTCGTGAGGACACCGACGACGATGAGCGACTGCGCGGTCAGGTAGGTGGCCATCACCCAGAAGCCCTGACCGGGCAGGTCGAAGCCGTCGGCGAAGGCGTTGAGGGCGATCAGGCCGTCGGAGACGAGGAAGAGCGCGCCGCCGATCGCGGTCGGCAGGTTCACGCCCGTCGCCAGCACGGCCATCGTGCCCAGCAACGCCCCGTAGACGAGCACCGGAACGAGCATCCCCGCGGCCCCACCGACGCACGCCACCACGAGCGCGACGACCACGGCGACGTACCCCAGGAGCAGCGGGCGCCGCACGTTCAGCACGCTGCGGTCACGGAAGGGCCAGAACGCCACGACGTAGGCGATCTGCGCGAGCAGGAAGAAGCCGATCATGACGAGGAAGGCGGTGTCACCCTGCGTCAGCTTCGGTGCGCTGTCGCCCAGCCACGACAGCCCGAGGGCCACGAGGGTCAGCGTGACCAGGCGGCCGCGCGGGGCCTCGGTGTTCAGCCACAGCGCCGCCGCCAGCAGCGGCATGAGGAGCACCTGGGTCGCGTCGGCCACGTCGTCGGCACCGGTCAGCTGGGCACCGAGGTGCAGCACGGCGACGGTCACGAACAGGCCGACGACTCCGCCGACGAGGGGGGTGCGCGCACGCACGGCAGCCTCCGCCCGGATCAGTCGAGCGGCCCGCCGGCGACGTAGATGACCTGGCCGGAGACGAAGCCGGCCTCCTGCGACACCAGGAACGCGATGGTGGCGGCGATGTCCTCCGGCTGGCCGACCCGCTGCACCGGCACCTGCGACGCCGCGTGCGCGAGGAACTCCTCGAACGGCACCCCGATGCGCTCCGCCGTCGCCGCGGTCATGTCGGTCTGGATGAACCCCGGCGCCACCGCGTTCGCGGTCACCCCGAACCGACCCAGCTCGATGGCAAGGGTCTTGGTGAAGCCCTGGAGCCCCGCCTTGGCCGCGGAGTAGTTGGCCTGCCCGCGGTTGCCCTGCGCCGACGACGACGACAGGTTGACGATCCGGCCGTACTTCTGGGCCGTCATGTGGGCCTGGCACGCGCGGGTCATGAGGAAGGCGCCCTTGAGGTGCACCGCCATCACGGCATCCCAGTCGCCCTCGGTCATCTTGAAGATGAGGTTGTCGCGGATGATCCCGGCGTTGTTGACGAGCACCACCGGCGGGCCGAGCTCGTCGGCCACGCGGGCCACACCCGACTCGACCTGCTCGGCGTCGGTGACGTCGACGCCCAGGCCCAGGGCCGTGCCGCCCTCGGCGCGAATGGCGTCGGCAACGGCCTCGCAGGCAGCCTCGTCGAGGTCGAGCACGGCCACGGCGAAACCGTCACGGGCCAGTCGGGTGGCGGTGGCCGCCCCGATGCCGCGAGCTGCTCCGGTGACGACGGCGACGCGTTGGTTCTCCATGTCCCGAACCCTACCGAGGAGTACGTCGGATGCCGGACTCGGCCGAACGTTTTCGCGCTGTCGGTTCCGACGGGTAAGTTTGAAAGAACCCGCGGGTGGCTCGTGTGCCCCCGTGAGCCCAGCACCGTCGCTGGTTTTGTGACCACCCACGGAAGGCAACCAGTGCAGATCTGGCCCGGTACGGCATACCCCCTTGGCGCCACCTATGACGGCAGCGGCGTGAACTTCGCCCTGTTCAGCGAGGTCGCAGAGCGGGTTGAGCTCTGCCTCATCGACGACGAGGGAGTCGAGACCCGCATCGACCTGCCCGAGGTCGACGGCTTCGTCCACCACGCCTACCTGCCCGGGATCTCTCCCGGTCAGCTCTACGGATTCCGGGTCCACGGCCCGTTCGACCCCGCCAACGGTCACCGCTGCGACCCGAGCAAGCTGCTCCTGGACCCGTACGCCAAGGCCATCGAGGGTCAGGTCACCAACGACCAGGCGCTGTTCTCCTACGACTTCACCGACCCGACCCAGCGCAACACCGAGGACAACCTCGGCAAGACGATGCTCTCGGTCGTCATCAACCCCTACTTCGACTGGGGCCACGACCGGCCGCCGCGCCACGAGTACCACGACACCGTCATCTACGAGGCGCACGTCAAGGGCCTGACGATGACCCACCCGGAGGTGCCCGAGGAGATCCGCGGCACCTACGCCGGCATCGCCCACCCGGCGATCATCGACCACCTCACCACCTTGGGCATCACGGCGATCGAGTTGATGCCGGTGCACCAGTTCGTGCAGGACACCTCGCTCCAGGCCAAGGGCCTGACCAACTACTGGGGCTACAACACCATCGGCTTCCTCGCCCCGCACAACGGTTACGCCCGCGGCCGCCGTGGCGAGCAGGTCACCGAGTTCAAGGCCATGGTCAAGGCGCTGCACGCCGCCGACATTGAGGTCATCCTCGACGTCGTCTACAACCACACCGCCGAGGGCAACGAGTTCGGCCCGACGCTGTGCTTCCGCGGCATCGACAACGCGGCCTACTACCGCCTCGTCGACAACGCCAAGGAGCACTACTACGACACGACCGGCACCGGCAACAGCCTGCTGATGCGCCACCCGCACGTGCTCCAGCTGATCATGGACTCGCTGCGCTACTGGGTCACCGAGATGCACGTCGACGGCTTCCGCTTCGACCTCGCCGCCACCTTGGCCCGCCAGTTCCACGAGGTGGACAAGCTCTCGGCGTTCTTCGACCTCATCCAGCAGGACCCGGTCATCAGCCAGGTCAAGCTCATCGCCGAGCCCTGGGACGTCGGCGACGGTGGCTACCAGGTCGGCAACTTCCCCCCGCTGTGGACGGAGTGGAACGGCAAGTACCGCGACACCGTGCGCGACTTCTGGCGCGGGGAGCCCCGCACCCTCGGGGAGTTCGCCTCGCGCCTGACCGGCTCCAGCGACCTCTACGAGCACAGCGGCCGCAAGCCGATCGCGTCGATCAACTTCGTCACCGCCCACGACGGCTTCACCCTGCGCGACCTCGTGTCGTACAACGAGAAGCGCAACGAGGCCAACGGCGAGGACGGCAACGACGGCGAGAGCCACAACCGCTCCTGGAACTGCGGCGAGGAGGGGCCGAGCGAGAACCCCGACGTCATCGCCCTGCGCCTGCGCCAGCAGCGCAACTTCCTCACCACGCTCCTGCTCAGCCAGGGCGTGCCGATGATCGCCCACGGCGACGAGATCGGCCGCACCCAGCAGGGCAACAACAACGTGTACTGCCAGGACAACGAACTCGCCTGGGTCGACTGGGACCTCGACGAGACCCAGAAGGAGCTCTACGCCTTCACCGCGGCACTCACCACCCTGCGCCGCGAGCACGCGGTGTTCCGCCGGCGCCGGTTCTTCGCCGGCAGCGCCGACCACGGCGGCACCTCCGAACTCGGCGACATCGCCTGGTTCCAGCCCTCTGGTGAGCTGATGGGGGAGTCGGCCTGGGCCAATGACGAGGCCAAGACCGTCATGGTCTTCCTCAACGGCCAGGCCATCCCCAGCATGGACTCGCGCGGCCGCCGGGTGCTCGACGACGACTTCCTCGTCATCTTCAATGCCCACCACGAGGCCGACTCGTTCGTGCTCCCCGATGCCGAGTGGGGTGAGCACTGGGTCGCCGAGATCGACACCGGTGCCGACGTCGTCGACCAGACCTGGCACGACGCCGGCAGCGAACTGGTCGTGGCCCCTCGGTCGGTGATCGTCCTGCGCAGCCCGCGTGAGGCGCCGCCGCAGCCTTCCGGAGCCGCGACCGCCACGCGGGTGTGATCGGCGTGAGCGAGGCGAGCACGGCATCCGCGCACCGGCCGAACCCGGCGCGGGTGGTGCCCACGTCGACCTACCGCCTGCAGATCCACGAGGGGTTCACCTACGACGACGCTGCCGGGCACACCGAGTACCTGTCCTCGCTCGGTGTCTCGCACGTCTACCTCTCACCCGTGCTCCAAGCGGCGCCGGGCTCGATGCACGGCTACGACGTGCTCGACCACACCCGGATCAGTGAAGCGGCCGGTGGCCGGGGTGGCTTCGAGCGTCTGGTCACCGCGTGCCGCGCCGCGGGGCTCGGCATCATCGTCGACGTCGTGCCCAACCACATGGCGGTGCCGCAGCCGGCCCACCTCAACGCCCCGTTCTGGTCGTTGTTGCGGGAGGGCCGCCGCTCGCCGTATGCCGGGTGGTTCGACGTCGACTGGGTCGCCGAGGACGACCGGCTCCTGATGCCGGTGCTCGGCGGGACGCTCCAGCAGGCCCTCGAGGCCGGAGAACTGGTGCTCGCCGCGGACGGTGGGCCGACGGCATCCGACCCGGTCCTGCGCTACTACGACGCCGAGTTCCCCGTGGCGCCCGGCACCGAGGGGCTGCCGCTGGCCGAGCTCGTCGACGCGCAGGCGTACCGCCTGTCGAGCTGGCGCGAGGCGGGGGAGGCGCTGAACTACCGACGCTTCTTCGACGTCACCTCGCTCGTCGCGGTGCGCGTCGAGGACCCCGTCGTGTTCATGGCCACCCACGCCCTGCTGCTCGCCCTGCACGGGCACGGCGCGGTCGACGGCTTCCGCATCGACCACCCCGACGGGCTCGCCGACCCCGGCGGCTACCTCGACCGGCTCGCTGACGCCACGGGGGACTCCTGGGTTGTCGTCGAGAAGATCCTCGAGGGTGACGAGCAGCTGCCCGACTCGTGGAGGTGCGCCGGCACGACCGGCTACGACGCGTTGCTGCGGGTGCAGCAGGTGCTCACCCCCTCGGCGGGGGCTGCGGTGCTCGACCGGCTGTGGGCGCAGGCCGCGCCCGAGCGCGGGTCGTTGGACGACGTGGTCGCCGAGGCCAAGCGCCTCGTCGTCGACGACGTGCAGGCCGCCGAGGTCGACCGGCTCATGCGGCTCGTGCGGCGCATCCTGCCCGACCTCGACCAGGCGTCGGCCCGGCGCGCGCTCGAGGCCCTGCTCGTCGCGATGGACCGCTACCGCGCCTACGTCGTGCCCGGGCGTGCCGTGGACCCCGAGCAGGCGGCGGTCATCGAGGCTGCGGCTGGTCGCGCACGCGCCCACCTGGCTCCGACCGACGAGCCCGCGCTCGGCGTGATCGTCGACCTCGTGCTCGACCGCGACCTGCGCGACGCCGCACTCGACACCGGCCCGCTCGCCGACGACTTCCGGGTGCGCTTCCAGCAGACGTGTGGCCCGGTCATGGCCAAGGGCATCGAGGACACCGCCTACTACCGCTGGTTCCGCCTCGCCGGCGCCAACGAGGTCGGCGGACACCCTGACCACCTGTCGATCTCGGCCGAGGAGTTCCACACCTGGTGCGGCCGGCTCGTCGCGTCGTGGCCGACGTCGATGACGACGCTGACCACCCACGACACCAAGCGCTCGGAGGACGTGCGCGCCCGGCTGATGTCGCTCGCCGAGGACGGCGAGGGATGGGCGACGTGGGTTGCTGGGGCTCGTGAGCTGGGGGACGCCCACCGTCCGGCGCTCGTCGACGCGCCCACCGAGTACCTGCTGTGGCAGACCCTGGTCGGTGCCTGGCCGATCACCGGCTCTCGGCTCGAGGGCTACCTGCTCAAGGCCGTGCGTGAGGCCAAGGTGCACACGGCGTGGGTCGACGGCGACACCGACTACGAGGATGCCGTCACCTCCTACGCGCGCGACCTCACCCACGACCCCTTGGTCCAGAGCCACCTGGACGCCTGGACCGTGGCCCACGAACCCTCGGTGCGTGGCAACGTGCTGGCGCAGAAGCTCATCCAGCTGACCATGCCCGGCGTGCCCGACGTCTACCAGGGCTGCGAGACCGTCACGCTCTCGCTCGTCGACCCCGACAACCGTCGGCCCGTGGACTGGACGGACCGCGGCGAACGGCTGGCCCGCGTCGTCGCCGCCGAGCCTGCGCTCGACCTCGACGACGAGAAGATGCGGGTGACCGCCCGCGCGCTGCGCGTGCGCCGCGAGGACCCCGCTGCCTTCGTGGGTGAGGGCACGACGTACACCGGGTTGCCGTGCTCGAGCCCGCACGCCCTGGCCTTCGCCCGCGGTGATGCCGACGGGCTACGCGTGGTCACGGTCGCGACCGTTGCCGCCCGCACGCTTGCCGCTGGTGGTGGATTCGGGGATGCCGTCGTCGAGCTTCCGCCCGGATCGTGGCGCGACGTGCTGGCTGACGGCGACGACGTCATCACCGGGGGCTCGGTGTCGCTGGCGACGCTGCTGGCCCACCGCCCGGTGGCCCTGCTCGTGCGGCACTCGTGAGCGTGGCGAGTCGACCTGGTGCGGGCAGGCTGCCGATCGAGGTCTGGGCCCCGAAGGCCGAGCACGTCGAGATCGAGTGGTCCGTACCGGAATCGACCAACAGGTCACTCGGGGTACAGCCTGCCGACGGGGCTGGCGTACCGGAATCGACCAATAGGTCACTCGGGGTACAGCCTCGACGGGAGTCGATGACTGCACTCGGTGACGGCTGGTGGCGCTGGGACGGGCCGTCCACGGCATCCGAGAGCGAGGGGACGCCGACGGCATCCGACCTCGTCCTCGACTACGCGTTCGTGCTCGACGGTGCCGAACCTCCCGTGCCCGACCCTCGCAGCGCGTGGCAGCCCCACGGCGTACACGCACCGAGCCGCACGTTCGACCCGGCCACCCTGACGTGGACCGACGGCGACTGGCGCGGCCCGAGGGACGGCCAGGGCGTGCTCGGTGGCGTCGTCTACGAACTGCACATCGGCACCTTCACCGCGCGGGGCACCTTCGATGCCGCCATCGAGCGGCTCGATCACCTCGTCGACCTCGGCGTCGACGTCGTCAACGTCATGCCGATCGCCGCCTTCGACGGCCGGTGGGGCTGGGGCTACGACGGCGTCGGGCTCTACGCCGTGCACGACCCCTACGGCGGCCCGGCCGCGTTCGCCCGCTTCGTCGACGCCTGCCACGCCCGCGGGCTCGGGGTCTGCCTCGACGTCGTGCACAACCACCTCGGCGCGAGCGGCAACTACCTCGCCCGCTTCGGCCCGTACTTCACGACCGCGCACAGCACCCCCTGGGGGCCGGCGGTCAACCTCGACCAGGACCACGCCGACCACGTGCGCGGCTTCATCGTCGACAACGCGCTGCGCTGGTTGCGCGACTTCCACGTCGACGCCCTGCGCCTGGATGCCGTGCACGAGCTGCGCGACGCCTCGCCCCGGCACCTGCTCGCCGATCTCTCGGATGCCGTGGCGGCGCTGGCTGAGCACCTCGCTCGCCCGCTCGACCTCATCGCCGAGAGCGACCTCAACGACGTCGACATGATCACGCCGACCGCCCAGGGCGGGCGTGGCATGAGCGCCCAGTGGGACGACGACATCCACCACGCCCTGCACGTCACCCTCACCGGCGAGAGCCACGGGTACTACACCGACTTCGCCGGCGGGGCGGGTCGTGACGAGGCTGGGCCACTCGCCGTGCTCGCGAAGGTGCTGACCTGCGGGTTCCTGCACGACGGCAGCCACTCCAGCTTCCGGGGGCGCCCGTGGGGCCAGCCGGTCGACACCGAGCACGTCGATGCCCGCCGACTGCTGGGGTACCTCCAGACCCACGACCAGGTCGGCAACCGGATGACCGGCGACCGGATCAGCGCCGTCGTGCCGCCCGGGCTCCAGGCCGCCGGCGCCGCGCTCTACCTGCTCGCACCCACCACCCCGATGATCTTCATGGGGGAGGAGTGGGGTGCCTCGACGCCGTGGCAGTACTTCACGAGCTTCACCGACGAGGCCCTCGCGGATGCCGTGCGCGCCGGCAGGCGGGCCGAGTTCGCCAGCCACGGCTGGTCCACCGCCGACGTGCCAGACCCGCAGAGCCCCGCCACGCGGGAGGCCTCGGTGCTCGCCTGGGGCGAGGTCGACGAGGCCGGGCACCGGCGCCTGCTCGACTGGTACCGGGCGTGCATCGCCCTGCGCCGGAGGGTCATCGGTGCGGGTCCGACCCGCCTCGCCGACGTTCGCGTCGACGTGGACGAGGCCGCGCGCACGGTGGTGACGCTCCACGCGCCTGCTGGGCGGACGGCATCCGCCGTCGTGCTCAACCTCGCCGACGACCCCGCCGACGTGCCCCTGCCGCGATCAGGCGGTCGGGTGGCCCTCGCCTGGGACCCTGAAGGCACCACGCTGACCACGGATGCCGTGCGCCTGCCGGGCGGGTCAGCCGCGGTCGTCCTCTGGTGAGGGCACGCGCAACATGCCCTCCTGCGCGACGGTGGCCACGAGGATGCCGCCTTCGGTGAACATGCGGCCGATGCCCAGGCCCCGCCCGCCCTGCGCCGAGGGGGAGTGCTCGGCGTAGAGGATCCACTCATCCGCACGGGCCGGGCGGTGGAACCACATGGCGTGGTCAAGGCTGGCTGCCCGCAGGCCCGGCGTGGTCCAGGTGCGGCCGTGGCGGCGCAGGATCGTCTCGAGCAGCGAGTAGTCGGAGGCGTAGGCCAGCACGGCGTCGTGGATGAGCGGGTCGTCCGGCAGGGTGCCGGTGGCGCGCATCCAGACCCGCTGGTCAGCGACCCGGTCGGTGGCCGGGGTCGCGAAGAGGTTGCCCTCGACGTGCCGCTGGTCGATGGCCCGGCCCTCGGCCATGTGCCGGGCCGCCGGGTGGTCGACGCCCTCGAAGAGCTCGGCCAGGCTCGGGAGCGTGTCGGGGGAGGGGGCCTGCGGGAACGGGTCCTGGTGGTCGAGGCCGGCGTCGGGGTCCTGGAACGAGGCGCTCATCGACAGGATCGGCTTGCCGTGCTGGATGGCGTGCACCCGGCGGGTCGAGAAGGAGCGGCCGTCACGCATGCGCTCGACGCTGAACGTGATCGGCTGGGTGTCGTCGCCGGGGCGCATGAAGTACGCGTGCAGTGAGTGCAGGCGCCGCTTCTCGCCGCCCTCGATGACGCGCACGGTGCGGCCACAGGCGATGACGCCCTGGGCGAGGACCTGCCCGCCGAACACCCGACCGTGCGGCTGCTTCTGGCTCTGCCCGCGGAACAGGGTGATGTCCTCGGCGAAGGTCTCAGGCAGGGGGGTCGGCAGCGTGCCGTCGGCGGTGTCGGCCGTCGACAGGGGCTGCACGCTCATCACCGCCGAGCCGAGCTCCTCGAGGTCCAGGGTGGCCAGGAGGTCGAGGAGCGGTGCGGGCTGCGTGTTCTCAGGGGGCTGAGTCGAGTCGCTGGAGGTCACCGTCGCAACGATATCCGGCGTGGTGGTGGGCGCGGTCAGGCGCGGTCAGGTGTGGTCAGGGGCGGTCAGGCGACGAGCGGCCGTCGTCTCCCGCGTGCGTCCGGACGGGTGGTCGCCGGCGCAGCCACCCTGCCCGACGCTCGGGGAGCGCGTGCACACTCAAGAGCCCCCGCGAGGCGCGCCACGGCATCCACCATGACCTCGGGCGGTAGCACGAACGGCAGGCGGATCCAGCGATCCAGCCCCCCGACGACCGCGAAGCGCGGGCCCGCGGCGACGAGCAGGTCGGCATCCTCGGCGGCCACGGCGACGGTGGTGGCGTCGACGTGCGGCGGCAGTTCGCACCACAGCGACAGCCCGCCGCGCGGCATCCGAAAACCGATCTTCGGGAGGTGAGTTCGCAGCGCGTCGGCGAGGGCGCCCCGTGAGGTGCGCAGGTCGTCGCGGCGCTGCGGGGACAGGCCGGGGTGGGCGCGCATCAGCTCCAGGAGGACGAGCTGTTCGAGCACTGGGGCACCGAGGTCGGTGGTCACCCGGGCCTCGACCAGCGCTGGCAGGGTGCCCTTGGGTGCGCGGATCCACCCGGTGCGCAGGCCTCCCCAGTGCGACTTCGACGCGCTGCCGACGCAGATCGCCCGCGGGTCGTGGGCGGCGAAGGGTAGCGGCATCGGATCCGCGTCGTCGAGGTCGACCTCGACGATCGTCTCGTCGATGACGGGGATCGTCGCGGATGTCGTGAGCGCGCGGGCGAGCATGGCGCGCGCGTCGTCGCTCATCAGGGCGCCGGTGGGGTTGTGGAAGTCGGGGATGAGCACGGCCAGGCTCGCCCCGGCGGCACGGATGGTGCGGGCCGACTCGGTGGCGTCCCAGCCGTCGGGGTCGATCGCCAGCGGGGTGAGCCGGGCGCCCGAGCGGCGCAGGGCGTCGATGGTGTTGGGGTAGGTGGGGCTCTCGACGACGACGCGGTCACCGTGGTGGAGCAGCGCCCGCAGCACGATGCCGATGCCGGCGACGGCGCCCGAGGTGACGAGGACGTCGTCGGGGCTGGTCGGCAGCCCGCGCTGGGTGTAGCGGTCGGCGATGACCTCGCGCAGGTCCGGGATGCCGAGGGTCAGGTAGCCGGCCCCGGCCAGGTGTTCGGGGAGTTGGGTGACGGCTCGTTCGTAGGCCTCGACGACACCCGCGGGGGCGCGGGTGGCCGCGCAGGTGAGGTCGATGACGCCCTCGCCGGGGTCGGCGGGGAAGAGCGAGCCGGCAGCACGCACCCGGCTCCCGGAGGGGAGCGAGGCCACGGAGCCCGAGCCGCGGCGTGAGGTGAGGTAGCCGGTGTCGCGCAGCACGGCATACGCCCGGGTCACCGTCGTGCGGCTGACGTCGAGGGATGCCGTGAGCTCGCGCTCGCTCGGCAGTCGGGTGCCTGCGGCGATGCGGCCGTCGGCGATGGCCAGGCGCAAGGCGTCGGCCAGGGCGCGGTAGGCGGGGCGTCCCGGGGCGAGGGTGCCGACGAGCCGGGCGGTGCGTGCTGCGGAGACGGAGTGCGTCGACATGGTGGCCACTCTTGCACGATTGGCTATCGAAGTGAAGGCCACTTCTGGGGCATGCTGGGGTGCATGACCCCGATCCAGGCCCTCCGTCGCGGCGCGAGCCGTCGTGTCGAGCTCGTCCCGATGAACCCGATCGAGCAGCTGCGTGCCGGTCGCCTGCCGCACCGGGTGGCCCAGCTGCTCGTCGGGCTCGTGCTGTTCGGCATCTCGATGGCGTTGCTGCTGCACGCCGACCTGGGTCTCGAGCCGTGGGGGGTGCTCCAGTACGGGCTGATCCAGCACATCCCCATGTCGTACGGGCTCATGAGCATCGTCGTGTCGTTCGTCGTGCTGCTCCTGTGGATCCCGCTGCGCCAGTGGCCGGGGCTCGGGACGGTGCTGAACGCCGTCGTCATCGGGCTCGCGATCGACGCCACGCTCGCCGTGGTGCCAGCCATCGAGGGACTCGGCTGGCGGATCGCGGTGATGCTGCTCGCGATCGTCGGCAACGGGGTGGCGGGGGCCATGTACATCGGCAGCCAGCTCGGGCCGGGCCCGCGCGACGGGTTGATGACCGGCCTGGCGCGGCGCACCGGGCGCTCGATCCGGCTGGTGCGCACGTCACTCGAGGTGACGGTGGTCGTGCTCGGCTTCGCCCTCGGCGGCATCCTCGGTGTGGGGACGGTGCTGTACGCCCTGCTCATCGGCCCGGTCGTGCAGTTCTTCCTGCCGGTGCTGACCGTGCGAGTGCAGCCGCCCGCAACGGCGACAGACGGTGAGGGAGCGGCCTCGGCCCAGGAACCCGCTCAGCCGTCGACGGCGAGCGCGAAGGGCAGCACCGCCGGAACCCCGGCCTGACGCAGCGCCCTCCCTGCGACGGTGAGGGTCCACCGCGATGACACGAGGTCGTCGACGAGCAGGACCGGGCCGTTGACACCGGCCAAGGGCGCCGCCAACTCGGGGCCGACGACGAAGCGCTCCCAGACACCCGCGAGCCGGAAGGCGCTGTTGCCGCCGGGCTCCCCGATCGGGCCTCCGTGGGCGAGGTCCAACGCCCCGAGCAGCGGCAACCGACCGATCTGCGCCAGCCCCGCGGCCAGCGAGGTCACGAGGGTCGGGTGTGAGCGCGACGGCACGGCCACGACCGCGACCGGTCGCTGCGCCCAGGGCCACTCGGCCAGAACGGGCACGCACGCCCGAAGCAGCTCAGCACTGGCCGGGCTGTCGTCACGCAGCACCTCACGCAGGCGCTGACCCCACCCGAGGTCGGACAGGCGGGCCAGCGCGCGCCCGGGCTGGAGCGAGTCGTCGGCGCTGATCGTGCCCTTGACCGGCACCCCGATGCGGTCCATCCCCGTCGGCCACTGCACTCGCGGCTCGAGGTCGACGCCCGCGCGGGTGAGGCGTTCGCGCGCGGCGCCGACAACGGCATCCGGCACGCTCGTGGGGTACCAGGGCCCAGCGCAGCCGTCGCAGCGCCCGCACGCGACGGCGGTGTCGTCGTCGAGGGTCTGCTGGAGGAAGGCCATGCGGCAGGCGTCGCTGCGCTCGTAGTCGATCATCAGCTGCTGCTCGGCTCGGCGGGCCGCAGCGACCCGTTCGTAGCGCTCGGCGTCGTAGGTCCACGACACCCCCGTGGACACCCACCCGCCCGACACGCGCTGCACGGCACCGTCGACGTCGAGCACCTTGAGCAGCAGCTCCAGGCGGGTGCGCCGCACGTCGACCGCGGTCTCCAGGGCGGCCGTCGACAGGGCGCGACCGGCGGCGGCCAAGGTGTCGAGCACCTTCTGTGCCTGCTCCTCACGCGGCATCGACACCGACGCGAAGTAGGCCCAGATGTCCTTGTCCTCGAGGCCGGGCAGCAGCAGCACGTCGGCGCGCTCGGTGGCACGCCCGGCACGGCCGACCTGTTGGTAGTACGCCACCGGTGAGCTCGGTGCCCCGAGGTGCACGACGAAGCCGAGGTCGGGCTTGTCGAAGCCCATCCCGAGTGCCGAGGTCGCGACGAGGGCCTTGACCTCGTTGCGGCGCAGCGCCCCCTCGAGGCGCTCGCGGTCGGCGGGGTCGGTGCGGCCGGTGTACGACGCGACCGCGATGCCGGCCTCCGACAGCGCCGCCGCGACGTCCTGCGCGGCCGAGACGGTCAGCGTGTAGACGATCCCGCTGCCCGGCAGCTCGTGAAGGTGCGCGACGAGCCAGCCCAGGCGCTGCTCGGGGGACATCGAGCGCAGCACCCCGAGGCGCAGCGAGTCACGGGCCAGACCGCCGCGCACGGTGAGCACCGAGCGGCCGCCGACCTCGAGCTGCTCGACGACGTCGGTGACGACGCGGGCGTTGGCGGTGGCGGTGGTCGCCAGCACCGGGGTGTCGGCCGGAAGCCCGGCGAGCAGGTCGCGGATGCGGCGGTAGTCGGGGCGGAAGTCGTGGCCCCAGTCGCTGACGCAGTGGGCCTCGTCGACCACCAGCAGCCCGCACCGGCGCGCGAGGTCGGGCAGCTGCTCGTCGCGGAACCTGGGGTTGTTCAGCCGCTCGGGGCTGACGAGGAGCACGTCGACGGCATCGGCCGCCAGCGCCGCACGCACCTCGTCCCAGTCCTGGGCGTTGGCCGAGTTCATCGTCACCGCCCGGATGCCGGCCCGCTCGGCGGCCGCGATCTGGTCGCGCATGAGCGCCAGGAGCGGGCTGATGATGACGGTCGGCCCGGCACCCTCCGCCCGGCGCAGGGCGGTCGACACGAAGTACACGGCCGACTTGCCCCACCCGGTGCGCTGCACGACGAGCACCCGTGACCGATCGGCCACCAGCGCCGAGATGGCCTCGAGCTGCCCGTCCCGGAAGTCGGCGTCGTCACGCCCGACGAGCCGGCGCAGCGCTGTTCGCGCGGCGTCGGTAAGCGCGGCGGAGGGGGCAGCGGGTGCAGCGGGCGGTGCCACTGGAGCGGGGGGTGAGGTCACGGCATCCGTCGGGTTCGTCATGATCACCCCACCGTAGGTGCAGTCACCGACAGCGGCGGCTCGTCATCCACAGGGCTCGAGGACGAAGATCCGCACGGTCCGCCCGGAGATGCGCGCCAGGTACTTCGGGTAGCCGACGTAGATCGTCGCAGCCGTCGCCAGCACCTGCGCCCGCTCGGCCTCGGTCGCCGCGCGGGCGACGACCTCGACCTCGCGGTCTCGGAAGGCCACCGTGGCGGCCGGGTTCGCCTCGAGGTTCAGCGCCCACGTCGGCGTGCTCGGCCCGCCGAAGTTCGTGCCGAGCAGGGCCAGGGTCGCCTCGTGGGGGATGGCGACGAGCTGGGTGTGCCGCCGCGTCCCGGTGCGCCGGCCCGTCGTTGTCAGCGCGATGATCGGAAGCCCGGCCAGCATCTCGATCGCGGTGGTGCGGCCCCGGCTGAGGCGGGCGACGGTGCGGTCCATGGCGGGCAGGTAGCGCGCCAGCAGCTTCGATCCGACGCGCGCGGATCCCGCCCGACGCACCCCGCGCTGAGCCGGGTTCGGTGTGGTGATGCGGTAATCGAGGTCGGCTGCGAGTCCCACGGGTGGACGGTAGCAAGCGTTGACACGGCCGGCGGCCAAGCCCGAATCTGGGAGGGGCCTTGAGGCAGCGAGGAGTGCGCATGCGTGTTCGATCGTCGCAGGGGGAGTCGTCGGTGCGCTCGGTGCGCTCGGTGGGCCGAGCGGCGACGGCCCTCACCGCGGGTGTGGTGCTGGTGCTGGGAGGCGGCCTCGCCACGGCATCCGTGATGGTGGCGGGTGCGAGCGCCGGTGCGTCCCCCGTAGTGAGCGGGCCCGACAGCGTGACCGCGCAGGAACCCGTCGTGAACGAGGCCCGCCTCGCGGAGGTCGAGGCCTACTTGGAGCGGGAGCGGCGCTCGCTCGGAGTGCCGGGGTTCGCCGCGGCCCTCGTGGTCGGGGACCATGCCGTGCTCGAGGTGGGGCTCGGGACAGCGGACGAACAGGGCAACCCGGTGGCTCCCACGACCCCCTTCCTCATCGCCTCCCTCGCCAAGTCCGTGACCGCGATCGCCGTCCTGCGCCTCGTCGACGACGGCCTGGTCGGCCTCGACAAGCCCGTGACGACCTACGACCCCGAGCTGGCGCCCGGTGGTGACAGCGTGACCGTGGCCGACCTCCTCCACCACCGGGCGGGGCCGACGACCAGCGACGGGCTCGAGTCGTTCGGCGGGGACGTCGGGGCCAGCGTGGAGCTCAACGCGCTTCGTCTCGCGGACCGGCTCCAGCCATCGGACTTCACCTACACGAATGCCGGTTACGACGTCCTCGCGCTGCTCGTGGAGCGAGTCAGTGGCCGGGGCTTCGAGGACCATCTGCAGGACGAGGTCCTCGGGCCACTCGGGATGACGGCGACGACCACGGATGCCGGGCTGGCTGCGGGCGCCGGCCTGGCCACCGGGCACTACCGCTGGCTGGGCCTGGGGTACCGGCCCGTGGAGACGCCCCTGCCCGCCGGCATGGTCGGGTCGTACCGGATGTTCTCGACGGCGCAAGACCTCGGGCGCCTGTTGGCCGCGCACCTCGTGGCACACCCGATTCTCACGGAGAGCTCGTGGCGCTGGCTGCACGAGGGCCGACCCGTCGCTGCCGGAGACCGTGGCGACAGCGGCGACAGCGGCGACAGGGGCGACAGCGGCGACAGCGGCGACAGCGGCGTGAGGTACGGCGGAGGGCTCTTCCTGTTCCCCGCGGACGAGTCGGCGGGACCGAGCCTGGAGGGGCAGCTGGTCCTGTCCCACGACGGCTCCGCCTTGGGGTTCCGGGCGATGCAGTGGCTCCTGCCCGAGGAGGACACCGGCTTCGTCCTCCTCGCCAACGGAAACGACCAGGCCGACGAGTACCAGCTGGTGCGGGTCGCCTACAACGTGCAGCGGCTGCTGTTCGGGGCGCCCCTCGTCGAGCGGACGGCCGAGGTCGACCCTCTCCTGCGGTGGGGGAAACAGGCCCTGGTGCTCCTCGTGGTGGTCCAGCTCACTCTCGGCGCCATGGCGTGGTGGGCGCTGCGGCATCGTCGGGCCGGTGTGGGCGGGACGCGCTCGGGCCGTGTCGTCCTCGCCGTGGCCGCCGTCGTCGACGTGGTGGCCCTCGGGCTCGTCCTGGTGCTCCTGCCGCGGCTGCTCGAGACGCCCCTGCGCGTCGTCCTAGAGGCACCGGACGTCCGCCTGCTCGTCGCCCTGGTGGTGCT
This sequence comes from Ornithinibacter aureus, assembly GCF_009858245.1. Classification (NCBI taxonomy): domain Bacteria; kingdom Bacillati; phylum Actinomycetota; class Actinomycetes; order Micrococcales; family Intrasporangiaceae; genus Ornithinibacter; species Ornithinibacter aureus. Next base: position 3,641,333 of record NZ_VMSB01000001.1, read on the forward strand.
CGGGGCGCTGTCCGGCGTCGTGCGCGCCGTGGTGTGGGGGCTGGGCGTGCGTGCCCCGGCGCCTGCCGGCGCGCCGGGTCCCCCTCAGGCCCAGCCGGGCTCGTCCACCCCGCCGGGAACGTCGGCGTCAGCGTCGTAGGGCGTGCGCGTGAAGCGGAACGACGCGAGGTCGAGATGCGAGACGCTGCCGTCGGGTCGGCGCACCACCGTCAGTGGCTCACCCGTGTGGTACCCGTCGAGGCCCTCCCAGGCGTCGGGCCCGGTCCGGCGGAACCGCGAGCCTCGCCCGGCCCCGGGCTCGCCGAGCACGAGGTGCTCGCCGACCATCGTCGCGACCTCGACCGCCGGCCCCCAGTGGCACGTTCCCACGAGCTCGAGCAGCGAGGGGTCGCCCGCGGCTGCCCACGGCGTGACCGGTGCCGGCTCGAGGTCGGCGAGCGTGCTCAGCAGATCCGGGCCGATCGTCTTCGTGACGGGGCTCGCCGTCGTGTTGGTGAGCACGACGACCCCGTCGCCCGGGGCACCCACGGCGGGCGGGCGGCATCCGGATGCCGTGGCGCGGCTGTCGCTGGTCAGCTGGACGCGCAGCCCCGCGAGGAACCCGGGCATGGACCCTCCGTGGCCGGCGTACCGGATGCCGTTGGCGTTCCAGACCTGCCATCCCAGGCCATGAGCCCCCGACCAGGGCTGGCCGGGCTCGTCGACGACGTGGTGCGGCTCGACCATCTCGGCCAGCGTGGCCGCATCGAGCACGCCGTGGGTGTCGCCGCCGAGGAAGGCCGCCCACCGGGCCAGGTCGGTGGCGGTGGTCCAGAGCTGACCCGCGGGGGCCATCGCCCCGGCGTCGTGCTCGGGCTCGGGAAGGAGGACGTCGGCGAAGGGGTGCACCGCGAGCCCCTGCGCGGCGGAGCCGGTGGGGCGGGTCGTCGTGCGCGTCATGCCGAGTGGCTGGAGCAGCTCGTCGTTGACGACGTCGAACCAGCTCTGGTCGTGGTGGACCTCGAGCAGGCGGCCCAGCGCGGCGTACCCGACGTTGGAGTAGTGGAAGCGGCGCCCGGCCCGAAACCGCTGACCGGTCGCGGCGGCCAGGGAGTCCCAGTCGCCGCCTTCTGTGCGTTCCCACCACGGGCCCTTGGTCTCGGCCTGGACCCCGCTCGCGTGGGTGAGCAGGTGCTCGATGGTGACGTCGTCGAGTGCCGTGTGTGGCACGTGGGCGCCGAAACGGTCGGCAAGGTCGAGGCGACCGGCATCCCGAAGGCGCAGGACGCCCACGGCGATGAACGTCTTGGTGATGGAGCCCATCCGGTACTGGGTGTCGGCGTCGGCGCGGCGGCCGCGGGGTCGACCGTCGACCGTGCCGACGGCCCCGCTCCAGACGAGCTCGCCACCACGCACGAGCGCGGCCGTGACCGAGGGCAGGCGGCCGGCGCGCTGGGCCGTGGCGAGCACGTGGTCGAGGCGGGTGGCGGTCGAGGGGAGCAGCGGCATCCGCACAGCGTAGGGCGGCAGGTGCGGGCTGGTAGCTGGAGAGGGGTTGGCGCCGTGGTGCGGGGGGTGCGGGGGGTGCGGAGGGAGGGGGACGGGGGGTGCCGTGGGGGGACGTCCGTATGCTTCACGTGGTGAGCCATCACCCTGGACGGCAGTGAGCGCGGATGATGCCTCTCGCCACGCCGCCAGGCCGGCGCATCGTGCCGGTGAGTGATCCATCCCAAAGATGGATCGCAGGGTGAGCCGCATGGAGGTGGGGTGGTGCGTGCGGTCCATCCCAAAGATGGATCGCAGGGTGAGCCGCATGGACGTGGGTGGCCGTCGGGGTGGCGAGTCGCGGTGACTCACCACGTGAAGCATCCGGACGTCCCCCCAGACCACCCTCCAGCACCCGCCCTCAGCATTCAGGGTGATCCGACCTTTGGGCAGACGGTTACCCCACGTCAGACCCCTTTTCGTCCAATCACGAAGTACGGGCCGCGCCGTCCAGGTTCGCAGCGGCGTCCTCACGGCCCAGCCGGCCACCGGGCCGTGAACCTGCGCGGGCTGAGAGGATGAGGGCATGCCAGATCCCGCGCACCCCTCCTCGGCGCAGCCCTCCGCAGAGCCGCCCGCCCCGGCGCACCCCGCCTCGCACTACCGGGTCGACGTCCCCCTGCGCTGGTCGGACATGGACGCCTACGGCCACGTCAACAACGTGCAGTTCCTGCGCCTGCTCGAGGATGCCCGCGTCGTCGCCATCCGCGAGTGGTTCCTCGGACGCCCCTCGATGCTCGACGAGGGCATCGTCGTGTCGCGCCACGCCATCGAGTACCGCGCCCCGCTGACCTTCCGCCCCGCGCCGGTCGAGGTCGAGATGTGGGTCAGCCACGTGCACGGCGCCGGCTTCGACCTCGGCTACGTCGTGCGTGACCCGGCAGACGTCGGCGACGCCGTGTACGCCGTCGCCGAGACCGGCCTCGTGCTCTATGACTTCTCGACCGCCCGCCCCCGGCGCCTCTCGCCGGACGTGCGCACCGAACTGGCCCGCCACTCCGGCGAGCCCGTGAGCTTCCGGTGGGCCGGCCGATGACCGAGACGCTGGACTTCGTCGACGAGCAGTCCCTCGAGGACCTGGGCCGCTATGCGACCCGCGCCCGGGCCGTTGATGCCGAGGGAGGCATGCGCCTTCAGGCCGCCGGGGAAGTCCTTGCCGCATGGGTCGGGGTGCTTCCCGGCTCCGGCATCCTCGCCGAGGGCACCGTCCTGGGGCTGCGCACCTTCGCCCTTGCGTCGCCCGCCGACCTCGACGTCATCGTCCCCCTCGGGGCGATCACCGACCGCACCCACCGCGCAGGTGGCCGCGGCCTCCCGGTCCCCCCGACCCGCGCCCTCGCGCCGTGGTCGGCACTCACCCCGCCGCGCGGCCCCTGGGAGCCGGCCGGCGCCCTGCCCGGTGACCTCCTTGCCGCAGTGGCCCGCGACGGGCTCGTCGAGGTGTCGGATGCCGTGCGCGAGCGTGGCGCCGCCGGCGGTTTCGTGCGCGATCGGGTCTGGGCGCGTGACGTCCGGGAGGCCTCCGGGCCGCACCCCGATCTGCTCACCGTCGACGCGGGGATGCCGGACCCGAGCACCGTGGTGCGCGCCGGGGGCGCTTTCGCCGCCTATGCCCTCGGCTTTCTGGCCCCCGGTGAGCCGGTGACCGTCTTCCGGTCGAACCGGTGGACCCGGCTGACCGCGCCCGGCGGCCACGTGCTCCTGCGCTGAGACGCAACATCAGGTGGGTGCGGTGAGCGGGTGGCCGCGCTCGGCCAGGACATCACGCAGCACGTCGATGTGGTCGGTCACGATGCCGTCGACCCCGAGGTCGAGCAGCCGGTGCATCTCGGTCGCGTCCTCGCGCGACCACGAGTGGAACCACACGTGCACGTGCTTGCCCAAGGCGTGCGCCCGCCGCACCAGCCCCGGGGTGACCAGGGTGATCGTGCGCCCGGCGACCCGGTGCTGGCCGGGGATCTGCAGCACCGGGGCGGGTGTGTGCAGCAGCCGCGACACGACCGCAGGCGTGAGCCGCATCAGGGCCGTGCCCACCTGCCCGGCAGCAGTCGCGACCCCCGGCCCGAGCGCCGACCGGGCGGCCCGCAGCCGCCGGGGCGAGAACGACCCGATGCACACTCGGTCCAGCGCATCGTGGGCCAGCACCTCGCGCACCGTGGGCTCGAGCGCCCCGTCGGCCTTGATGTCGATGTTCACCCGGACACCGGGAAAGGCCTCGAACAGCTCACCGAGCAGCGGGATCGGTTCGGTGCCGCCGATCCGCACCTCGCGCAGCGCGTCGTACTCAAGGTCCTCGACGGCACCCGATACGTCGGACACCCGGTCCAGCACGGTGTCGTGGAAGGCCACGAGCTGCCCGTCCTTCGTCGCGTGCACGTCGGTCTCGAGGTACCGGTAGCCCATCTCGACGGCCCGCCGGAAGGCCGCCATCGTGTTCTCGACGCCGCGGTTGGGCCCATAGGCAGCACCGCCCCGGTGTGCGAGCGCGACCGGGGTGGGGGCGTCCAGATAGGCGAAGTCGCTGGCCCGCACCTCAGGCCACCGGCAACCGGAGCCACGCGGTGGTGTCCGTCGGCAGGCTCCCGTCCTCGGCGAGCGGGCCCGAGGAGATGAGCACGTCGCCCTCGGGCAGGGTGACGGGGGAGCCGCCGATGTTGGTCACGACGAGCAGGGTGCGTTCGCCGTCACCCGAGGTGTTGCGGAACGCGATGACGCTCGGCGAGTTCAGGGCGTCCCACGTCAGGCTGCCGTGCCCGAAGCGGTGCTTGCGGCGATACGCGAGCAGGTCGCGATACAGCTCGAGCGTCGAGCCCTCGACACCTTGCTGCTGGTCCACGGCCAGGTCGCCGTACACCGCTGGCTGCGGCAGCCACGGCGTCGAGCCCGGGCCGAACCCGAAGCTCGGCTCGTCCTTGGCCCAGGCCATCGGCACCCGGCAGCCATCGCGCCCGGTCACCTTGCCCTCGGTGCGGTGGAAGGTCGGGTCCTGGCGGACGTCGGCCGGCATGGTCGTGTGCTCAGGCAGGCCGAGCTCCTCACCCTGGTAGACGTAGGCGCCACCGGGCAGGGCCAGCATCAACGCGGTCGCCGCGCGCGCCCGACGAAGGCCGAGCACGGCATCCGGTTGCGGGTCGTCCGCCGTGATGCCGTTGGGGCGCGGCAGGTTCTGGTCGAGCCCGAGCCGCGAGGCGTGGCGCACCACGTCGTGGTTGGAGAGCACCCACGTGGTCGGGGCGCCGACGTTGTCGTTGCTGCGCAGCGAGTCCTCGATGACCGCGCTGATCGCCTCGGCGTCCCAGCGTGCGTCGAGGAAGTCGAAGTTGAAGGCCTGGTGCATCTCGTCGGGGCGCACGTAGCGGGCCAGGCGCGACTCCGGGGTCACCCAGGCCTCCGCGCACAGGATCCGGTCGGGGGCGCCGTAGGAGTCCAGCACCTCGCGCCACGCGCGGTAGATCTCGTGCACGCCGTCCTGGTCCCACATCGGCGCGGCACCGGTGGCGGTGTGGTCGAGCACCTCGCCACCGCTGGACTGCACCTGCGCAGGGCTGGCGCCGTCACCGGCGTCGCCACTGGCGTCGTCGCCCACCTCGTCGTACAGCCCCACCGGCCCGTCCCAGTCCGGCAGGCCGTCGCGCTTGACGAGACCGTGTGCGACGTCGACCCGGAAGCCGTCGACGCCCCGGTCGCACCAGAAGCGCAGGATGTCGAGGAACTCCTGGCGGACCTCGGGGTGGTGCCAGTTCAGGTCGGGCTGGGTGGTGTCGAAGATGTGCAGGTACCACTGGCCGGGTGAGCCGTCGGCCTCGGTGACGCGGGTCCACCCCTGCCCGCCGAACACCGACGGCCAGTTGTTCGGTGGTAGCTCACCGTTGGCGCCGCGCCCCTCGCGGAAGATGTAGCGGTCGCGCTCGGGGCTGCCCGGCCCGGCCGCCAGCGCGGCCCGGAACCACGCGTGCTCACTGCTCGTGTGGTTGGGCACGAGGTCGACGAGCACCTTGAGTCCGAGGTCGTGGGCCTGCGCGATCATCGCGTCGGCGTCGGCGAGGGTGCCGAAGCGGGGGTCGATGTCGCGGTAGTTCGCCACGTCGTAGCCGGCGTCGTGCATCGGTGAGACGTAGAACGGGCTCAGCCACACGGCATCCACACCGAGGTCACGCAGGTACGACAGGCGCGCGGTGATGCCGGGCAGGTCACCGATGCCGTCGCCGTCGGCGTCCGCCCACGAGCGCGGGTAGATCTGGTAGATCACCGCATCGCGCCACCAGGGGGCGTCGGGGGAGTCAGCCGGGTGGACGACGTCGCCGGCGGTGGTCAGGGGCTTCGGGGTGCTCGCAGTCACCGACCCCATGTTTCCCTACCTCGCGCCGATGGCGAAGACCAACGCGCGATCCGGTGCGCGAGTGCGGGCGCGGACCGTCGTCGAGACGTCACGAGGGGAGGCCGTGGCCGGCGGTCGGGGGGATGCCGTCGTCGGAGTTCACGAGCATGTGCGCCGCTCGCAGGAAGTAGTCACGCATCTGCTCGGCCTGGGGTTCGGGCAGGTCGAGGGTGTCCATCGCGGCGAGCATGTGCCGCATCCAGCGGTCACGCATGTCGAGGGTGACGGGGTAGGGCGCGTGGCGCATCCGCAGACGGGGGTGGCCGCGCTCCTGGCTGTAGGTGCTCGGGCCGCCGAAGTACTGGATGAGGAACATCCGCAGGCGACGCTCGGCGGGGCCGAGGTCGGCCTCGGGGTAGAGCGCGCGCAGCTCGGCGTCGGCGGCCACGCCCTCGTAGAAGGCCTGGACGAGTCGCTCGAAGGTCTCCTCGCCGCCGATCTCGTCGTACAGGCTCATGGCTTCCCTCCGGTCGGACCGATGAACGGGGTGGGCGGCGGCCCCATGACCCCGGCGGAGTCGAGGGCGTTCTTCAGCCGCTCCCGCAGTTCGCGCTGCACGGCGAACTGCTCGCCGGGAGTGCACGTGATCACGGTGCGCACGGTCATCGTCGTGCCGATGATCGACTCGACCCCGAGCACGGTCGGCGGTTCGATGAGCTGCTCCTGCCAGTCGGGGTCGGCCCCCAGTTCCGCTGCGGCTTCGCGGATGATGCCGACGACGCGGTCGACGTTCTCGGCGTAGGAGACCGGCATGTCCACCGTGGCGGTGGCGACCCCCTGCGAACGGTTGCCGATGCGGATGATCTCGCCGTTGCGCACGTACCACGTGACCCCGTTGGCGTCCCGGAGCCGGGTGATCCGCAGGGTGACCTCCTCCACGGTGCCGATGGCCTCGCCGGTGTCGATGACGTCGCCCACGCCGTACTGGTCCTCGATGATCATGAACACCCCGGACAGGAAGTCCTTGACCAGGCTCTGCGCCCCGAAACCGAGCGCGACACCCGCGACACCCGCCGAGGCGAGCAGCGGCCCGAGGGGGATGCCGATGAGGGCCATGATCGTGAGGATGGCCAGCGTCGCGACGGTCATGGTGACGACGCTGCGCAGCAGCGAGCCCACCGTCTCGACCCGTTGCCGCTGCCGCTCGTTGTCCAGACCGGTCGCGCTGGCGAGCACCCGTCCGGCCCGGCCGGACTCGGCCAGACGGCGGGCTGATCGCGAGGTCATCGTCGCGACCACCCGGTCGATGACCCGCCGCAGCGCCCACAGCGCCGTCATCGCGATGACGATGGTGAGCAGGATGCGGGCACCGTCGGTGAGCAGCCACTGCTGGGTCTGCTCCCACGTCGGGAGCGCGGGGGAGTCGGGGTTCATGTGTCTCAGGCTCCGGCGTCGCGGGCCTGGGCGGCCAGGGCCCGGGCGACGGGGTCACGGTTCTCGACGACGAGCCGGCGCAGCGCAGCCGGGGCATCGGGGTGGGTGTCGAGCCAGGCCTGGGTGGCGTCGTGCAGGGCGCGGTCGACGAGCGGGCGCGGGTAGAACCCGTAGACCACCGACTCCACCAGGGCGTGCGACCCGCGCTCCTCGACGGTGTCGAGCATGGCGTGGTAGCGCTCGACGTAGGGCCGGAGCAGGTCGGCGGGTGTGCCCGGTCGGCTGAACCCCTGACCGATGGCGTCGACGACGGCGTTCGGCAGGCCGGAGCCCTCGACGGCCGCGGCCCAGGCCGCTTCCTTCGCCTGTGCCGTGGGGCGGGCGGCCTTCGCGCGGGCGGCGCGCTCGCGACCGGTGGCGGTGTCCTCGCCGGCCAGCTCCGCGTCGATCATCGCGTCGTCGGCCTCGCCGGCTGCCGCGAGGGCGGTGAGCAGGGTCCAGCGCATCTCGAAGTCGACCGTGAGCCCGTCGAGGACCTCGGTCCCGTCGAGCAGGGCTCGCACCGCCGTGACGTCGTCACCGGCCGTCGTCAGCGCGCAGGCGGCGCTCACGAGCTGGAGCTGTGCGTCGGTGCCCGGCTCGCTGGCCCGGGCGATCTTCCACAGCCGGTCCCGCGTCGAGGCGCGGGTGGCTTCGCGCTGCTCGGGGTCGGTGTAGGAGAGCACCGACGTCTGCAGCTGGGCGATGAGGGTGCGCAGCAGGGTCGAGTCGCTCTCACCGGGCAGGGTCGCGAGCACGACGTCGACGAACGCCCGAGCACCCATCTCGGCGTCACGGGTCATGTCCCACAGGCACGCCAGGACCAGCGAGCGGGGAAGGGAGGAGGTGAAACCGCGGGGGTGGGTGAGGGCCGTGGCCAGCGAGCGCTCGTCGAGGCGGATCTTCGCGTAGGCCAGGTCGTCGTCGTTGACCAGGAGCAGGTCGGGCTGCTCGCGGCCGATGAGCTCGGTGACCTCGGTGACCGCACCGTCGACGTCGACGGCGATGACGTCGGTGCGGTGCAGCGCACCGTCGCGAACGGCATACAGCCCGACGTTGAGCGTGTGCGGGCGCACCGTCTCGAACCCGGGAGCGCAGGTCTGCTCGATCACCGCCGAGGCGATGAGCCCACGGTCGTCGACCTCGAGGACGGGGCGCAGGGTGCTGACCCCGGCGGTCTCGAGCCACAGCCGTGACCAGGCGCGCAGGTCACGGCCCGAGGTCGCCTCGAGCTCGACGAGCAGGTCGTCGAGGGTGGTGTTGCCCCACGCGTGCTTGGCGAAGTAGGCCCGCAGACCGTCGCGGAACGGCTCGCGGCCGACGTGGGCGACGAGCTGCTTGAGCACCGAGGCGCCCTTGGCGTAGGTGATGCCGTCGAAGTTGACCTCGACGTCGCGCAGGTCGCGGATCTCGGCGACGATCGGGTGGGTGGTCGAGAGCTGGTCCTGGCGGTAGGCCCAGTCCTTCTCGTGGGTGCCGAAGGTCGTCCAGGCGTCGGTCCAGTCGGTGGCCTCGGCCTGGCAGGTGGTCGAGGCCCACTCGGCGAACGACTCGTTGAGCCAGAGGTCGTTCCACCAGCGCATCGTCACGAGGTTGCCGAACCACATGTGGGCGAGTTCGTGCAGCAGGGTGAGGGCGCGCCGCTCCACGAGCGACTCGGTGACCCGGGAGCGGAAGACGTAGACCTCGTTGAAGGTCACCGCCCCGGCATTCTCCATCGCCCCCATGTTGTACTCGGGCGTGAAGATCTGGTCGTACTTCTCGAACGGGTAGGCGCAGTCGAACTCGGCCTCGAAGAACGCGAAGCCGCGCTTGGTGAGGTCGAAGAGGTTGTCGGCGTCGAGGTAGGGCGTCAGCGACTTGCGGCAGAAGATGCCGAGCGGCACCTCGCCCCGGCGGCTGGTCAGGGTGTCGCGCACGACGTCGTAGGGCCCGGCGACGAGCGCGGTGATGTAGCTCGAGATGCGTGGGGTGGGGGAGAACCGCCACGTGGCGACGCCCTCGCCGGTGGGTTCGGCGTCTGGGGTGGGGGAGTTGGAGATGACCTGCCAGTGCGCCGGCGCGGTCACCGTGAAGGTGAAGGCGGCCTTGAGGTCGGGCTGCTCGAACACCGGGTACATGCGCCGGCTGTCGGGAACCTCGAACTGGCTGTAGAGGTAGACCTCGTCGTCGACCGGGTCGACGAAGCGGTGCAGGCCCTCACCGGTGTTGGTGAAGCGGCCCGTGGCGGTGATGACGACGACGTTGTCGGCGGCGAGGCCGGGCAGGGTGATCCGGCTGTCGGCGTAGTGCGCGGCCGGGTCGAGGTCGGTGCCGTTCAGGGTGAGGCCGGTGACCGCGTCACCGACGAAATCGACGAAGGTCTCGCTGCCCGGTTCGGCGCAGCTGAAGCGGATCGTGCTTCGCGTGGCGAAGGTCTCGGGGCCGGTCGTGACGTCGAGCTCGACCTCGTGGGTGTCGACGGTGACGAGGGCCGCACGGGCTGCGGCCTCCTCACGGGTGAGGTTGGTGCCGGGCACGGTTCTCCTTGTGTGGGCGCGCAGGTGGGCGTGGTGGTGTCCACGCCTGACGAACGGTCGGATGCCGGCGGTCGTCTCGGGCGGCCGGTCCGGGTCGTGAGCCATCCTGTCACGGGGCGCTGACGTCGCGTGGTCGCTCTTGTGCCCGTCGGGCTCGGGCCGTGGGGACGGGTGGGTGTTCTCGTCGGTGTCGGGCCCGGATGGCAGGATGTGCGGGTGCCTGAGACCACCGAGAACACCGCCCTGACCACGTCCGCAGAGCTCGCGAGCGCCGAGTTCTGGTTCGACCCGCTCTGCCCGTGGGCCTGGATGTCCTCGCGCTGGCTCGGTGAGGTGCAGCAGGTGCGCCCCGTAGAGGTCACCTGGTCGGTGATGAGCCTGGCGGTGCTCAACGAGGGCCGTGACCTCCCGAAGCAGTATGCCGAGCTCATGGAGCAGGGCTGGGGCCCGGTTCGGGTCGTCATCGCGGCCCGCGAGGCGCACGGCGAGCAGGTCGTCAAGCCGCTCTACGACGCCCTTGGTGAGCACATCCACCACCGTGAGGAGGACTACTCCACGGCGATCGCGGGTGCGCTGGCTGATGTGGGTCTGCCCGCGGAGCTGGCCGAGGCGGCCACCTCCGACGCACTCGATGACGTCCTGCGCGCCAGCCACCAGCGGGCCATCGACCTCGTCGGTGACGAGGTCGGGACCCCGGTGATCGCCGTCGACGGCGTGGCGTTCTTCGGCCCGGTCGTCTCGCCCGCTCCTCGCGGCGAGGCCGCGGGTCGCCTCTGGGACGGGTGCGTCCTCGTCGCCGGCACTGACGGTTTCTTCGAGCTCAAGCGTTCGCGCACCCGCGAGCCCATCTTCCACACGGAGGCCTGACATGCGCGTTCACCTCGGCGGGGACCACGCCGCCCACGACCTGCTCCTCGACCTCGTCGCGTTCCTCCGGGAGCAGGGGCACGACGTCACCAACCACGGCCCCCACGAGTACGACGCCCTCGACGACTACCCCGTGTTCGTCCTGCGCGCCGCGGAGGCCGTGGCCGCGGACCCCGGCTCGTTCGGTGTCGTGCTCGGGGGCTCCGGCAACGGCGAGCAGATGGCAGCCAACAAGGTCACAGGCATCCGTGCGGCCCTGTGCTACAACGACGAACTGGCCTCGCTCGCCCGTGAGCACAACGACGCCCAGGTCATCTCCATCGGAGCCCGGATGAACACCGTCGAGCAGGCCCGTTCGATGGTGCAGACCTTCCTCGCGACCCCATTCAGTGGCGACCCGCGCCACGTGCGACGGATCACGATGGTCGCCGACTACGACGAGTCCGGGACGCTCCCTCCGCTGCCTCCTGCGTGATCGGCGGGTGCGTCGAAGCGGGTCTGGCGCACTGGGGTGGGCACCCGGCATCCTTCCTGAGAATGCCCCACCGCAGATGGTCGCAATTTCAACCATTGCCCGGTTAGGGTGTGCCCGCTGATCTGACCGGAAGGGGTGCGATGCCCAACGACGTGATCGTGCGTCCGCGTCCGCGTGCGCACCCCGCGATGCGATGGCTGGGCGGATCACGACGCGCCGGGTCGGTCTCCGAGCGTGCCCTTCTCGTGTCGTTCGTCGGAGGGTTGTTGGCCTTGGGTGCCGCCATCGCGCGGTGGCCGCACGCCGTGCCGATCTCGTTCCTCTTCCCCACGGTCGTCGTCGCCGGTGTGGTCCTGCGCCCCCGTCCCCTGGTGATGGTCTATGGCATCGCGCTCATCCTCGTGACCGGCTGGGTGCCCCACTCCGGCGTCGGGCTGACCCGCTCGATGTTCGTGGCGGTCTCGGTCGTCGCCGTGATGGCCGTCATGCTCATCGCGTCGGTGTCGCGCGCGCGGATCGGGACCCGAGGCTTTCGCGGCGACCGCATGTTCGCCGAGCTGCGCGACCGCATCGCCCTCGGCGGCCAGCTGCCAGACCTGCCCCCGGGCTGGCAGGTGTCGTCGTGCATCCGCTCGGCCCACGGCGAGCACTTCTCCGGCGACTTCCTCGTCGCCCACCGATCGCCCTCGGGTGATCGCCTGGAGATCGTGCTCGTCGACGTCAGCGGCAAGGGCACCCGCGCCGGCACCCGCTCGCTGCTGCTGTCCGGAGCCTTCGGCGGCCTGCTCGGGGCGGTGCCCTCGGACCAGTTCCTGGCCACCGCCAACGACTACCTCGCGCGACAGGGCTGGGTCGAGGGCTTCGCCACCGCCGTGCACCTCGAGGTCGACCTGCGCACGGGGGAGTACGCGATCGGCAACGCAGGGCATCCCTCGGCGGCGCTGTTCACCTTCGGCAAGGGCCGCTGGGAGGTCATCGCCGGTGGCCGGGGCCCGCTCCTCGGTGTGGTCCCCGGCGCGCACTTCCCGCGTCAGCGCGGTTGGCTCGGCCACGGTGACGCCCTCCTGCTGTACACCGACGGCATCGTCGAGGCCCGGGGACGCGACCTCGTCGACGGCGTCGACCGCATGCTCGGCATCGCCACGACCACGCTGCTCAACCAGGGCGACGTCGCGGGCGAAGTGTGCAGCGCCGCCCGTTCGGGGGAGGATGACGACCGGGCGGCACTGGCCGTCCGCCGTCTGTGACCCCGCCTGAGAGGACCCCCTGAGTGGGAGCCGTGCCCGCCCCCGAGCCGTTGGCCGCTGAGGCTGTCGAGGCTGTCGAGGTCGACTTGGCCGCTGAGGCCGACGCCGACCTGGCCGCTGAGGCCGACCCGCTACCCGCGCCACCGAACGGCATCCGCACGTTCACCCCGCGCTGGCGCAACAGCCCGCTGACCGACGAGCGGATGGCCCGGCTCATGCCCGCGCGGGCCCTGCCCGACGGTCCGCTCGTGCCCGAGGTGGCCTTCGGACGCACGAGCCCGGTCGTCGTCGAGATCGGCTCGGGGCACGGGGCCGCGGCCATCGCGTTCTGCACCGCCCACCCGGAGGCGGACCTGATCGCCGTCGAGGTGCACGTGCCCGGGGTGGCCCGGATGCTGGCGCTCGCCGAGGACGCCGGGGTCGAGAACCTCTGGGTGCACCCGGGGGATGCCCTGCCCTTCCTCACCGAGCGGGTCTCGCCGGGGTCGCTCGCGGCCGTTCACCTGTTCTTCCCCGACCCGTGGCCCAAGAACAAGCACGCCAAGCGTCGGTTCGTGCAGCAGCACACCCTGGCGCTCATCGCCTCCAGGCTCGAGGTCGGTGGGCAGCTGCTCATCGCGACCGACATCGACTCCTACGCGGCGCACTCGCGCGCCCAGCTGGCCGAGCACGGACGCTGGGACGTCGTCGAGGGGGTGCGCCCGCCGTGGCGGCCGGATGCCGGGTTCGAGGCCAAGGGGGTGCGGGCCGGGCGGGTCGTCAGCGAGCTCCGGGCAACGCTGCGGCCGCTCTGAGGGGCCTCACGCCCGCTGCGAACGCAGAAGTTCAGGTCTCGACCGGTAATTGCTGCGTGCGATCCGAACTTCTGCGTTGCAGGCCGTGCGTTGCTGGTCGGGGTAGCCGGACGCCGCGGGTCGCGTCACCTCCTCCGTCGATGTCGCGAGCCCGCTCCCGTCATCCCGCAACCTCGACGACAGAACCGGATGCGCGAGCGCAACCGGTTCATCGTCGGGGTAGCCGGATTCGAACCGGCGGCCTTCCGCTCCCAAAGCGGACGCGCTACCAAGCTGCGCCATACCCCGCAGCCCGCGGACGGCATCCGAGCAGGTCGGTCAGACGACAACCCTGACCTCAGCCTCGGATTTCAGATCCCGCGAGCGCGGCCACTAGGCTAGCCGCTGCACTCGGGGTCCTCGACCACGAGGTGTGCGGGCGTAGCTCAATGGTAGAGCCCCAGTCTTCCAAACTGGCTACGCGAGTTCGATTCTCGTCGCCCGCTCCACACCAGTTCCACCGGCGTGCCATCTTGTGCGGGTGTTTTCCTCGAGGTCGGGCCGCCCGACCCGTCGCCGCCCGGTGTTCCGGCACCCGGCGCAGGTGGTGGTCACCGCCTTCCTCGTCGCGGACGTCATCGGCACCCTGCTGCTCCTGCTGCCGGTCTCCCGGGCCGACGAGGGCGACGCGCCCTTCGTCACCGCACTGTTCACGGCAACGAGCGCGGTGTGCGTCACCGGCCTGACCACGGTCGACACGGCGACCTACTGGAGCACCACCGGGCAGGCGATCATCCTCGCGCTGATCCAGGTCGGTGGCTTCGGGATCATGACGCTGGCCTCCCTCATCGCCCTGTTCCTCTCGCGCCGGATGGGCCTGCGAACCCGGTTGACGGCCGCGGCCGAGACCAGGGCGATCGGCCCCGGTGACGTGCGCCGGGTGCTGCGCGGGGTCTTCCTCATCACCGTCGTCGTCGAGGCCACGATCGCGGTGATGCTGACGCTGCGCTTCCGCGCCGAGTACGACGACTCCTGGGCCACCGCCACCTGGCACGGGGTCTTCCACGCCGTCTCGGCATTCAACAACGCCGGGTTCGCGCTCTTCAGCGACAACCTCATGGGCTTCCTCACCGATGCGTTCGTGCTGCTGCCCATCACCGTCGCCATCATCATCGGTGGCCTCGGCTTCCCGGTGCTCGTCGAGCTGATGCGCAGCCGGCGCAGCCGCAACACCCGCACGTGGAGCCTGCACACCCGGCTCACGCTGCTCATGACCGGCGCCCTGCTCGTCGGCGGCACGCTCTTCATCACCGCGACCGAGTGGGGCAACCCCGGCACCCTCGGACCCCTCGGCCCGGGCGACAAGCTGCTCGACGGGTGGTTCCACGCAGTCCAGCCGCGCACGGCCGGCTTCAACGCGTGGGACTACGGCGAGGTCACCGACGAGACCCTGCTCGGCACCATCCTGCTGATGTTCGTCGGCGGCGGCTCGGCCGGCACCGCCGGCGGTCTCAAGGTCACGACCTTCATCGTCCTGTTCTTCGTCATCGTCGCCGAGGTGCGCGGCGACCGTGACGTCATCGCCTTCGACCGGCGCATCGACCACCGGGTCATCCGTCAGGCGACCACCGTGGCGTTGCTCGGGGTGGCCGCCGTCGTCGGCGGCACGATGCTGCTCACCGAGCTGACCGACCTGCCGTTGCAGGACGTCATGTTCGAGACCACCTCGGCCTTCGCGACGGTGGGGCTCTCGACCGGCATCACCCCGCAGATCGGCGAGCCGGGCCAGCTCGTGCTCGTCTTCCTCATGTTCCTGGGCCGGCTCGGCCCGATCACCCTGGTGTCGGCTCTCGACCTGTGCGAGAACACCCGCCGCTACACCCTGCCCGAAGGAGCGCCCCTCATTGGCTAGGAAGATCGCCCAGTCCGGCGGAGTCGTCGTCATCGGTCTCGGCCGGTTCGGCAAGTCACTCGCCGACGAGCTCGAGCGCGACGACATCCAGGTGCTCGCCATCGACAACGACCCCAAACGGGTGCAGGACCTTGCCGGCCGCTGGACCCACGTCGTGCAGGCCGACTCCACCGACATCCAGGCCATGCAGCAGCTCGGTGTGGGGGAGTTCTCCAAGGCTGTCATCGGCATCGGCCACAACCTGGAGGCGAGCGTGCTGACGGCGTTCGTGCTGCGCAAGCTGGGGGTCAGCGACATCTGGGCCAAGGCCATCACGACCTCACAGGGCGAGATCCTGTCGCAGGTCGGGGTCGCGCACGTCGTGCGGCCCGAGCACGCGATGGGCAAGCGCGTCGCGCACCTCGTGCGCGGTCGCATGCTCGACTACATCGAGTTCGACGACGGCTACGCGATCGTCAAGACCACCCCGCCCCACGGCATCCTCGGAAAGACGTTGGCGGATGCCGGGGTGCGCTCGCGCTACGGCGTCACCATCGTGGGCATCAAGTCACCGGGCCAGGACTTCTCGTATGCCACGCCGACCTCGGTGGTGAACCAGGGGGACCTGATCATCGTCTCGGGGGACCGGCGCAAGGTCGAGCTCTTCTCCGACCAGGAGTGAGAACACAGGTGCCGAGGGGCTGCCGCAGCAGCCACCTCGGCACCCGAGTCGTGGGGGGTGAGGCCGTGGTCAGGCCTTGGCGCCCACGCGGAACTGCTGCCAGGCGTCGCTCATCCGCTCGACCTGGCCCGGGGTGAACTCGTTCATGCACTCGTCCTGCGTGTAGTCCATGAAGTTGCGGATCGGGTCGAGGCCCGGGGCCTTGCAGGTGTCCACGCCCTCGGGGCAGTCGAACTGAGGCCCGGCTTCCTTCGGGGTGTCGGCCACGTAGTCGCCGGAGGCGCCACAGCCGTGCGCGAAGGTGTGCTCGAGCATCATCCAGTGGCCGACCTCGTGGGTGAGGGTGTCGCCGAAGGCGTACTTGCCGGCGTCCCCACCGGGCATCGACTCGTCGAGGATGACGACGCCGTCGATGTAGTCGCGGCCGTTGTTGTAGCCCTTGGGGAAGTACGCCCACCCGAGCAGACCGCCGCCGATGTCAGCCGCGTAGATGTTGAGCGTCGTGGCGTCGCCCTCGTGCAGGGCCGCCTTCATCGCGCGCTCGGTCTTGCCGGGAGCGACGTTGGCCCAGGCCTCGTTGACGACGTAGTTGGTCTTCGTGAGGTCGAAGCGGAACGGGCTGTCGGATGCCGTGTCCGAGGTCTCGCCGGCGAAGGACGCGTTGAGCACGTCCATCTGGGCGTCGACGCGGTGGCGCCGAGGGCGGTGCTCGCGAGCACACCGGCGAGGATGGCACCCGTGCCGGCAAGGCGGCGGGTGCTGGTCGAAGTGAGGGTCATCAGGGTCCTTCTCGGTCGGGCTGCCCGGGTTCCGGGCGGCACTGTTCGGGAGGCTACCCACCGCGGCGGCGTCGCCGGGGCCATCTCGACAGCGGATTGGGTGGCCCTGTTCGTGCCCGCTACAGTTGCTCCCTGGTGCCCTACCCGAATGCCGCGCGCTCGCGCGCCGCTGGGAGGTGCCGGTCCGCTCGTGGCCGGCCGTACGGCATCCAAGCGGTTTGTCCCCCGATTCCCCCATGGCTCTGGAGTTCCTGAAGTGAAGAGTGCCGTCGAGACCATCAGCCCGACCCGGGTCAAGCTCAGCGTGGAGGTCCCGTTCGCGGAGCTCAAGCCGATGCTCGACGACGCCTACCGCACCATCGGTGCGCAGGTGCAGATCCCCGGCTTCCGCAAGGGCAAGGTCCCGAGCCGCATCATCGACCAGCGGGTCGGGCGCGGCGCCGTGGTCCAGGAGGCCGTCAACGAGGCCCTGCCGCGCTTCTTCGCCGAGGCCGCCGAGGAGCAGAACGTCCGCGCCATCGGCCAGCCCGAGGTCGATGTCACCGCCGTGCCGCTGGAGGACGGCCAGGACTTCACCTTCACCGTCGAGACCGACGTGCGCCCCGAGATCGAGCTCCCCGATCTCGAGGGGATCGCGGTCGAGGTCGACGCCGTCGAGGCGACCGAGGACGACATCACCGAGCGCCTCACCGCCCTGCAGGAGCGCTTCGGCGCCCTCGTCGGGGTCGAGCGGGCCGTCGAGGAGGGCGACTTCGTCTCCATCGACCTGTCGGCGACGATCGGCGGCGAGGAGATCGACGCCGTCACCGGTGTCTCCTACGAGGTCGGCAGCGGCAACATGCTGCCCGGCATGGACGAGGCCCTCATCGGCATGAGCGCCGGCGAGTCCAAGGACTTCACCGCGCCGCTGGCCGGTGGCGACCGCGAGGGTGAGGACGCCGAGTGCACCGTCACCGTGCAGGCCGTCAAGGTCCGTGAGCTGCCCGCGCTCGACGACGAGTTCGCCCAGCTCGCGTCCGAGTTCGACACCCTCGAGGAGCTGCGCGCCGACGTCACGCGCCAGGCCGAGCAGAGCAAGAAGTACGAGCAGGGCATCCAGGCCCGCGACAAGGTGCTCGAGCACCTGCTCGAGACCGTGGACGTCCCGGTGCCCGACGGCATCGTCGAGGCCGAGGTGCACCAGCACCTCGAGGGCGAGAACCGCCTCGACGACGACGAGCACCGCGCCGAGGTCCAGGAGAGCACCCGCCGGGCGTTCAAGGCCCAGTTCCTGCTCGACGCCATTGCCGAGAAGCTCGAGGTCCGCGTCGAGCAGCCCGAGCTCATCGAGTACCTCGTCATGAGCGCCCAGCAGTACGGCATGGACCCGAACACCTTCGCGCAGACGATCGACCAGCAGGGTCAGATCCCCTCGATCGTGCAGGAGGTCGCCCGCCGCAAGGGTCTGGCCGCCGTGCTCGACCGGGCTGTCGTCACCGACACCGCCGGGACGGTCATCGACCTCGACGAGCTCGTGCCGCAGAACGAGGAGCCCAGCCTCGCTGACCTCGTCGCGCAGGCGAGCGAGGCCGAGGCTGCCGACACGGAGTCCGCTGAGGACGAGGCTGCCGACACCGAGGCCGAGGCCGAGACCGCAGACAAGGCCTGATCACACAGACCTCGCAGCACCGACGCCAGCCGGTGTGTGTGAAGAACTCCGGGACATGGACGTTCTTCACACACACCGGCTGAGTCATGCCGGGGGTGGGGCGCTCGTCGTGCCGATTCGCAGGGTCACCGGATAGGTCTCATCGGCCACGGGGCGGCCCTCGAGGGCCAGCCGCACCAGTCGTCCCATCCGGCGGCCCTTCTCGGCACCGGGCTGGTCGACGGTCGTGAGCACGTGCCCGAGCCACGGCAGGTCGACGCCGTCGAAGCCGGTGACCGTGAGGTCCTCGGGGACCCGCAGGCCCATCGACTCGGCGGCGCGCACGACCCCGGCCGCGAGCAGGTCGGCCTGGGTGACGATCGCCGTCGGACGCTGGTCCTCGGGGACGTCGAGCAGGAGGCGGGCGGCCGCCTCTCCGGCCTCCACGGTGAGGTCGCAGGCCTGCACCACGGGAGCCGAGGGCCCCGCGAGCGAGCGGAACCCGGCGAGTCGACCCACGGCATCCGGGTAGGTGGCGGTGGCGACGTCGGCATCGGTGACCACGCCGGTGGGGGAGTGGGCCCGCAGCATCATGCTCAGGTGCGCGACCCGTTCGTGGCCGAGGTCGAGCACGTGCTGCGTCGTGAGGCGCATCGCGGCGAACTCGTCGGTGAGGACGTGCGCGACCTGGGGGTGGATCGGGGCACCGCTGCCGACCAGCGGGACCCCGCGGGCCAGCAGGTGGTCGACGACGGGGTTGTCGCGGTGGCCGCACAGCGGGAAGACCGCCGCGTCGACGGCCTGGGTCGCGAGCTGGGCCACGGCTCGGTCGGGGTCGTCGAGCGGCTGGGCGATGAGCAGCATCGAGCGACCGGCGACATCGAGTTCCTCCGCGAGGCCGTCGAGGATCGCCAAGGCGAAGGGGTCGTGGAAGGCGTACCGCAGCGGCCCCTCGACGACGACGGCGACGGTGCCCACCCGGCCCTGCCGCAGCGACGACGCCAAGGGGTCCGGCCCGGCATACGACAGGGCGGATGCCGCGTCGCGCACGCGCTGGGCGGTCGCCTGCGCGACCGGCCCCTTCCCGCTGAACACCAGGGATGCCGTGGACGTCGACACCCCGGCGCGGCGCGCGACGTCCCGCAGCGTCGGACGGCGCTGCGCGGATCGCGTTTGACGAGTGGGGGCCATGGCGGACACAATATCGAATCGATTCGATCGAATCGATTCGATTCCGCCTTCACGGTGCGATCGCACCCGTGGTCGGCCAACCAGCCACCTGCGCACCTCACGTGCCGTGCGCCACACATCACCACCAGAGAATCGAAGGAAAGCCCGTGTCCGCCATGCCTGACGCCGCCCCCACCACGCAGCCCCTCGACCGGGCCCGCGTCATGACGGCACGCAACTCCGTCTTCGTGATCTTCGCCCTGGCCGGTCTGGTCTTCGCCTCGTGGGCCTCCCGCATCGCCGACACCAAGGAGGCGCTGGGGCTGAGCGCGGGCGAGCTCGGCATGACCCTGTTCGCCGCGAGCGTGGGGTCGGTGACGGGCCTTCCGCTGGCTGGTCGCATCTCGCAGCGGATCGGGGCGACCCGGGCCGTGGCACTGGGCACCGTGGTCGCCCTCACCGGGCTCCTCGTCGTCGGCGCGGTGGTGGATGCCGAGGGCTCACGGTTGGCGCTCGCCGCGGGGCTGTTCCTCGTCGGGTTGGGCGTGGGGGTCTGGGACGTCTCGATGAACCTCGAGGGGGCCGACGTCGAGCGTGGCCTCGGAACCGCCGTCATGCCGCACTTCCACGCGGCCTTCAGCGGGGGAACCGTGGGATCGGCGCTCATCGGTGCGGGGATGTCGTGGGCCGGCGTGCCGCTGACGATCCACTTCATCGGTGCCGCCGCGGTCACCGTGCTCCTGTCCTGGTGGGCGCTGCCGCGGTTCCTGCCGCACACCGCCGAGCACCACGAGGAGGCGCGAGCCGCCCGTGGTCGCCACCGTTCTGCGTGGCTGGAGCCCCGCACCCTGCTCATCGGGGTCGTCGTCCTCGCGGCCGCCTTCACCGAGGGCACGGCCAACGACTGGCTCGCCGTGGCCTTCGTCGAGGGGCACGACCTGCCGGCCTGGGCCGGGGTGCTGGCGTTCGCGACGTTCCTGACGGCGATGACCATCGGGCGCCTCGTCGGCACCCGCCTGCTCGACCGCCACGGCCGGGTCCCGGTGCTGCGCGTGAGCTTCGCCCTGGCCGCGCTCGGTGCCGCCATGGTGATCTTCGGCAGCGCGTGGCTCGCCTTCATCGGTGCGGCCGTCTGGGGCGTCGGCGCGGCACTCGGCTTCCCGGTCGGGATGAGCGCCTCGGCGGACGACGCCGCTCGCGCAGCGGCCCGGATGTCGGTCGTCGCGACCATCGGCTACGTCGCCTTCATCGCCGGCCCGCCGGTGCTGGGCCTGCTCGGGGACAGTGTCGGTGTGCTGCGCTCGCTGCTCGTCGTCGGTGCCCTGGCGATCCTCGCGCTGTCGGTCGTGCCCGCGGTGCGCGAGCCCGCTGGAGGGTCCGGGGACCGGGCGCCCGCAGCCTCGGCCTGAGGGGTCCTCGCGCTCGGGAGTGGGTGAGGATACCGACTCTCACCCGGTTCGGGGGATGTCGTGACGTGGTTTCCAATCAACAATGAAACACTGGCCCGCCGGGTCCCGCGACCCAGTTGTGGCTCGCGAGAGCACACCCCTCACTCTGCGAAAGGCATTTCCGTCCATGGACACCAACATCACCAGCTTCTGGGAGATCCTCCTCTGGAGCTTCTGGATCTTCATCTGGATCTCCGCGGTCATGATCTGGTTCCGCTGCGTCTTCGACATGTTCAGCGACAAGACCGTGAGCGGCTGGGGCAAGGCCGGCTGGGCGATCGTCCTGGTCTTCCTGCCCTGGATCGGCGCCCTGATCTACCTCATCGCCCGCGGCAAGAGCATGGGTGAGCGCCAGGTGGCGGCCATCTCGGCCGCGCAGGCGCAGCAGGAGGCGTACATCCAGCAGGTCGCCGCGAAGAGCTCGCCGGCCGACCAGATCGCCAGCGCCAAGTCGCTGCTCGACTCCGGTGCGATCAGCCAGGCCGAGTTCGACGCCCTGAAGGCCAAGGCCCTCGCCTGAGCTCACCCCCGCGGGGCGCGACCCTTCCTGTTCGGAGCCCGGCACCACACCGCGTCAGCGGCGTGGTGCCGGGCTCCTCGCACGAAACGTCGGGGAGGTGCTGTGGCAAAGCCTGAGTGGTCCGCGGCGGCGTTGTGCTCACGGCGAACACGGCCCGGACCGGGGAGTGCCGTGCCGAGGTCCGGCGTTAGGGTCACTGACACAGCAGCACCCGATCTGACGAGGAGCGACTCAAGCGTGACCAGCACCGAGATCGTCGCCGCAGGCCCTGGCCCCCAGGCCGGGCTGGACGACCACATCTACAACCGTCTCCTCAAGGAGCGGATCATCTTCCTCGGGTCCGACGTGCGCGACGACAACGCGAACGCGATCTGCGCCCAGATGCTCCTGCTCGCCGCCGAGGATCCCAAGAAGGACATCTGGCTCTACATCAACTCACCCGGCGGGTCCGTCACCGCCGGCATGGCGATCTTCGACGTCATGCAGTGGATCCCCAACGACGTCGCCACGGTCGCGATGGGCATGGCCGCCTCGATGGGGCAGTTCCTGCTCTCCGCCGGGGCGCCGGGCAAGCGCTACGCCACCCCGCACGCCCGCGTCATGATGCACCAGCCCAGTGGCGGCATCGGCGGTACGGCCTCGGACATCAAGATCCAGGCCGAGCAGCTGCTGCACATCAAGAAGCAGATGGCCGAGCTCATCGCCCAGCACACCGGGCAGAGCGTCGAGCAGATCGAGATGGACTCCGACCGCGACCGGTGGTTCACCGCCGAGCAGGCCAAGGAGTACGGCTTCGTCGACCAGGTCATCACCAAGGCCACGATGGCTGGCCCCGGGTCTGACAACCCCGTGACCGCCTGAGCCGGCCGAGACCAGACGAGGAACAGACATGAACGCAGACCTGACCGGCCGCCTCAACGTGCCCGGCCCCTCCAGCCGCTACATCCTGCCCCAGTTCGAGGAGCGCACCTCGTACGGCATGAAGCGGCTCGACCCCTACACCAAGCTCTTCGAGGACCGCATCATCTTCCTCGGGGTGCAGGTCGACGACGCGTCCGCTGACGACGTCATCGCCCAGCTCATCGTGCTCGAGTCCCAAGACCCGGACCGCGACATCCTCATGTACATCAACAGCCCCGGTGGCTCGTTCACGGCGATGACCGCGATCTACGACACCATGCAGTACATCCGCCCCGACGTGCAGACGTTCGTCATCGGGCAGGCGGCCTCGGCTGCTGCCGTGCTGCTCGGCGCCGGCGCGAAGGGCAAGCGGTTCGCCCTGCCCAACGCCCGGGTGCTCATCCACCAGCCCGCCATCGAGGGCACCGGGGGTATGGCCTCCGACCTCGAGATCCACGCCAACGAGATCATCCGCATGCGCGGCTGGCTCGAGGACACCATCGCCCAGCACTCGGGCCGTGACGTCGAGCTCGTCCGCAAGGACATCGAGCGCGACAAGATCCTCTCGGCCGAGGCGGCCAAGGAGTACGGCCTGATCGACGAGGTGCTCACCTCGCGCAAGAACACCGCCTGATCGCGACCCTGCCCCTCGGGTTCTCGACCCGGCAACACCGGATGCCGTCCGCTCACGTGAGCGGACGGCATCCGGTTTCTCGTGGTGTACAGGCGCGGTTGTGACGCACCGGCCGGGTCGAGAGCCGTTGCGCTGACAGCGGAAAGGGCAGACTCGCCCGGCGCGTGCGGGCTTCAATGGGTGCTGTGGTCGGTGCCGACGGGTAGCGTCGGGCCAGTCGTCACCAGCGTCAGGGAAGGGTCATTCGTGGCACGTGTCGGAGAGTCGGGTGACTTGCTGAAGTGTTCCTTCTGCGGCAAGTCCCAGAAGCAGGTCAAGAAGCTCATCGCAGGGCCTGGCGTTTACATCTGTGACGAGTGCATCGACCTGTGCAACGAGATCATCGAGGAGGAGCTCGCCGAGTCCAGCGAGCTCGGGCTCGACGACCTGCCCAGGCCGCGCGAGATCTTCGACTTCCTCGAGCAGTACGTCATCGGTCAGGACGTCGCCAAGAAGGCGCTGGCGGTGGCGGTCTACAACCACTACAAGCGCATCCAGGCGGGGGAGTCGGCCCTGGGCAAGAAGGACCCCGACCACGTCGACATCTCGAAGTCGAACATCCTGCTGATCGGCCCGACCGGCTGCGGCAAGACCTACCTCGCGCAGACCCTCGCCAAGATGCTCAACGTCCCGTTCGCCATCGCCGACGCCACGGCGCTGACCGAGGCGGGCTACGTCGGTGAGGACGTCGAGAACATCCTCCTCAAGCTCATCCAGGCCGCTGACTACGACGTCAAGAAGGCCGAGACGGGCATCATCTACATCGACGAGGTCGACAAGATCGCCCGCAAGTCCGAGAACCCGAGCATCACGCGGGACGTCTCGGGTGAAGGGGTCCAGCAGGCCCTGCTGAAGATCCTCGAGGGCACGACGGCCTCGGTGCCCCCGCAGGGTGGGCGCAAGCACCCCCACCAGGAGTTCATCCAGATCGACACGACCAACGTGTTGTTCATCGTCGGCGGGGCGTTCGCCGGCCTCGAGAAGCTCATCGAGTCCCGCAACGGCAAGAAGGGCCTGGGCTTCGGCTCCGAGCTGCACACCCCGAAGGACCTCGCCGAGAGCATCCACGAGGTCATGCCCGAGGACCTCATGAAGTTCGGCCTGATCCCCGAGTTCATCGGGCGCGTGCCGGTCATCACGACGGTGGCGCCGCTCGACAACGACGCCCTCGTGCGCATCCTCACCGAGCCGCGCAACGCCCTCATCAAGCAGTACCAGAAGATGTTCGAGATCGACGGCGTCGTCCTGGAGTTCACCGAGGACGCCGTCGAGGCGGTCGCCGACCAAGCACTGGCTCGCGGCACCGGCGCTCGTGGCCTGCGCGCGATCATGGAAGAGGTCCTGCTGCCGACCATGTTCGACGTGCCGAGCGACGACGAGATCGCCAAGGTCGTCGTCACCAGTGAGGTCGTCCGCAAGAACGTCCTGCCGACCATCGTGCGTCACAGTGACGACCCCACCCGCAAGCGCGCTCCCCGCAAGCGCTCCGCCTGACGTGACGGCTCCGGCTCGCCGGCGTCGGCCCACGCTCGAACAGGTGGCTCGCCACGCGGGAGTGTCACGTGCAACCGTCTCTCGGGTGGTCAACGGGTCGACGACGGTGGACCCGGCGCTGCGCGAGATCGTCACCCAGGCCGTCGACGACCTGAACTACGTGCCCAACGCTGCTGCGCGGGCCCTGATGACGCGGCGCACCGACAGCGTCACGCTCGTCGCAGCCGAAGGTGACGACCGCGTGTTCGGGGACCCGTTCTTCGCGCAGATCGTGCGGGGTGCGAGCCAGGAGCTCACCCGGGCCGGGGTGCAGCTGTCCCTGTCGATGACCCAGTCCGATCTTCAGATCAGCTCGCTGTCGCGCTACCTCGCGGGTGGTCACACCGACGGCGTCCTCCTCATCTCCGAGCACGGGGGCCACCGCCTGGCCGAGAAGCTCGTCGAGGCCGGCATCCCCGTCGTCATCGGTGGGCGACCCCTCGACCCCGCGGTCGAGGTCCCGTACGTCGACAACGACAACGTGGCCGGTGGACGCCTGGCCGCCGAGCACCTGCGGGCCCGCGGATGCCGCCGGGTCGCCACGATCGCCGGCCCCGCCGACATGTCGGCCGGGTGTGACCGGCTCGAGGGCTTTCGCCAGGGGCTCGGCCCCGACTTCCGGGAAGACCTCGTCGAGCACGGCCTGTTCACCATGGCCTCGGGGGAGGCCGCGGCGACCCGGCTCTTCGAGCGGTCACCGGACATCGACGGCATCTTCGTCGCGTCCGACCTCATGGCACTCGGTGCCATCAGCGTGATCCGCAAGCTCGGCAAGCGCGTCCCCGATGACGTGGCGATCGTCGGGTTCGACGACATCGAGCTGGCGAGCATGGCCGAACCCAGCCTGACGACCATCCGCCAGCGCACCGAGAACCAGGGACGGCTGATGGCCCGGTTGCTGCTGCGCCAGCTCGGCCACGAGGTCGACGACGTCGAGTCCGAGCCCGCCCCGAGCACCCCGGACGGTCGCGGCATCGTCCAGCACGTCGACCTCATCGAGCGCGAATCAGCTTGACCGCCCGCCCTCGGGAACGAGGTTCGCGAGCTTGACGACGAGCAGCACGAGGGCGGACCCGCCCCACCCGCCCGCCCCACGGTCGGTGCTGGCGCGCTGACCCCGGGGCCGACACGATGGGGGAGTGGTGATGCCCTATCGGCTGCGCGCCGGAGACACCGGCCCCGTGCAGCAGTCCCCCGTGACGTGCGGCTCGGCCTGCCTCACGGTCGCCCGCATGCACGTCGACCCGCACTTCGCGGCGTGGGTGCGCACCGGCTTTCCCAATCCGCCGGGCTCTCCGCAGGGGGCCACACCGGGGGAGCGGTTCGCCGCCTACGAACGCATCGTCATGCGGCGCACCAACAGCCTGTTCCCCGGATCCGGTCGGCTGAACGTTCCCTGGCCCCGCCGGCTCGGCACACCGCCGTGGGGGGCCCGTCGCGAGCTCGAGTTCGGGGCTGCTCGCCGCGGCACGCAGTACACGATCGACGTCCTGCGCGCCGACTCCCGGACCGACCGGGTCCTGGCGTTCGACACCCTCGTCGAGGTCGTCGCCGAGGGTGAACCGGCGCTGCTGTACGTCGGCAACGCCACGCTGCCCCGACACGTCGTGCTCATCCTCCCGGGGGACGGTGACCGCATGCTCGACGTCTACGATCCCGGCAGCGGCCGGGTCACTCACCTGCGGCGTGACGTCGTCGTCGACGCACAGCTGGCGCTCAGCGGGTGGGACGTGCCGTGGTTCGCGGTGCGCCCCACCGGGTTGCGGTCGGTGCGCCGGGCCTCGTATGCCGTGGCGCCGGGTGCCGCCCCCGCCTGACCCGACTCAGGCGGGGGGTCTCGGCACGGCGACGAGCTCGATGTCGCGCGCGGCAACCTCATCGCCTTCGGCGTAGTCGAGGATGCCGGTGAGCTTGCCGGCCGCTCGCAGGTCACCTTCGGCGCTGCGCACGTGAGCGAGGACGGCATCCGGCCCGACGAGGGTCATCGAGGGCACCTCGGCACGCATGCCGACCTTGGCCTCCGACTTCGCCTTGCGCACGACGGCCAGGGCGGCACCCACCGACCCGACCACGGCCGGGTCGCCGCTGCCGGGCACCTCGTCGACCGTCGGCCACGAGGCGCGGTGCACCGACCCGTCGTGGGTCCAGGACCAGACCTCCTCGGTGACGTAGGGCAGGACCGGCGCGAACAACCGCAGGACGACGTCGAGGCTGATCCGCAGCGTCGCGCGGGCGGATGACGCGGTGGCCTCACCCTGAGCGCCGTAGGCGCGGTCCTTGACGAGCTCGAGGTAGTCGTCGCAGAACGACCAGAACCACTGCTCGGTGACCTCGAGGGCACGGGTGAAGTCCCAGGCCTCGAAACCCGCGGTGGCCTTGGCCACGACGTCACGCAGGCCCGCGAGAAGCGACAGGTCGATCGGCTCGGTCACCTGCGCCGCGAGGTCGCCCTCGACCGACCCGAACGACAGCGCGAACTTGCTCGCGTTGAGCACCTTGATCGCGAGGCGGCGGCCGACCTTGATCTGGCCGGTGTCGTAGGCGGCGTCCGTGCCCAGGCGACCGCTGGCCGCCCAGTAGCGCACGGCATCCG
Organism: Ornithinibacter aureus; assembly: GCF_009858245.1. Classification (NCBI taxonomy): domain Bacteria; kingdom Bacillati; phylum Actinomycetota; class Actinomycetes; order Micrococcales; family Intrasporangiaceae; genus Ornithinibacter; species Ornithinibacter aureus. Next base: position 3,668,345 of record NZ_VMSB01000001.1, read on the forward strand.
CGCTGTGCTCCTTGAGCAGGTCCTCGGGGGTGACGACGTTGCCGCGGGACTTGCTCATCTTCTTGCGGTCGGGGTCGAGGATCCAGCCGCTGATCGCCGCGTCGGTCCACGGCACGCTGCCGTGCTCGAAGTGGGCGCGCACGACCGTGGAGAACAGCCACGTGCGGATGATGTCGTGACCCTGGGGGCGCACGTCCATCGGGAAGACCTTGTCGAACAGCGGGTCCGTGCCGGTGCCGTCGGCGTTGCGCCAGCCACCGGCGATCTGCGGGCTGAGCGAGGACGTGGCCCAGGTGTCGAGCACGTCGGGGTCGCCGACGAAGCCGCCGGGCACGCCGCGCTGGTCCTCGGTGTAGCCGGCCGGGGGGTTGGCCGCGGGGTCGACCGGCAGGGAGCTCTCGTCCGGGACGATCGGAGTGTCGTAGACCGGCTCGCCGTCGGCGTCGAGGGGGTACCAGACGGGGATCGGCACACCGAAGAAGCGCTGGCGGGAGACCAGCCAGTCACCGTTGAGCCCGCTGACCCAGTTGGCGTAGCGGCTGCGCATGAACGCGGGGTGGAAGTCGATCTCCTCGCCGCGGGCGATCAGGGCCGCGTTCAGCTCGGCGTCGCGGCCGCCGTTGCGGATGTACCACTGGCGCGAGGTGACGATCTCGAGCGGCTTCTCACCGCGCTCGTAGAAGTTCGCCATCCGCTGGGTCGGCTTCGGCTCGCCGTCGAGGTCACCGGACTCGCGCAGTGCGTCGACGAGCGCGGCCCGGGCCCCGAAGGGGGTCTTGCCCGCGAGCTGCTCGGCGTAGAAGGCCTCGCCGGGCGTGCCCTCGAGCCAGGCAGGGGTCTCGCCCTGGAGGCGGCCGCTGCGGGTGATGACCGAGCGGGTCGGCAGCTGCAGCTCACGCCACCAGATGACGTCGGTGAGGTCACCGAAGGTGCAGCACATCGCGATGCCGGCGCCCTTGTCCATCTCGGCGCCCGGGTGGGCGAGCACGGGGACCTCGACACCGAACACGGGGGTCGTCACCGTCGTGCCGAACAGGCCTTGAAAGCGCTCGTCGTCGGGGTGGGCGATCAGGGCCACACAGCTCGGGATGAGCTCGGGGCGGGTGGTCTCGATGTGCACCGGGCCGTTGGGGCCGTGGAAGGCCACCCGGTGGTAGTGCCCGGGGTAGTCGCGGGCCTCGAGCTCGGCCTGGGCGACGGCCGTCTGGAACGTGACGTCCCACAGGCCCGGCGCCTCGGCCTGGTAGGCCTCGCCGCGGGCGAGGTTGCGCAGGAACGCCTGCTGGGCGGTGGCCCGGGAGTGGTCGTCGATCGTGCGGTAGGTGATCGACCAGTCGTAGCTGTGACCGATGCGACGGAAGAGGGACTCGAAGGCCTCCTCGTCCCGCACGGTCAGCTCGTCGCAGAGCTCGATGAAGTTCTGCCGCGACACCGGCATCTCGTCGGCGGCCTTGGTGCTGCGTGCATCGCCGCGGAAGGGCGGCACGAACTCGGGGTCGTAGTGCAGGGCGGCGTCACCACGCACGCCGTAGTAGTTCTGCACCCGCTTCTCGGTGGGCAGCCCGTTGTCGTCCCAGCCGATCGGGTAGAAGACGTTGAACCCGGCCATCCGCTTGTACCGGGCCACGCAGTCGGTGTGCGTGTAGCTGAACACGTGCCCCATGTGCAGTGATCCGGATGCCGTGGGCGGCGGAGTGTCGATGGCGAAGACCGCCTCGCGGGGGCCGGCGAGGGCCGCCTCGCGGTCGAAGGCGTAGGTGTCCTGCTCCTGCCATACGGCCGCCCACTTGTCCTCGAGGCCGTCGAGGGACGGCTTGTCCGGAACGGAGGCAGCGCGAGATGGCAGGAAGGACTCGGTCATGGGCGCCATCATCCCAGACCGGGGGCGGTGACCCGGCATCCGGCCACGTGGCGCGACGGCATCCGACGCGACGAGGTGCCGTGTCCCGCCGGGGCGAGGCACGGCATCCACGATGCGTGTCCTCTGGCCTAGTCTTGGCCCCATGAAAGAACCGGTGTACCGGCCCGTCATCTCGGCCGTCAGGGCGCTGTTCTTCGTCCAGGGAACGCGTTTCACCATCACGGGTCAGGAGCACGTGCCCGCGCAGGGTGGGGCCATCATGGCCATCAACCACACGTCCTACCTCGACTTCATGTACGCGGGGCTGCCGGCGTGGCCGAACCGCCGCTACGTGCGGTTCATGGCGAAGAAGTCGGTGTTCTCGCACAACGTCACCGGCCCGCTGATGCGCGGGATGGGGCACATCCCCGTCGACCGGCACAAGGGTGGCGAGGCGTTCGCGGCCGCGATCCGGGCGCTGCGGGCGGGGGAGATCGTCGGGGTGTTCCCCGAGGCGACGATGTCACGCTCGTTCGAGCTCAAGGAGTTCAAGCCCGGCGCGGTGAAGATGGCGCAGGTGGCCGGTGTGCCGGTGCTGCCCGTGACCATCTGGGGCGGGCAGCGGGTGTGGACCAAGAACCTGCCCAAGCACATGCGGCCGGGCTCGCGCATCCCGGTCAGCATCACCGTGGGCGCGCCGCTCGAGATCGCCCGCCGCGAGGACGTCAACGCCGCCAACGAGCGGTTGCGCGCGGCCATGCAGGTGCAGCTCGACGCGCAGCAGGCGGCCTATCCGACGCTGCACGGCGAGGACCTGCGCTACGTCCCGGCGCGGCTCGGTGGGCTCGCGCCGACCCCGGAGCAGGCCCACGCCGCCGACCACCACGACATGAACCGCACCCGGGACGAGTTCACCGGCTGACCCCCCTCGACCTTTTCTCTCCATGAGGGAATCGCGAGGTTCGCGAGAGATGCCTTCCCTTGCCCGGCCGAGGTGACCGAGGTCCTGCGGGAGCGGATGTCCGAGCAACTCCTGGCCCAGCAGGAGGCCTATCCGCAGCTGACCGGCACCGACCTGCGCTATCTCCCCGCGCGCCTGGGCGGCACCGCCCCGACGCCGGAGGAGGCCGCCTCCCGCGACCACCACGACATGACGCGCACGGTCGACACGTTCAACCGCGGCAAGCAGGCCTGATCCCCGCTCGGGCGTCCGGAGCGGGCGTCAGACGGCGAAGCCGAGGTGGGCGAGGGCCTGGCGGAGCAGCACGTCATGCCCGCGGTCGAGCTCGGCCAACAGCAGCGGGTCGCGCGCCTCGTCCGGCGTGATCCAGGCGAGGTCGAGGGCGTCCTGCTGCGGGGCACAGTCACCGGTCACCGGAACGACATAGGCCAAGGACACCGCGTGCTGGCGCGGGTCGTGGAAGGGCGTGACGCCCGGAGTGGGGAAGTACTCGGCGATCGTGAAGGGCTGCGGACTCACGGGCACGCGCGGCAGGGCCATCGGCCCCAGGTCCTTCTCCACGTGCCGCAGGATCGCGTCGCGCAAGCGCTCGTGGTGCAGGACGCGGCCCGAGACGAGCTCGCGCATGATCCGCCCGTCGTCACTGACCCGCAGCAGCAGGCCGATCGCCGTCACCTGTCCGCGGTCGTCGACCCGCACGGGGACGAGGTCGACATAGAGGATCGGCAGCTTGTCGCGGGCCTGGTCGAGGTCCTCGCGGCTCAGCCACGCGCTGTCACGGTCCAGTTCGAGGGGCATGGGCCGATTCTGCCAAGGGCGGCGCCCGGGCGGTCGGTCTGGGCGCGTTAGCATCGCCGAATGCGGGTTCTGGTGCTGGGCGGCACGGCTGAGGCACGTGCCCTGGCCGTGGCGTTGCAGAGCGCCGGGGTCGACTTCGTGTCCTCGCTCGCCGGCCGCGTCGCCCATCCGCGGATGCCGGTGGGCTCGGTCCGCGTCGGTGGCTTCGGCGGCGTCGATGGCCTGGTCCGGACCCTGCGCTCGGATGGCTTCACCCATCTGATCGATGCGACCCACCCGTTCGCGTCGACGATGACGGCTCATGCCATGCAGGCGTGCGCCCGCACCGGTCTGCCAATGACGCGCCTGGCCCGGCCCGGCTGGGCAGAGCGACCGGACTCCGACACGTGGACCTGGGTCCCCGACCTCGATGCAGCGCGTGTGGCCGCACAAGCGCTGGGCAGCAGGCCCTTCCTCTCCAGCGGGCGTCAGACGCTGCCCCATTTCGCCCGCTGGTCCGAGCGAGATGTGCTCGTCCGGGTGGTCGAACCGCTGGCTGAGCCTGCACCCCCACGGTGGACGGTGGTCCTGGACCGCGGGCCCTACTCGGTGGGTGGGGAACGGGACCTGATGCGCCGTCATCGGGTCGACGTCCTGGTCACCAAGGACTCCGGCGGTGGCTACACCAGCGCCAAGCTCGACGCTGCCGCCGAGCTCGACGTCCCGGTCGTCGTGGTGTCCCGACCGGCACCACCTACTGGTCTGGTGACGACTGCTGACGTGGCGGGCTGCGTCACCTGGCTCGGCGTGCGCGCCGGCGGCTGACGACACGGCGAGCGGCCGCACTACGAGCGGCGACGATGACGCCGAGTGCGATCAGCCCGATGCGCCGCTCGAGTCGCACTGCCGATCCCAGGTCGTCGACGGTGACAGCGGGACCGTCGCCGAGGCGGCCGCGGTCCTCGACGATACCGGCGTAGCTGTTGGAGCCCCCGAGCGAGACACCCAGCGCCGCCGCAAAGGCAGCCTCGACCGGTCCGGCATTCGGACTCGGGTGGGCGGGCGCGTCCCGGGCGACGGTCATCAGCACCCGGCGGACACCGGCCACGGAGCCGGTGGCTGCGGCGGTGCTCAGCACGGTGAGTCGGGCCGGGATCCAGTTGGCCACGTCGTCGAGTCTGGCTGCGGCCCAACCGAACTCGCGATAGCGCGGGGAGCGGTGACCGATCATCGCATCGAGCGTGTTGATGGCGCGATAAGCCACGAGGCCGGGCACTCCCGCCACCGCGCCCCACCACAGCGGCGCCACCAGCGCATCGGCGCCGTTCTCCGCGACCGACTCGACGGTGGCCCGGGCGACCTCGTCAGCCGAGAGGCGCGAGGGGTCGCGACCCACGAGGTTGCGCACCTGTCGTCGCGCAGCGTCGAGGTCTCCGGCGGCGAGCTGTCGCTGGATCGTGAGTGCCTCACGTTCGAGTGAGCGGCCGCCCAGCACGGCCCAGGTGGCGACAGCAGTGATCGCGACGCGACCGACGTCGCGACCCATGCCGGGATCGCCGACTCGCCCGGCCAGATGATCGGCCAGCATCCCGGCAGCGGTAGCCGCACCGACGAGCGCGCCGACGTGCACCACACCTCGGACGCGGCTCGGGGCATGGGTGTGCGCCTCGAGCGCCATCGCGATCCGCCCGAATCCGGCGACCGGGTGGAAGTGGCGCGGGTCGCCGAGCAGGCGATCCGCGGCATACCCGAGGAGGAGTCCGGTGGCGACCCTCACGAGGAGTCCTTGACCACGAGCACCTGCCCGGCCACGACCAGCCACACGCGATCGCTGACGCCGGCGATGGCCTGGTTGAGCCGACCCAGTTCGTCGGCATGGATCCGGGCCGAACGGTGCTCGGCGATCCCGCCGAAGCCGACCTCGTCGGTCACCGCGACCAGGTCGTGCGAGCAGGTCGACCAGGTCGACACCAGTGCGGACACCTCGTCGTCGAGGCGCCCGCGCCACTGGGCCACCGGCTGATCCCAGGCATCCAACCTGTCGAGCAGCGCGACCAACCAGGCGCCCAGACTGTCGACCAGGGCCGGCCCGTTGAGGGCGGTCAGGGCGGACGGCAGATCCGTCGTCTCGACCGTCGGCCAGGAGGCGGGTCGACGGCGACGGTGCTCCTGGATCCGCGCAGCCCAATCGGTGTCCTCGGGGCGTGAGGGAGAGGTCGCGACATAGGTGGTGCCCTCACCCATGAGGTTCTCGGCGATCGCGGACTTCCCCGAGCGGATGCCCCCGGTGATCAGTGTTCTCATGCCGTGGCTCCGATCGTCAGCGCCACGAGCAGGGCAGCTGTCCCGACCTCGATCGATGCCCCGAGCACGTCTCCGTTGATCCCCCCGAAGACCCGCACGGCACTCCGGAGCAGCCACGCCACGGCGACGAGGAGGGCCGCCATCGCGGCGACCCCCTGCCACCACTGCAATCCGGCCACCACGGTGGCTCCGGTCAGCGCAGCGCCCGTCACCACGACGGCTGGGCCACCGACCACGCCCGGCACCGTGCCAGCCACGACGGCACCCAAGGAGGAGCCCGACGCGGTCGGGAGCACACGCAGGCACCCGAGGGTTGCAGCCACTCTGGAGGCCACGACGGCGACACCGACGAGCAACCAGCCATGAGTGAGCGACAACAGCGCTGTGGCAGAAGCGATCTGGAGCAGGACCACCACGACCAGGGCCATCACACCCATCGGGCCGACATCGCCGGTGCGCAGGACGCGCAGGGCGCGCTCACGGTCCCAGCCCGCGCCGATGCCGTCAGCGGTGTCCGCCAGCCCGTCGACGTGCATGGCGCGCGTGGCCAGGGCCAGCGCCCCGACCGACAGGGTCGCCGTGATCGAGGTGGGCATCGCCGCGGCCTGACCGAGCCGACCCACTGCAGCGACGAGCAGGCCGAGGGGCAGGGCCGCGATCGGTGCCAGCGCCATTGCCCACGCGCCGATGCGACGCGTGGTGGGAGGGAGTGAGCCGACAGGAATCATCGTCAGTGTCCCGACGGCCAGTCTCAGCCCCGCCCACGCAGTGCCCATCACGCGTGCCCGACTCAGACCGACGTCTGCGGCAGCAGGGCCGCCACCGCGGGGCCGATGACGGTGACCGCAGGGGCGCCGATGTCCTGCTCCGCCGCTGCACCCGGGAGCGCGGCCAGCGTGGAGCGGACCTGGCGTTGCGAGGTCATGCCGCCATCGGCGATGGAGGCAGCAGGGGTCGACGGATCCATGCCGGCACTGATCAGGCGCTTGGCGATCACCGGCAGTGCAGCCACGCCCATGAGGACCACGATGGTCAGTCCCAGACGGGCGAGGGCATCCCAGTCGACGTCACTGCGTGCGTCGTCCGGAGCGACGTGACCGGAGACGACGACGAAGCCCTGCGTGAGGTGGCGGTGGGTGAGGGGGACGCCCGCCAGGCCGGGGACGGCGATGGAGGAGGAGACGCCCGGGATGACCGTGACGGGCAGGCCGGCTTCGACGCAGGCATTCCACTCCTCGCCGCCGCGGCCGAAGACGAAGTTGTCGCCACCCTTGAGGCGCACGACGGTCTTTCCGGCGAGTGCCCGGTCGACGAGGATCTGGTTGATCTGCTCCTGGGGCGTGAATTCACCTCGCGGGATCTTGCCGACGTGGACGACCTCGGCGTCGGGGCGTGCCTGCTCCAGCGCGGCCAAGGGGGCCAACCGGTCGCACACCAACACGTCGGCGCTCCGGATCGCGTCGAGCCCGGCGAGCGTGAGCAGGCCGAGAGGGCCCGGTCCGCCCCCGACGAGGACGACGTGGCCGGAGGTGGTGGCAGGGGACGGGGACGAGGGGGAGAGCTCGACCCCCTGCTCGCGCAGCGGGTCGCGCAGGACGACGTCGTAGGCGGAGAGGTCGAGGTCCGCGTCCGTGCGCAGTGCGATGAGGTGCCGACCAGCCAGGTCCCGGAGACGTGCATCCGGTGCGGCACAACGCACATCGACACGTGCCCCTTGATCGAGCAGGGCCTGCACCGTCTCGGACGCACGCGGGCCCGGCTCCAGCACCAGGACGCGCGGCGTCGTGCCGTCGGGCAGGGGGAGGCGCAGGGTCATGCGGAGAGCTCTCTGTCTGCCTGAGCGGCTGGGACGGGGCCGCGCTGGGGCGCCGTCGACGCTGGCGCCGCCTGCTCCAGAGAACGCTCCGAGCCACCGGGAGCAGTGTCGCCGAGGAGGGACTGCAACTCACGCAGGAGTCCGTCGGTCGTGTGCGGGTCGCGGACGGCCAGACGCACCCAGTCGTGGTCGAGCCCGGGGAAGCTGTCGCCGCGCCGCACGGCATACCCACGCTCACGCAGGGACCCATGGACGCCGGGACCGACCCGGACGAGCACGAAGGGCGCGGCGCCGGGCACGGGGGCGAGCCCCAGCGACTGCAACCCGCGGACGAGGTGATGCCGCCAGGTCGCCGCTTCACGGGCCAGCTCGGCTTCCTCTGCGCGGGCGGCGGGGGCGCAGACGGCGACGCTCGCGCGGGCCGCCAGCGAGGACACGGACCAGTGGGGTTGCTGCTCGGCGAGGAGTCGGAGGAGTGAGGGGTCGCCGACCACATAGCCCGCGCGCAGGCCGGCCAGCCCCCACGTCTTCGTCAGCGAGCGAACGACGATGACACCGTCCAGGTCCGCAGAGATCAGTGAATCGGCCCCTCCCACAATGGCATCCATGAATGCCTCGTCGATCACGAGGACCCGTCCGGGCGCGCGCAACGCTTCCAGGGTCGACCGGGGGTGGAGCACGCCCGTCGGATTGGTCGGATTCCCGATGATCACCAGGTCGGCGTCGGCCGGGATTCGATCGGGGTGCAGGACGAAGCCCTCGCGCTCGCTCAGGACGTGCTGGTCCGGCACCCGTCCGGCACGGCGCAGCGCGGACTCGGGCTCGGTGAACTGGGGGTGCACGACGAGGGGTCGCCGACCGGGGATGGCACGGGCGATCAGCGTGAAGGCCTCGGCGCCGCCGCTGGTGGGGAGGACCATGTCCTCAGGCACGGCGTGGCGTCGGGCCAGGGCCGTCCGGGCTGGGTCGACGACGGGGTATGCCGCGAGGTCGCCGATGCCGTCCCGCAGCGTCGTGGCGAGCCAGGCCGGGGGTGTGGGGACACGGACGTTCACCGCGAAGTCGACCAGTCCAGGGCCGACCTCGGCGTCGCCGTGGTGGTCCAGTCCAGCCGAGGGTGTCGGGTCGGTCGTCGTGGGGAGCGCGGGCGCTCGCTCGACCCGGGGGAGGACCGTGGACGTGGCGCCGAGAACCGGCGGCTGTGCGGCATACGACTGCACTGCGGCGGCGAAAGCGGCTGGGACGGACGGGTTCCCGGCCCAATGGGTGTGCAGATAGGAGGCGTGCAACGTCGCGCGCCCGGTGCTGGCTGGATCGAGGGTGAAGCCCTCGACGCCCTCCTCGTGCTCCCAGGCAGCGGTGGTGCCGGCCCCCGGCGACGTGCGGGTCCGGTGGAATTCGTGACCGCGCGACGTCGTTCCGGCCGGCCCGAGGATGCTGTCGACGGTCGTGCGAGCCGAGCGGTACTGCAGGGTCAGGCGAGGGTGCATCGCTGCCTGCGCGGGAACTGCCCCGACGAAGTCGTGCCCGTCGAGGGTCTCGCAGAGATAGATCAGGCCGGCGCACTCGGCGACGGTCGGCATGCCGGAGGCGATCGCGTCCCGGACCGCACCAGTGAGGGCCGTGTTGCGGGAGAGGGCCGGAGCGTGGGCCTCAGGGAAGCCGCCGCCGAGGTAGAGCCCGCTGGTCCCGGGCGGGAGCGAGGTGTCGAGCGCCGGGTCGAAGAGAACCGGCTCGCAGCCGTTGGCCCGCAGGAGTTCGTCGGTCTCGGCATAGCGGAAGGTGAAGGAGCGACCGCCGGCCACGGCGACGACCGGGCGGGTGGTGGCACTGTCGTGGGTGGCGACCCCCTCCGCACGGCGCGACGGCGGTGACCACGGGGTGGCGCTCAGGTCGGGCGCGCATCCGGCGAGGTGAAGGAGCAGGTCGAGGTCGATCAACTCGGCGGTCTGCTCGGCCAGGCGGTCGAGCGCGCTGACGGCGTCGGTGCGCTCCGCGGCCGGGATCAAGCCGAGGTGACGGGAGGGGGCGCTCACGCCCGCGTCGCGCGGAAGGACCCCCAGCACCGGCAGGCCGATGGCCTCGACGCTGCTGCGGACTTCGTGCGCGTGGCGCACCGATCCCGCCTTGTTGAGGATGACACCGACGACGTCGACACAGTGGTCGAAGGTGCGCAGACCGTGGAGCGTCGCCGCGATCGTGCGCGCGGCGGAGGAGATGTCCGCGACGAGGATCACCGGGCTGCGGGTGAGGGTGGCCAAGTGGGCCGTCGACGCGAAGCCGCCGGTGCCGATCCGGCCGTCGAAGAGCCCCATGACGCCTTCGATGACCGCCACGTCGGCGGGGTCGGGCGTCCGGGCGCCGTGGAGGAGCAGGGGAACGATGAGTTCCTCGGAGGTCAGCCAGGGATCGAGGTTGCGACCGGGGCGGCCGGTGGCGAGCGCGTGATAGCCGGGGTCGATGTAGTCCGGGCCGACCTTGGCCGGCGCGACAGCGTGCCCAGCCCGGCTCAGGGCAGCCATGATCCCGACGGCGATCGTGGTCTTGCCCTGACCCGACGCAGGTGCCGCGATGACGACCCGGGGCAGGGGGGTCGGTGTCACCACTCGATGCCCTTCTGGCCCTTCTGGCCCTTGTCGAACGGGTGGGCGATCTTGGTCATCTCGGTGGCGACGTCCGCGATCTCGAGGAGGCGGGGGTGTGGATCGCGGCCGGTGATGACCACGTGCTGGTAGCCGGGGCGGTCGGTCAGGGAGTCGACGACGTCGTCGATGTCGAGCCAACCCCACGTGAGCAGGTAGGTGAACTCGTCGAGGACATAGAGGGTGTGGGTCTCGTCGGCGAGGCGACGCTTGATCTCTTCCCAGCCCTCACGGGCGGCCTCGGCATGGTCCTCCTCGGTGCCGGCCTTGCGTGACCACGACCAGCCCGAGCCCATCTTGTGCCACTCGATCGGGCCGCCCTGGCCGGTGCTGCGGTTCACGTCGTCGAGAGCAGCCAGCGCTGCCTGCTCACCGATGCGCCACTTGGCCGACTTCACGAACTGGAACACGCCGATCGACCACCCCTGGTTCCAGCCGCGCAGGGCCAGGCCGAAGGCCGCCGTCGACTTCCCCTTCCCGGCGCCACCGTGGACGATGACGAGCGGACTGTTGCGGCGCTGTCGGGTGGTGAGGCCGTCCGCAGCCTGCACCGGTGTCACTCCCTTGGCCATCAGGCGGCCCTCCTGTCATTGATGAGCGCCACGAGGTGATCGGCGGCGATGTCTTCGAGGGGCACGTGCTCTGCGCCCATCCGGTCGGCGAGGTCCCTGGCCAGACCCATCCGGAAGCGGCCGGACTCGCAGTCGATCACGACGCTGTCGACGGCGACGTGCCCCCACTGGTCGGCGATGCGCTGTGCTCTGCCCAACGCATCGACGCCCGCCGTGGCGCGTCCGTCGGTGACGAGCACGAGCAGCGCCCGTCGACGTGGGTCCCTGATGCGCTCCAGCCCAAGGGTCTTCGCGGCCGTGGCGAGACCCTCGGCCAGGGGCGTGCGCCCGCCGTGGGGGAGTTCGGCCAGGCAGGCGGCGGCCGCCTCGACCGAGGAGGTCGGCGGCAACGCGAGGTCGGCACCGGTGCCTCGGAAGGTCACCAGGCCCACGCGATCGCGTCGCTGGTAGGCGTCCATGAGCAGCGACAGGACGGCCGTCTTGACCTCGGCCATCCGAGACCGGGCAGCCATCGACCCGGAGGCGTCGACGAGCAGCAGCACGAGGTTGGACTCCTTGCCCTGGGTGATCGCCGAGCGGAGGTCGCTCGCCCGGATCTCCAGTCGGCTCGTCCCGGTCGTCCCGGTCGTCCCGGTCGTCCCGGTCGTCCCGGTGGCGCGGGCGCCTCGCTCTCGGGCAGCGGCCGTGATGGTGGCGGTCAGATGGACCCGGCCCGTGCGCTCGCGGCTCGATCCGACCGTCCTGCCCCAGGTCGTGATCGCCCGGCTGCGTTTGCCGGCCGCTCCCGACCCCGTGCCCCGCACACTGAGGCGACGAATGCGGTACGGCTCGTGTGCTGCCGCCACGCCCTGGACGGGCGCCGGCGGGTCGGTCTCGGAGACCTCTCCGCCGCTCTCCGTGTCGGTGGGGTCCGGCGGTGTGCAGTCGGAGCGCTGATCGCGGGCGTCCTGCGCTCCCTCGTCGCAGTCCTGCGCCGACGGCGTCGTCATGGGGTCGCCCGAGTCGTCGTCCGCGGTGTCCGTCTCGTCGGAAGGCTCCTTCGGGCGCTCGGGCCGGTCCGGCTCGTCGGGCAGGTGAGGGTCTTCATCCTGAGGGTCCTGGGGGTCCTCCGGAGGCGGCGGCTCGTCGTCGCCGAGCAGGCGATCGAGCAGGTCCTCGTCCAGTCCCGGCGCGTCGAAGGGTGCACGCCGACGTCGGTGGGGGAGAGCGAGTTTGGCGGCGGTGCGGATGTCCTCCCGGGTGACGTCGGTGCGCCCCTCCCACGCCGCGTGGGCCACCGCAGCCCTCGCGGTCACGATGTCGGCACGCATCCCGTCGACCTCGAAGCCGGCGCAGACCGTGGCGATCTTGTCCAGCGCCCAGTCACTCAGACGCACGCGACGCAGGGCCTCCTGGGCGGACGCGATCCGGGCGGCCACATCGGCCTGCGCCACGGCATACGAGGTCTGGAAGGCGACCGGATCCTCATCGAAGGCGAGCCGCCGACGGACCACGTCCGCACGCTGCGCTGGGTCGCGGCTGGCCTTCACCTCGACGGTCAGGCCGAAGCGGTCGAGCAACTGCGGGCGAAGCTCGCCCTCCTCCGGGTTCATGGTGCCGATCAGGACGATGCGGGCAGGGTGGGACACCGACACCCCGTCGCGCTCGACGGTGTTGCGGCCCATGGCAGCGGCGTCGAGGAGCAGGTCGACGAGATGGTCGTGCAGGAGGTTGACCTCGTCGACATAGAGCAGACCACGGTGCGCCTGGGCGAGCAGCCCCGGCTCGAAAGCCGTTTCACCGTGACCGAGGGCCTTGCTGAGGTCGAGGGAGCCGATGACGCGATCCTCGGTGGCACCCACCGGGAGTTCGACCAGACGAGCTGGGCGGGTCGTCGATGCGGCGTCGGTGTGTGGCCCGTCGGGGCAGTCGGCGGCGGGCGACCGTGGGTCGCAGCCGAAGCGACATCCGTGGACGACCGCCTGGCGGGGCAGGATCTCGGCCAGAGCGCGCACCATCGTGGACTTCGCGGTGCCCTTCTCGCCGCGCACGAGCACGCCGCCGACCTCGGGGGAGACCGTGGTGAGGACGAGGGCGAGGGCCATCTCGTCGGCACCGACGATGGCGGCGAAGGGGTAGTTGGACACGGCGCTCCTCCTGGTGAGTGACCACGCTCACCGGCCGATTCGGCCGCCTCGGGGTCCCGGGGCGGCGTGACGCAGGAGGACGTCCTGGCTTCCGGTCTCCACGTCACGCGGCGAGCGGTCACAGTGGCGGGACCGCTCCGGAGTTGCACCGGTATTCCTCGCCCTGCGTCGCCCCGCATCCTCCCACATCGCCCACCCCGGGTCCGGCGAGGTCGATGTCTCATCGCACGTAGGCTGTCGCGCGTGATCGAGGTCGTGGGCATCGAGGATGCGGGCTGGGCGTCCGTGCCCGCCCGCGAGCAGGATCTCGTATGCCGTTCGCGGCACCTTGTCGGTGGCGCCCGACACCTGGCCCTGGTCCCCGAGATCGAGGGTCAGATCCGCACACCATGGCCCACACCGATGCGCGCCCAACTGCCAGCACTGTTCGAGCAGATCGGCACCGAGGGCGTCGTCGTGCTCGCCAGTGGTGACCCGCTGCGCTCGGGGGTCGCGAGCACCCTCATCGACCTGTTCGGCCGGGAGACGGTCCGGGTCCACCCTTCGCTGTCCTCGGAGACCCTGGCGCGGGCGCGGATGGGTTGGCCCGCCGAGGAGACGACGGTCGTGACCCTCGTCGGGCGCTCTGTCGATCGACTCCGCCGTCACCTCGACCCGCGTGCACGTCTCGTCGTCCTGTGCTCCGATGGCTCGACCCCCGCCGAGGTCGCCGCCCTTCTCGTCCAAGAGGGCTGTGGCAGTTCGCGGCTCACGGCGTGGTGGCACCTCGGAGGGCCCAAGGAGGGCAGCCGATCCGGCGCTGCACGGGACTGGGAGGTCGAGCCCACTCCTGATCTGGTCGTGCTCGCCGTCGAGGTGGACGACCTCGCGGCCGCCCGCTCGTCCTCGGGCCCCGCCCCCGGACGCCCAGAAGAGGCCTTCGATCACGACGGACAGATCACCAAGCGTGACGTGCGCGCGAGCGCGCTGGCCCATTTGCGTCCGACACCTGGGGCCACTCTCTGGGACCTCGGCGCCGGCTCGGGTGCGGTCGCGATCGAATGGGCACTGGCGGCCCGCTGCGCGCGAGCGGTGGCCCTCGAGCGCGACCCCGGTCGTGCCGCCCGGATCCGCGCCAACGCTGCACGTCTCGGGGTGCCGCGAGAGGTCGAGGTGGTCGAGGCCGACCACGGGGCCCTCTCCCCGGAAGGGGCGTCCGTCCTCGACGCGCTGCCCGACCCGGACGCGGTCTTCGTTGGCGGCGGTCTCACGAGCGAACTCGCCGACCTGGCGTGGGGTCGCCTCCGTCCGGGCGGACGTCTTGTCGCGCACGCCGTCACGCTCTCGGCCGAATCCGTCCTCGTCGCTGCCCACCAGCGCCACGGAGGCCACCTGACCAGGCTGAGTGTCGAGCACGCGACGCCGCTGGGTCCGCACCTGTCGTGGACCCCGGCCCGCGCGATCGTCCAGTGGAGCGCCCAGAAACCCGCCCCGCCCCACGAGCAAGGAATGTCATGACCGTTCATTTCATCGGGGCCGGTCCCGGTGCCGCCGACCTGCTCACCCTGCGCGCCGTCCGCCTGCTGCAGGAGAGTCCGATCTGCCTCTATGCCGGCACCTACATCGACGACGAGGTCCTCTCGCACTGCGGGCCGGAGACCGAACTCATCGACACGGCATACCTCAATCTCGACGCCATCACGGCCACCCTCGTCGCCGCCCACGACGCCGGTCATGACGTCGCCCGGCTGTGCTCGGGAGACCCGTCGATCTACTCGGCGATCGCCGAGCAGACGCGCCGTCTCGACGCCGCAGGGGTGCCCTGGGACCTCACCCCGGGCGTGCCGGCCTATGCCGCGACGGCCGCGCTCATCGGGCGTGAACTGACGGTGCCCGAGGTGGCCCAGTCGGTCGTCCTGACGCGCGCGCAGAAGGACTCGACCACGATGCCGCCGGGGGAGACCCTGGCGGCCTTCGCCGCGACCAATGCCACCCTCGTCCTGCACCTGGCGATCCGACACACCCGGCGGCTGGCCGATGAGCTCAGTGCCCACTACGGGGCCAACTGCCCGGTCGTCGTCGGCTCGCAGGTCACCCAGCCCGAGGAACTGATCCTGCGCGGCACCCTCGCCGACATCGCCGACCAGGTCGAGGCCGCGGGCCTGACCCAGGCCGCGGTCATCATCGTCGGCTGGGCCCTGTCGGCGGAGGACTTCGTGGAGTCCCACCTGTATTCGAGCCGACCGCCTCGGCCCGCCGGGGAGGGGCGACCGGACGCCTCGCTGGTGTAGCCTGCCGAGCACCATCTGCGTGAGGAACCCGGTGCAAATCCGGGACGGTCGCGCCACTGTGAGCTGAGCCATCGGCGAGTCAGGAACTCCTGTGGATGTCGCGTGCCGCCGATCGGCGCCGCGCGTCACGTCTGATCGGGCGCGTCATCCCGAGGAAGGTGCAGCAATGCACATTGCCGAGGGCTTCCTGCCCCCACTTCATGCGGCAGCGTGGACAGCCGTCGCGGCCCCCTTCGTCATCCATGGCACCCGGGCGATCAGCCGCACCATCAAGGAGCACCCCGAGGCCAAATTGTTGCTCGGTGCCGCGGGGGCCTTCACCTTCGTCCTCTCCGCGATCAAGTTGCCCTCGGTGACGGGCTCATCGTCCCACCCGACGGGCACCGGACTGGGGGCGGTGATCTTCCGGCCCCCGGTGATGGCGGCCCTGGGGACGATCGTCCTGCTCTTCCAAGCCCTCCTGCTCGCCCATGGCGGTCTGACCACCCTCGGGGCCAATGTCTTCTCGATGGCGGTCGTCGGCCCGTGGGTCGGGTATGCCGCGTTCCGCCTGCTCGGTCGCGCTCCCTTCTCGGTCCGCATCTTCGCGGCCATGGCGTTGGCCAACCTCGCGACCTACGTCATGACCGCCACCCAACTCGCGCTGGCCTTCCCGGGCCAGAACGGCTTCGTCGGCGCGTGGTCGGCCTTCCTCGGCATCTTCGCGATCACCCAAGTGCCGTTGGCCGTCATTGAAGGCCTCGTCGGCGTCCTCATCTTCAAGGCCCTGCGCAGTTGGGCCGGCCCAGAACTCTCCGCTCTCG
The DNA here is from genome assembly GCF_009858245.1 of Ornithinibacter aureus. Taxonomy (NCBI): domain Bacteria; kingdom Bacillati; phylum Actinomycetota; class Actinomycetes; order Micrococcales; family Intrasporangiaceae; genus Ornithinibacter; species Ornithinibacter aureus. The sequence goes on from NZ_VMSB01000001.1 coordinate 3,684,456, forward strand.
GGGTGTTCTCGCGCCGCCGGGACCACGCCGGCACCAAGGTCGATGAGGCCATACATGCGTAAGCACGCGAGCACCCTGGCCATCCTCCTGGCGATCGTCGCCCTCTTCGCGGTCGCGATGGTCCTCGGCACCCGCCAGAGCACCGGCGATGGCGAGACCTTCATCGGCACCGACTCGGCGGCCACCACCCACATCGAGGAGAACCACCCCGGCTACACCCCGTGGTTCCAGCCGATCTTCGAGCCCTCGAGCGGCGAGGTCGAGTCCGGACTGTTCGCGCTGCAGGCAGCACTCGGCGCAGGAGCCCTCGGGTTCGTTCTCGGCACGATGCGCGAGCGGCGTCGCCAGCGCCGGTCGGCTGCCGACGATTCGAGCCGCCCGGTGAGCGACCCGGAGCCGGCCTGTGATGCGGCCGAGCTGCAGTCGAGGGGCTGACCTTGGCGCGATTCGCCCTCGACGAGGCGGCCTGGTCCGGGCCGTGGCGGCACCCACCGACCCGACCACGGCCGGGTCGCCGCTGCCGGGCACCTCGTCGACCGTCGGCCACGAGGCGCGGTGCACCGACCCGTCGTGGGTCCAGGACCAGACCTCCTCGGTGACGTAGGGCAGGACCGGCGCGAACAACCGCAGGACGACGTCGAGGCTGATCCGCAGCGTCGCGCGGGCGGATGACGCGGTGGCCTCACCCTGAGCGCCGTAGGCGCGGTCCTTGACGAGCTCGAGGTAGTCGTCGCAGAACGACCAGAACCACTGCTCGGTGACCTCGAGGGCACGGGTGAAGTCCCAGGCCTCGAAACCCGCGGTGGCCTTGGCCACGACGTCACGCAGGCCCGCGAGAAGCGACAGGTCGATCGGCTCGGTCACCTGCGCCGCGAGGTCGCCCTCGACCGACCCGAACGACAGCGCGAACTTGCTCGCGTTGAGCACCTTGATCGCGAGGCGGCGGCCGACCTTGATCTGGCCGGTGTCGTAGGCGGCGTCCGTGCCCAGGCGACCGCTGGCCGCCCAGTAGCGCACGGCATCCGCGCTGTGCTCCTTGAGCAGGTCCTCGGGGGTGACGACGTTGCCGCGGGACTTGCTCATCTTCTTGCGGTCGGGGTCGAGGATCCAGCCGCTGATCGCCGCGTCGGTCCACGGCACGCTGCCGTGCTCGAAGTGGGCGCGCACGACCGTGGAGAACAGCCACGTGCGGATGATGTCGTGACCCTGGGGGCGCACGTCCATCGGGAAGACCTTGTCGAACAGCGGGTCCGTGCCGGTGCCGTCGGCGTTGCGCCAGCCACCGGCGATCTGCGGGCTGAGCGAGGACGTGGCCCAGGTGTCGAGCACGTCGGGGTCGCCGACGAAGCCGCCGGGCACGCCGCGCTGGTCCTCGGTGTAGCCGGCCGGGGGGTTGGCCGCGGGGTCGACCGGCAGGGAGCTCTCGTCCGGGACGATCGGAGTGTCGTAGACCGGCTCGCCGTCGGCGTCGAGGGGGTACCAGACGGGGATCGGCACACCGAAGAAGCGCTGGCGGGAGACCAGCCAGTCACCGTTGAGCCCGCTGACCCAGTTGGCGTAGCGGCTGCGCATGAACGCGGGGTGGAAGTCGATCTCCTCGCCGCGGGCGATCAGGGCCGCGTTCAGCTCGGCGTCGCGGCCGCCGTTGCGGATGTACCACTGGCGCGAGGTGACGATCTCGAGCGGCTTCTCACCGCGCTCGTAGAAGTTCGCCATCCGCTGGGTCGGCTTCGGCTCGCCGTCGAGGTCACCGGACTCGCGCAGTGCGTCGACGAGCGCGGCCCGGGCCCCGAAGGGGGTCTTGCCCGCGAGCTGCTCGGCGTAGAAGGCCTCGCCGGGCGTGCCCTCGAGCCAGGCAGGGGTCTCGCCCTGGAGGCGGCCGCTGCGGGTGATGACCGAGCGGGTCGGCAGCTGCAGCTCACGCCACCAGATGACGTCGGTGAGGTCACCGAAGGTGCAGCACATCGCGATGCCGGCGCCCTTGTCCATCTCGGCGCCCGGGTGGGCGAGCACGGGGACCTCGACACCGAACACGGGGGTCGTCACCGTCGTGCCGAACAGGCCTTGAAAGCGCTCGTCGTCGGGGTGGGCGATCAGGGCCACACAGCTCGGGATGAGCTCGGGGCGGGTGGTCTCGATGTGCACCGGGCCGTTGGGGCCGTGGAAGGCCACCCGGTGGTAGTGCCCGGGGTAGTCGCGGGCCTCGAGCTCGGCCTGGGCGACGGCCGTCTGGAACGTGACGTCCCACAGGCCCGGCGCCTCGGCCTGGTAGGCCTCGCCGCGGGCGAGGTTGCGCAGGAACGCCTGCTGGGCGGTGGCCCGGGAGTGGTCGTCGATCGTGCGGTAGGTGATCGACCAGTCGTAGCTGTGACCGATGCGACGGAAGAGGGACTCGAAGGCCTCCTCGTCCCGCACGGTCAGCTCGTCGCAGAGCTCGATGAAGTTCTGCCGCGACACCGGCATCTCGTCGGCGGCCTTGGTGCTGCGTGCATCGCCGCGGAAGGGCGGCACGAACTCGGGGTCGTAGTGCAGGGCGGCGTCACCACGCACGCCGTAGTAGTTCTGCACCCGCTTCTCGGTGGGCAGCCCGTTGTCGTCCCAGCCGATCGGGTAGAAGACGTTGAACCCGGCCATCCGCTTGTACCGGGCCACGCAGTCGGTGTGCGTGTAGCTGAACACGTGCCCCATGTGCAGTGATCCGGATGCCGTGGGCGGCGGAGTGTCGATGGCGAAGACCGCCTCGCGGGGGCCGGCGAGGGCCGCCTCGCGGTCGAAGGCGTAGGTGTCCTGCTCCTGCCATACGGCCGCCCACTTGTCCTCGAGGCCGTCGAGGGACGGCTTGTCCGGAACGGAGGCAGCGCGAGATGGCAGGAAGGACTCGGTCATGGGCGCCATCATCCCAGACCGGGGGCGGTGACCCGGCATCCGGCCACGTGGCGCGACGGCATCCGACGCGACGAGGTGCCGTGTCCCGCCGGGGCGAGGCACGGCATCCACGATGCGTGTCCTCTGGCCTAGTCTTGGCCCCATGAAAGAACCGGTGTACCGGCCCGTCATCTCGGCCGTCAGGGCGCTGTTCTTCGTCCAGGGAACGCGTTTCACCATCACGGGTCAGGAGCACGTGCCCGCGCAGGGTGGGGCCATCATGGCCATCAACCACACGTCCTACCTCGACTTCATGTACGCGGGGCTGCCGGCGTGGCCGAACCGCCGCTACGTGCGGTTCATGGCGAAGAAGTCGGTGTTCTCGCACAACGTCACCGGCCCGCTGATGCGCGGGATGGGGCACATCCCCGTCGACCGGCACAAGGGTGGCGAGGCGTTCGCGGCCGCGATCCGGGCGCTGCGGGCGGGGGAGATCGTCGGGGTGTTCCCCGAGGCGACGATGTCACGCTCGTTCGAGCTCAAGGAGTTCAAGCCCGGCGCGGTGAAGATGGCGCAGGTGGCCGGTGTGCCGGTGCTGCCCGTGACCATCTGGGGCGGGCAGCGGGTGTGGACCAAGAACCTGCCCAAGCACATGCGGCCGGGCTCGCGCATCCCGGTCAGCATCACCGTGGGCGCGCCGCTCGAGATCGCCCGCCGCGAGGACGTCAACGCCGCCAACGAGCGGTTGCGCGCGGCCATGCAGGTGCAGCTCGACGCGCAGCAGGCGGCCTATCCGACGCTGCACGGCGAGGACCTGCGCTACGTCCCGGCGCGGCTCGGTGGGCTCGCGCCGACCCCGGAGCAGGCCCACGCCGCCGACCACCACGACATGAACCGCACCCGGGACGAGTTCACCGGCTGACCCCCCTCGACCTTTTCTCTCCATGAGGGAATCGCGAGGTTCGCGAGAGATGCCTTCCCTTGCCCGGCCGAGGTGACCGAGGTCCTGCGGGAGCGGATGTCCGAGCAACTCCTGGCCCAGCAGGAGGCCTATCCGCAGCTGACCGGCACCGACCTGCGCTATCTCCCCGCGCGCCTGGGCGGCACCGCCCCGACGCCGGAGGAGGCCGCCTCCCGCGACCACCACGACATGACGCGCACGGTCGACACGTTCAACCGCGGCAAGCAGGCCTGATCCCCGCTCGGGCGTCCGGAGCGGGCGTCAGACGGCGAAGCCGAGGTGGGCGAGGGCCTGGCGGAGCAGCACGTCATGCCCGCGGTCGAGCTCGGCCAACAGCAGCGGGTCGCGCGCCTCGTCCGGCGTGATCCAGGCGAGGTCGAGGGCGTCCTGCTGCGGGGCACAGTCACCGGTCACCGGAACGACATAGGCCAAGGACACCGCGTGCTGGCGCGGGTCGTGGAAGGGCGTGACGCCCGGAGTGGGGAAGTACTCGGCGATCGTGAAGGGCTGCGGACTCACGGGCACGCGCGGCAGGGCCATCGGCCCCAGGTCCTTCTCCACGTGCCGCAGGATCGCGTCGCGCAAGCGCTCGTGGTGCAGGACGCGGCCCGAGACGAGCTCGCGCATGATCCGCCCGTCGTCACTGACCCGCAGCAGCAGGCCGATCGCCGTCACCTGTCCGCGGTCGTCGACCCGCACGGGGACGAGGTCGACATAGAGGATCGGCAGCTTGTCGCGGGCCTGGTCGAGGTCCTCGCGGCTCAGCCACGCGCTGTCACGGTCCAGTTCGAGGGGCATGGGCCGATTCTGCCAAGGGCGGCGCCCGGGCGGTCGGTCTGGGCGCGTTAGCATCGCCGAATGCGGGTTCTGGTGCTGGGCGGCACGGCTGAGGCACGTGCCCTGGCCGTGGCGTTGCAGAGCGCCGGGGTCGACTTCGTGTCCTCGCTCGCCGGCCGCGTCGCCCATCCGCGGATGCCGGTGGGCTCGGTCCGCGTCGGTGGCTTCGGCGGCGTCGATGGCCTGGTCCGGACCCTGCGCTCGGATGGCTTCACCCATCTGATCGATGCGACCCACCCGTTCGCGTCGACGATGACGGCTCATGCCATGCAGGCGTGCGCCCGCACCGGTCTGCCAATGACGCGCCTGGCCCGGCCCGGCTGGGCAGAGCGACCGGACTCCGACACGTGGACCTGGGTCCCCGACCTCGATGCAGCGCGTGTGGCCGCACAAGCGCTGGGCAGCAGGCCCTTCCTCTCCAGCGGGCGTCAGACGCTGCCCCATTTCGCCCGCTGGTCCGAGCGAGATGTGCTCGTCCGGGTGGTCGAACCGCTGGCTGAGCCTGCACCCCCACGGTGGACGGTGGTCCTGGACCGCGGGCCCTACTCGGTGGGTGGGGAACGGGACCTGATGCGCCGTCATCGGGTCGACGTCCTGGTCACCAAGGACTCCGGCGGTGGCTACACCAGCGCCAAGCTCGACGCTGCCGCCGAGCTCGACGTCCCGGTCGTCGTGGTGTCCCGACCGGCACCACCTACTGGTCTGGTGACGACTGCTGACGTGGCGGGCTGCGTCACCTGGCTCGGCGTGCGCGCCGGCGGCTGACGACACGGCGAGCGGCCGCACTACGAGCGGCGACGATGACGCCGAGTGCGATCAGCCCGATGCGCCGCTCGAGTCGCACTGCCGATCCCAGGTCGTCGACGGTGACAGCGGGACCGTCGCCGAGGCGGCCGCGGTCCTCGACGATACCGGCGTAGCTGTTGGAGCCCCCGAGCGAGACACCCAGCGCCGCCGCAAAGGCAGCCTCGACCGGTCCGGCATTCGGACTCGGGTGGGCGGGCGCGTCCCGGGCGACGGTCATCAGCACCCGGCGGACACCGGCCACGGAGCCGGTGGCTGCGGCGGTGCTCAGCACGGTGAGTCGGGCCGGGATCCAGTTGGCCACGTCGTCGAGTCTGGCTGCGGCCCAACCGAACTCGCGATAGCGCGGGGAGCGGTGACCGATCATCGCATCGAGCGTGTTGATGGCGCGATAAGCCACGAGGCCGGGCACTCCCGCCACCGCGCCCCACCACAGCGGCGCCACCAGCGCATCGGCGCCGTTCTCCGCGACCGACTCGACGGTGGCCCGGGCGACCTCGTCAGCCGAGAGGCGCGAGGGGTCGCGACCCACGAGGTTGCGCACCTGTCGTCGCGCAGCGTCGAGGTCTCCGGCGGCGAGCTGTCGCTGGATCGTGAGTGCCTCACGTTCGAGTGAGCGGCCGCCCAGCACGGCCCAGGTGGCGACAGCAGTGATCGCGACGCGACCGACGTCGCGACCCATGCCGGGATCGCCGACTCGCCCGGCCAGATGATCGGCCAGCATCCCGGCAGCGGTAGCCGCACCGACGAGCGCGCCGACGTGCACCACACCTCGGACGCGGCTCGGGGCATGGGTGTGCGCCTCGAGCGCCATCGCGATCCGCCCGAATCCGGCGACCGGGTGGAAGTGGCGCGGGTCGCCGAGCAGGCGATCCGCGGCATACCCGAGGAGGAGTCCGGTGGCGACCCTCACGAGGAGTCCTTGACCACGAGCACCTGCCCGGCCACGACCAGCCACACGCGATCGCTGACGCCGGCGATGGCCTGGTTGAGCCGACCCAGTTCGTCGGCATGGATCCGGGCCGAACGGTGCTCGGCGATCCCGCCGAAGCCGACCTCGTCGGTCACCGCGACCAGGTCGTGCGAGCAGGTCGACCAGGTCGACACCAGTGCGGACACCTCGTCGTCGAGGCGCCCGCGCCACTGGGCCACCGGCTGATCCCAGGCATCCAACCTGTCGAGCAGCGCGACCAACCAGGCGCCCAGACTGTCGACCAGGGCCGGCCCGTTGAGGGCGGTCAGGGCGGACGGCAGATCCGTCGTCTCGACCGTCGGCCAGGAGGCGGGTCGACGGCGACGGTGCTCCTGGATCCGCGCAGCCCAATCGGTGTCCTCGGGGCGTGAGGGAGAGGTCGCGACATAGGTGGTGCCCTCACCCATGAGGTTCTCGGCGATCGCGGACTTCCCCGAGCGGATGCCCCCGGTGATCAGTGTTCTCATGCCGTGGCTCCGATCGTCAGCGCCACGAGCAGGGCAGCTGTCCCGACCTCGATCGATGCCCCGAGCACGTCTCCGTTGATCCCCCCGAAGACCCGCACGGCACTCCGGAGCAGCCACGCCACGGCGACGAGGAGGGCCGCCATCGCGGCGACCCCCTGCCACCACTGCAATCCGGCCACCACGGTGGCTCCGGTCAGCGCAGCGCCCGTCACCACGACGGCTGGGCCACCGACCACGCCCGGCACCGTGCCAGCCACGACGGCACCCAAGGAGGAGCCCGACGCGGTCGGGAGCACACGCAGGCACCCGAGGGTTGCAGCCACTCTGGAGGCCACGACGGCGACACCGACGAGCAACCAGCCATGAGTGAGCGACAACAGCGCTGTGGCAGAAGCGATCTGGAGCAGGACCACCACGACCAGGGCCATCACACCCATCGGGCCGACATCGCCGGTGCGCAGGACGCGCAGGGCGCGCTCACGGTCCCAGCCCGCGCCGATGCCGTCAGCGGTGTCCGCCAGCCCGTCGACGTGCATGGCGCGCGTGGCCAGGGCCAGCGCCCCGACCGACAGGGTCGCCGTGATCGAGGTGGGCATCGCCGCGGCCTGACCGAGCCGACCCACTGCAGCGACGAGCAGGCCGAGGGGCAGGGCCGCGATCGGTGCCAGCGCCATTGCCCACGCGCCGATGCGACGCGTGGTGGGAGGGAGTGAGCCGACAGGAATCATCGTCAGTGTCCCGACGGCCAGTCTCAGCCCCGCCCACGCAGTGCCCATCACGCGTGCCCGACTCAGACCGACGTCTGCGGCAGCAGGGCCGCCACCGCGGGGCCGATGACGGTGACCGCAGGGGCGCCGATGTCCTGCTCCGCCGCTGCACCCGGGAGCGCGGCCAGCGTGGAGCGGACCTGGCGTTGCGAGGTCATGCCGCCATCGGCGATGGAGGCAGCAGGGGTCGACGGATCCATGCCGGCACTGATCAGGCGCTTGGCGATCACCGGCAGTGCAGCCACGCCCATGAGGACCACGATGGTCAGTCCCAGACGGGCGAGGGCATCCCAGTCGACGTCACTGCGTGCGTCGTCCGGAGCGACGTGACCGGAGACGACGACGAAGCCCTGCGTGAGGTGGCGGTGGGTGAGGGGGACGCCCGCCAGGCCGGGGACGGCGATGGAGGAGGAGACGCCCGGGATGACCGTGACGGGCAGGCCGGCTTCGACGCAGGCATTCCACTCCTCGCCGCCGCGGCCGAAGACGAAGTTGTCGCCACCCTTGAGGCGCACGACGGTCTTTCCGGCGAGTGCCCGGTCGACGAGGATCTGGTTGATCTGCTCCTGGGGCGTGAATTCACCTCGCGGGATCTTGCCGACGTGGACGACCTCGGCGTCGGGGCGTGCCTGCTCCAGCGCGGCCAAGGGGGCCAACCGGTCGCACACCAACACGTCGGCGCTCCGGATCGCGTCGAGCCCGGCGAGCGTGAGCAGGCCGAGAGGGCCCGGTCCGCCCCCGACGAGGACGACGTGGCCGGAGGTGGTGGCAGGGGACGGGGACGAGGGGGAGAGCTCGACCCCCTGCTCGCGCAGCGGGTCGCGCAGGACGACGTCGTAGGCGGAGAGGTCGAGGTCCGCGTCCGTGCGCAGTGCGATGAGGTGCCGACCAGCCAGGTCCCGGAGACGTGCATCCGGTGCGGCACAACGCACATCGACACGTGCCCCTTGATCGAGCAGGGCCTGCACCGTCTCGGACGCACGCGGGCCCGGCTCCAGCACCAGGACGCGCGGCGTCGTGCCGTCGGGCAGGGGGAGGCGCAGGGTCATGCGGAGAGCTCTCTGTCTGCCTGAGCGGCTGGGACGGGGCCGCGCTGGGGCGCCGTCGACGCTGGCGCCGCCTGCTCCAGAGAACGCTCCGAGCCACCGGGAGCAGTGTCGCCGAGGAGGGACTGCAACTCACGCAGGAGTCCGTCGGTCGTGTGCGGGTCGCGGACGGCCAGACGCACCCAGTCGTGGTCGAGCCCGGGGAAGCTGTCGCCGCGCCGCACGGCATACCCACGCTCACGCAGGGACCCATGGACGCCGGGACCGACCCGGACGAGCACGAAGGGCGCGGCGCCGGGCACGGGGGCGAGCCCCAGCGACTGCAACCCGCGGACGAGGTGATGCCGCCAGGTCGCCGCTTCACGGGCCAGCTCGGCTTCCTCTGCGCGGGCGGCGGGGGCGCAGACGGCGACGCTCGCGCGGGCCGCCAGCGAGGACACGGACCAGTGGGGTTGCTGCTCGGCGAGGAGTCGGAGGAGTGAGGGGTCGCCGACCACATAGCCCGCGCGCAGGCCGGCCAGCCCCCACGTCTTCGTCAGCGAGCGAACGACGATGACACCGTCCAGGTCCGCAGAGATCAGTGAATCGGCCCCTCCCACAATGGCATCCATGAATGCCTCGTCGATCACGAGGACCCGTCCGGGCGCGCGCAACGCTTCCAGGGTCGACCGGGGGTGGAGCACGCCCGTCGGATTGGTCGGATTCCCGATGATCACCAGGTCGGCGTCGGCCGGGATTCGATCGGGGTGCAGGACGAAGCCCTCGCGCTCGCTCAGGACGTGCTGGTCCGGCACCCGTCCGGCACGGCGCAGCGCGGACTCGGGCTCGGTGAACTGGGGGTGCACGACGAGGGGTCGCCGACCGGGGATGGCACGGGCGATCAGCGTGAAGGCCTCGGCGCCGCCGCTGGTGGGGAGGACCATGTCCTCAGGCACGGCGTGGCGTCGGGCCAGGGCCGTCCGGGCTGGGTCGACGACGGGGTATGCCGCGAGGTCGCCGATGCCGTCCCGCAGCGTCGTGGCGAGCCAGGCCGGGGTGTGGGGACACGGACGTTCACCGCGAAGTCGACCAGTCCAGGGCCGACCTCGGCGTCGCCGTGGTGGTCCAGTCCAGCCGAGGGTGTCGGGTCGGTCGTCGTGGGGAGCGCGGGCGCTCGCTCGACCCGGGGGAGGACCGTGGACGTGGCGCCGAGAACCGGCGGCTGTGCGGCATACGACTGCACTGCGGCGGCGAAAGCGGCTGGGACGGACGGGTTCCCGGCCCAATGGGTGTGCAGATAGGAGGCGTGCAACGTCGCGCGCCCGGTGCTGGCTGGATCGAGGGTGAAGCCCTCGACGCCCTCCTCGTGCTCCCAGGCAGCGGTGGTGCCGGCCCCCGGCGACGTGCGGGTCCGGTGGAATTCGTGACCGCGCGACGTCGTTCCGGCCGGCCCGAGGATGCTGTCGACGGTCGTGCGAGCCGAGCGGTACTGCAGGGTCAGGCGAGGGTGCATCGCTGCCTGCGCGGGAACTGCCCCGACGAAGTCGTGCCCGTCGAGGGTCTCGCAGAGATAGATCAGGCCGGCGCACTCGGCGACGGTCGGCATGCCGGAGGCGATCGCGTCCCGGACCGCACCAGTGAGGGCCGTGTTGCGGGAGAGGGCCGGAGCGTGGGCCTCAGGGAAGCCGCCGCCGAGGTAGAGCCCGCTGGTCCCGGGCGGGAGCGAGGTGTCGAGCGCCGGGTCGAAGAGAACCGGCTCGCAGCCGTTGGCCCGCAGGAGTTCGTCGGTCTCGGCATAGCGGAAGGTGAAGGAGCGACCGCCGGCCACGGCGACGACCGGGCGGGTGGTGGCACTGTCGTGGGTGGCGACCCCCTCCGCACGGCGCGACGGCGGTGACCACGGGGGTGGCGCTCAGGTCGGGCGCGCATCCGGCGAGGTGAAGGAGCAGGTCGAGGTCGATCAACTCGGCGGTCTGGCTCGGCCAGGCGGTCGAGCGCGCTGACGGCGTCGGTGCGCTCCGCGGCCGGGATCAAGCCGAGGTGACGGCGAGGGGGCGCTCACGCCCGCGTCGCGCGGAAGGACCCCCAGCACCGGCAGGCCGATGGCCTCGACGCTGCTGCGGACTTCGTGCGCGTGGCGCACCGATCCCGCCTTGTTGAGGATGACACCGACGACGTCGGACACAGTGGTCGAAGGTGCGCAGACCGTGGAGCGTCGCCGCGATCGTGCGCGCGGCGGAGGAGATGTCCGCGACGAGGATCACCGGGCTGCGGGTGAGGGTGGCCAAGTGGGCCGTCGACGCGAAGCCGCCGGTGCCGATCCGGCCGTCGAAGAGCCCCATGACGCCTTCGATGACCGCCACGTCGGCGGGTCGGGCGTCCGGGCGCCGTGGAGGAGCAGGGGAACGATGAGTTCCTCGGAGGTCAGCCAGGGATCGAGGTTGCGACCGGGCGGCCGGTGGCGAGCGCGTGATAGCCGGGGTCGATGTA